>JAWOIT010000149.1:0-25407 GCA_046484535.1 Pseudomonadota bacterium | reverse complement strand
CAGCAGGCGCCGCAGCCGGGGCGGCACTCCATCAGGTCAGCCAGTGCGCCAGGTAGTAGAGCATGAAGCCCTCGGAGGAGCGTGAGGGGCCGATGACCTTTGCCGCATAGAGCCCCTTTTCGGCATCGGCCGCCTCGATAGCCTCGATGTCGGTGTCGTAGACGGTGACGCAGTTGTCGGGAAAGCGGTTGCGGCTCTTCTTCGGGGTATAGATCACCGCATAGTGCTCCTGCACCAGGTTGGTCTGGGCGTCTTTGGTCGGTAGCTGCATGCGCTTTGCTCCCGGGGCTCAGACCCCGTATTGATTGCGATAGGCCTCAATGGCCTCCAGGTGTTCGGCCATCGCCTCGTTGTCCTTAAGGTAGTCCATCAGGTCAGCCAGGGTGATAATGCCGGCCACTTTAAGGCCGTAATGCCTCTCCACCTCCTGAATGGCGGAGAGCTCGCCCTTGCCCTTCTCCTGGCGGTCCAGGGCGATAACCACACCGGCGGCTTTCGCCCCGGCGGCATTGATGATCTCCATCGATTCGCCGATGGCGGTGCCGGCGGTGATCACATCGTCGATGATGAGGATGCGCCCCTCAAGCGGTGCGCCGACGATGTTGCCCCCCTCGCCGTGGTCCTTGGCCTCCTTGCGGTTAAAGCAGTAGGGGATGTTGCGCTGGTAGCGGTCATAAAGCGCCACCGCGGTGGTGGCCGCCAGCGGGATCCCCTTGTAGGCGGGTCCGAACAGGGTGTCGAATTCGATGCCGGAGTCCTGAATCGCCGCGGCATAGAAGCGGCTCAGACGGGTAAGGTGCTCGCCGGTGTTGAACAGTCCGGCGTTGAAGAAGTAGGGGCTGACGCGGCCGGATTTGAGCGTGAACCGGCCGAAGCGCAGTACATTGTTCTCAATGGCAAACTCGATAAATTCACGCTTATAGTCTTGCATTTATGCCCCCGGCGCTGTGTGCTGAATGAATTAAAGTATGGTTAACTGCCAAGCCCGCAAAAGCTAACCGCAGAGGCGCCAAGGCGCAAAGGTTTAGCATGTCATAGCGTACCGGTTCAGACATACAGGGTCGCTGCCGGCGAATAACCAAGGTGCTGCATTGCGTGGCCTGATTCGGCGACAGTAGGGAGTTTAGTGTCACACGAATGTGATAGCTATAGCCTCATTGACCAAATATGTCTTTGCGTCTCTGCGCCTTTGCGGTGAAATCACTCTTTCGGGCAGTATTGTAACAGTGGTCGGGGTGGGACGCATCGTGCCTTTTTATGGGCGGCTTGGTATCCTTCGGCTCTTTGTTTTCACCGCCAGTGGATAGTTGTATGCGAATTATCAGCGCCAATCTCAACGGCATTCGTGCCGCCGCCAAGAAGGGTTTTTTCGAGTGGATGGTCGAGCAGAAGCCGGATGTGGTCTGCGTGCAGGAGACCAAGGCACAGGAGCACCAGTTGGAGGCGGAGCTGCACTATCCCAAGGGCTACCACGCCTATTTTTTCGATGCGCATAAGAAGGGCTATTCCGGAGTGGCCATCTATAGCAGACGGGAGCCGGAGAAGGTGACCCGCGGGCTCGGCAAGGGCTTCGAGGATATGGATGCGGAGGGACGCTTTATCCAGGCCGATTTTCAGACAGAGGCGGGTAAGCTCTCGGTCTGCTCGCTCTACCTGCCCTCCGGTTCGGCCAAGGAGGAGCGCCAGCAGATCAAATACAGCTTTATGGAGCGCTTTGAGGAGCGGATGCGCAAGATGCGTCGCCAGCGCCGGGAGTTCGTCATCTGCGGCGACTGGAACATCGTCCACAAGGAGATCGATATCAAAAACTTCAAGGCCAACCAAAAGAACTCCGGCTGTCTGCCTGAAGAGCGCGCCTGGCTGGATAAGGTGTTCGGCCCGATGGGTTTTGTGGATGCCTTCCGCGTGGTCGACCCGCGTCCCGAGCGTTACACCTGGTGGTCCAATCGCGGTCAGGCCCGGGCGAAGAATGTGGGCTGGCGTATCGACTATCAGGTGATCACCCCGCAGCTGAAAACGGTGGTGAAAAAAGCGGATATCTATCAACAAGAGCGTTTCTCGGATCACGCCCCGCTGATTATTGATTACGACTATTCGCTTTAACCCGCCTCAGTCTTGGCGCTCCAGCTGGTAGGGGTGTTCCAGCTTGAGAAAGGGGCTGCCGTCGCGCTGCCGGAGCCAGCCGCGCAGGGTGATTTTCTTGCCGGGCAGTGCGTCCAGCTCAATGCCCGCCTCTTCAAATAGCGGTAAGCGTGACTGATCGACTGCCACCCGCAGCCTGTTACGGAAAGTCAGGTAGCTGTACCGACGCTTGTGTTCGACGACATCCACCGTTCCCCGCAGGCGCACGAAACGGTTACGCAGCGATAGCAGGTTTTCCATGGGGCGGATCCGGTAGGCGGGCAGCGCCCATATTCCCTTTCCCTGTTGCCGGGCCCGTCGCTCCAGGGTGTAGTAGTTGTCGATATGTTTGATGTTGGGCCATTTGAACAGGGCGTGGGCCAGCCCTTTTTGCAGCAGCATGGCGTTGATATTGCGCCCATCCTCGAGAAAGATGTGCGCGAGTAGCCGGTCGTAGCGATCCCGGCGTTCAATATCATAGCGCAGGCGCACTTTTTTGTTTTTGAGTTGCCGTTCAAGAAAGCCTTTGGCCTTCTCCCCCAGCGCCTCGCCGGGGCGCCCGTGGTGCGCCACTTCCGGTGTGTTGATGCCGAGCAGCCGTACCCGGCGACCGTCACCCAGCTCCACCGTATCGCCATCGATCACGGCGGCGATGCGGCTGTATCCATCAACGGTGGGAATGTGAAGTTCCCGCAGATCGTGCGCGCCCTCGGGCGGCTGATCGCCGTAGTGGGTATGGCCGTCGGGTTCTTGCCAGCGGAAGATCCCGGCCGAAAGCAGACCGGGGAGCAGCAAGAAATATAGAATCAGGAAGGTACCGGTGAGCCGTTGCGCCCATTCGATTTGTGATCTACGTATCATTGCCAGCACTCCGTTGCCAACAGCTATACACGCAGCTTACCACTTAAATTGTCCCTAGCAAGTCGCCGGTCCCGGGCACGACAGTCTTGGGCGGTGGTTTATTGCGTGACGGGGCAGTACACTGAGCGGTTCTCTCCTGTCAAATATGAAGAAAATGATAGCGTCTCCTGTCAACCGGTATTTGTTATCCCATTCGTTTATCGGCACGATAGACGATGTGTTTGTTCGTTGCGAATCTGCCGGTGGGCGTTAAAATGAGTCGGCGCAGTTGGCGCGAAGCCTGGTATGCCTGGACCAGGCCGCAGGCTGTTACCATGCTTTTCCTCGGTTTCTCTGCCGGGTTGCCGCTGTTGCTTATCTTCTCCTCTCTTTCGTTGTGGTTGAACGAGGCGGGCGTCGAGCGCTCGACTGTCACTTTTTTCAGTTGGGCGGCGCTGGGTTATTCGTTCAAGTTCGTCTGGGCGCCGCTGATCGATAAATTACCGCTGCCGCTGTTAACGCGGGTGTTCGGTCGGCGGCGAGCCTGGCTACTGGTGGCCCAAGCGACGGTTATTGCCGCCATTATCGCGATGGCCGGCGTCGATCCGGCGTCGGGTGAGGATGCGCTTTCGGCGCTGGCGCTGGCGGCGGTGGTGCTGGGCTTTTCCGCCGCGACACAGGATATCGTCATTGATGCCTATCGCATTGAGGTGGCTGAGAGCGAAATGCAGGCGCTGCTTTCCGCCACCTACATGGCCGGTTACCGGATCGGCATGCTGGTGTCAGGGGCCGGCGCGCTCTATCTGGCGGCCCTGTTCGGATCAAGCAAGGATGACTACAGCTACGCGGCGTGGGTGCTGACCTATTTGCTAATGGCGGGCACCATGTTAGTGGGTGTGGCGACCACACTCGTGATCCGTGAGCCGGATACCTCGGCGTCGAAAAGCCGGTATTTGCACGGGCTGAAAGAGTACCTGCGTTTTTTGCTGTTATTCGCACTGATGGTCGGTGGTCTTATAGCGAGCTATGTTCTCACCTCCTCCACAGCGGAATCTTTTCAGCAGCGGCTTGCGCACTACGCTTTCAACTCGCACCTATCGGGGTTTGTTGCCGAGGCGTTGCACCTTCTCTTTGCTGTGGCGGTCGCCCTGCTGGTCGGCAGACTGGCTGTTACCCTGCATGTTGCCAACCGCAGGGTGCTTCAGGAGACCTATATAGACCCAGTGCTCGAGTTCTTTCGCCGGCACGGCCTGCATACAGCGTGGATTCTTTTGTTGTTGATTGGTTTTTACCGCATTTCGGACATCGTCCTTGGGGTGATTTCAAATGTCTTCTATCAGGATATCGGGTTCAGTAAGGAGGAGATATCCGGTATCACCAAGACCTTCGGTTTGGGTATGGTCATGGTGGGCGGTTTTCTCGGCGGTATCCTGACGGTTCGCTTCGGTGTGATGCGTATGTTGATGGTCGGGGCGCTGCTCTCGGCGGGGACCAATCTTTTGTTTTTACTGCTGGCGCATACCGGTTATGATGTGGCGACGCTGGTGATGGTGATCGCCGCCGACAACATCAGTGCGGGTTTGGCCGGCGCAGCATTTATCGCCTTCCTTTCCAGCCTGACCAACCTCTCTTTTACCGCGATGCAATACGCCATCTTCAGTTCGTTGATGACGCTCTTTCCGAAGTTGCTGGGGGGCTATTCGGGTGGTATTGTCGACGCTTGGGGCTATGAGAATTTCTTTATCCTGACCACATTAATCGGCGTTCCCGTACTGTTCCTCGTTTGGTACTCCGGAAAGCTGCTATTGAATTCACCCGGCCCTGAGCGCTGAGATAACCCTGTAATTCCTTTCAGACGACTTAGGTGTTGAAGCCGGTTGACCGCCGGCATGAAAGAAGAGCGATGATAGAAGTTACCTATTTTGCGGCCTTTTTGGTCGGCCTATTCGGCGGTGTCCACTGTGTGGGAATGTGCGGCGGTATCGTCGGAGCGCTCAGTTTCGGCCTTCCGCAGCAGGTGCGCGGTAAATTCTCCGCTCTGCTGCCCTATCTGATTAACTACAACCTGGGTCGCCTTTTCAGCTATACCGTGGCCGGCGCCCTGTTCGGTGGTGTCGGTGCACTGGCCGCCAACATGGTGGCGGTGCACCAGGCCCAGACGGTGCTGCAGGTGATCGCCGGGTTGTTCATGGTGGCGATGGGCCTCTATCTGGGAGGGTGGTGGTTCGGCATGAGCCGCCTGGAAAAGCTCGGCGGTAAGTTATGGCGTTTCCTTGAACCCTATGGGCGTAAGCTGCTGCCGGTACGTCGTCCTTCCCAAGCACTGCTGATGGGTATTATCTGGGGCTGGCTGCCCTGCGGTTTGGTCTACAGTGTGCTGATTTGGGCCGTCTCCGCAGGCAGTGCCCTCAAGGGGGCGTTACTGCTGCTGAGCTTCGGGCTGGGAACCCTGCCCAACCTGCTGGCGATGGGAATTTTCGCCGGAAAATTGACAGCGATGCTGCGTCGGCCCGGTGTTATCCATCTGGCCGGCGCGCTGGTTATCCTGATTGGGCTCTTTACCATCGCCCGCGCCTATCTTGTCAGTTGACGAAGAACTGTCGCTCGAAGCTTAAGCTGCGGGCGATTTCCTCCCCTTCCGGGATAACACGAATCTCGAAGGTCAGCCGCTGTTTGTCGACGATAGGGATTTCCGCCAGATAGTAGATGGCAGTTCCTTCCCTGATCTCCTGCATCTCCAGTTGGCGTATCTTGCTATGAATATCCCTGGCGGTTCCGTCGACCCGGGCGCTGACCGGGGCATAGCCGTTCTCCCCGTTCTTTTTCAATACCGTGATATTGATAATCGCCCGATAACGGCTGCGTGTCAGGCCATGGGCCTTGGCAACCTCGGGGCTGACCATGTCTGACTTGAAGGCGCTGTAGTGGACGCGGTAATCACCGAACTGGCGGTATTGCTCCGCCTGAGCCGGGCCGGGGAGGGTAAAAAGAAATATCAGCGACAAGAAAAGAGCGCGCAAAAACATGGGAACCTCCTGCTTTATTATTGACTCCATAGATCAACTATAGACCAAGGGAGGCTTGGCCGTCAGCCGTGCTGAAAGCGGTAAAGAGCGATTTCGCCGAGCAGGTTGGGCAGCAGTTTCATGCCGAGGTTGCTGCGGTGGGCGGTATCCACCACATTGCGTTGCAGGATCTCAATATCAAGTTTTTGGCAAAGTTGCTCAAAGTCCTTGAGAGTGCATAGGTGGATGTTGGGGGTGTTGTACCACTCGTTGGGCAGGGCGCGGGAGACGGGCATGTGACCGCCCAGGGCGATCTGAAACCGGCTTCGCCAGTGACCGAAATTGGGAAAGGTGACGATGCCCTGGCGGCCCACTCGCAACATTTCGCTGAGAAGACGCGAGGGATAGTGCATCGCCTGCAGGGTTTGGGTCATGACGACATAGTCGAAGGAGTTGTCGTCGAAGTAGTCGCTGAGCCCGGCGTCCAGGTCGCTTTGAATGACACTGACGCCGCGTTCGATACAGGCAACCACGTTGTCCGGGTCGATCTCCAGGCCGTAGCCTTCGACGCCGCGTTCCTTTTCAAGATACTCGAGCAGGGTACCGTCCCCGCAGCCCAGGTCCAGGACGCGGCTGCTCGGCTTGATCCACTTGCTGATAATCTCCAGGTCGGGGCGCAGTGTACTCATGCCTGGCACTCCGCAGCGACCCGCTGCATATAGGCGCGGAAAACATCGAAATAGTGGGGGATCGGGATGAGGAAGGCGTCATGGCCGTGATGGGCCTCAATCTCCGCGTAACTGACGGTTTTGTCGCCGTCGAGCAGCGCCTTGACGATCTCCCTTGAGCGTGCCGGTGAGAAGCGCCAGTCGCTGGTGAATGAGATGACCAGAAATTTGGCCTTGATCTTTTCCAGCGCTGCCGAGAGATCGCCGTCGAATTCGGCCGCCGGATCGAAGTAATCCAGCGCCTTGGTCATCAGCAGATAGGTGTTGGCGTCAAAGCGATCGACAAAGCTCTCCCCCTGATAGCGCAGGTAGCTCTCCACCTGGAACTCCACATCGAAGCCGAAGCTGATCTTGCCCTCGCGAAGCTCGCGGCCGAACTTTTTGCGCATGGCGTCATCGGAGAGATAGGTGATGTGTCCCAGCATTCGGGCGATCTTCAGGCCTCGCGCCGGGACCACGCCGTGCTCGTAGTAGCGGCCGTCGTGAAAGTCCGGGTCGGAGCGCAGCGCCTGGCGCACCACCTCATTGAAACCGATGTTCTGCGCGGTGAGGTTGGGGGCGGCGGCGATGACCACCGCATGGCGGAGCCGCTCCGGGTAGTCGATGGCCCACTGCATCACTTGCATGCCGCCGAGCGAACCGCCGATCACCGCCGCCCATTGCTCGATATCCAGAGCATCTGCCAGACGAGCCTGGCTTTCGACCCAGTCACGGACGGTAACGATGGGGAAATCCGGCCCCCAGGGCTTGCCCGTTTCGGGGTTTATGCTGTTGGGGCCGCTGGAGCCCTTGCAACCGCCAAGATTGTTCAGGCAGACCACATGGAAGCGGTTGGTGTCGATAGGTTTGCCGGGACCGATGGCGGTGTCCCACCAGCCGGGTTTTCTGTCTTCCGTACTGAGATAGCCGGCGGCGTGTTGATCCCCGGAGAGGGCGTGGCAGATAAGGATGGCGTTATCGCGCTTATCGTTAAGCTCGCCGTAGGTTTCGTAGACCAGATCATACTCCGGCAGCACCCGCCCGCAGTCGAGTGTGAGGGGGCTATCAAAGTGCCGGGTTTGGGTGTCGACCAGGCCGACGGAGTCGGCCGGGATGGAATCGGGCATTTAAGCTACTTTGTTCTCGGATGAATTAGGCGGTGCAGCAAGTCTAATCAGCGGCGTTTGTTGGTGCAAGTATGCGCTTGCAGTGCGCATCAGCTTGCTTTGGCCGCGGGTTTTGAGGCGTTAGTGGCTTGTGCATCCAGCGGACGGTTGATCATCTTGAGAATGCCGTTAATTTCCTCATACTGTTTTTTCAGCATCGCACCATTGCGTTTCAACTCGTTCATGCGTGATTCGATTGTGTCGCGCGATTCGTTGATTTTGCGCAGGTTTTCCAGGCGTTTCTCCATTTGCTCCTTGTGTTCCTTAATCTGGTTGACCAGGGGTGTCATCACCGCCTTGCTCCAGCTTTCGGCATCACGGTGGGCCTTGAAAAAGACGTTGCGGGCGTGGCTGACCAGGGAGATAAAGAACTTCTTGACCACGTAGTGCTGTTCGGTCATTACCGTTACAGGACTGTTGCGGAAGGCCTCGGCTTCCTCATAAAGCTTGTCCATCTCGGCAATATACTGGTCAATGTTGTAGAGCACGGGTTTGATCCCTTGCAAACCGTGTTCAGCCTGGAATTTGTGGTAGATGGTGCTGACCAATCTGTTGAGTTGTTCCGAGTAATCATCCACTTCCTTGAGCATCGAGCTGATGCCGTCGAAAAAGGTCTTCATACCCGCCTTCAGGCCATGGGTTGTCCAGGTACCGGTCATCCCGTCGCGGCTCCTGGATACCAGCTTGTCGAGTTCGGTGAGGCTGAGCATACCCAGCAGCTTCTTGCTTTGCTCTGAGAGGATTTTTTTGTTGGCGTTAAAGCTCTCCACATTTTTGTGGTAGGCCACCTGCTCCTCGCGTGTTTTCTGCATCAGGTGCTCGATTACATCGTTGTTCTTGCCGCTGAGGCCTTGCAACTCCTCCAGCTGGTTTTTGATGGAGTGAAAGCGCGAGGCCAGCAGATCACGGGAATCCTTGATCATATTGCCCACGTCCGCCTTGACGTGCTCTCTGACGATCTCTTGCTGGTACGGCAGGATGTCGTTGGCCAGGATTGACTCCAGGCTGATGATATTGCTGCGCTTGAGTAACTCCTGATCGTGACGAATTTTGGCCAACAGACCTTTTTGCGCCGAAACGGGATGAACGCTGCCGGCTTCGATACTCAGGGTTTGCGCGGCTTTTTTGCATTGCTCTGCAATGGTGCTGTTGACGTCCTGGTTGCTCTTGAGGTCGTCCCAGAGGGTGTCGATTTTGTTGAGTACGACGATAGTGCCTTTTTCCTTACCCTGGCGCATCGGTTTGACATTATGCACCCACATATCCAAATCGGATTTGGTGACACCGGTGTCGGCTGACATGATAAACATGACCGCCTCCGCCTTGGGCAGCATATTGAGCGTCAGCTCAGGTTCACTTCCCAGTGCATTGAGACCGGGTGTGTCCAGAATCACCAATCCTTCCTTGAGCAGCGGATGAGGGAAGCTGATGAGGGCGTGGCGCCACATGGGTATATCGATCTCATCGGGGGCCGAGCCGTCGGGCTTGTTCAGGTGCGTATCGGCCTCGGAGTAGAGTCCCAGTTTCTGGGCCTCGTCACGCGGAACACGTTTGGTTTTGATAATCTCGCGGAACGCTTCGGCCATGTTGTCGGCATTTTCCAGGTCGAGATCGATATGGCTCCAGTGAATAGGATCGGCCTTGTACTCGGCAATGCTGGTCTCATTCAGTCGGGTTTCAATCGGCAGCAGGCGGATATACGCGTGTTTGTGGTCAGTATCGTAGAACAGCTCGGTCGGGCACATGGTTGTGCGACCCGCTTCGGAAGGAAGCAGTCGACGATCATATTCAGAAAAGAAGATGGCGTTGATCAGCTCGGTCTTGCCGCGGGCAAATTCGGCAACAAAGGCGATGGTGAGTTTGTCCGAGCGTAACGAATTGATACTTTCGAAGATTCGAAGCTCATCTTCCGGGTTTGCCATCTGATTGGCATCCAACCACTTTGAATAGTCATTGATGCCTGCGATGAGCTCTTCCTTCCATTGCCCGTAAGCATGCATCTGTTCGGTGAAGCGTTTATTTGCCATTTACTGCCTTCTTTTCTGTCTGTTTCGTTGCACGCAAACCGGTTATTTCACACCGACCGTATCACGTCCAGCCTTTACTATTGATTCTGTGAAATGATGCAGTTTCCCGTAGCTGCCCCAGCGCCTAAATGTACACCTAATCGCCGGATATTTGAATAACAGCAGAGTTATCGGCCCGAGGAGGCCTCCCGTGCTTTGATTTGTGCCACCGCAGGGAAACGGGTGGGGGCAGTGATGGATAACAGCTTTTCCCGCGCTCCGTCGCCCTTCAGTAGGGTCACTTTCCCCTTGGCGACACCAAAGGCCTTGGCCAGAAACTTGATTAGGTGCTGATTGGCTTTTCCTTCGACAGGTGGCGCGCTGATCCGCACCTTAAGGCTCTCCTCCCCGTATGGCCCGACGATTTCGTCGCAGCCGGCCCGTGGCTGCACCCTGACAGAGAGGATGAGATTTTCGCCGTCCCAGCGATACCAGCCCATCATATCAGCCAAGGGCCAGGCCCACTACCAGCATCTTCAGCGCCTGCAGACCGAGCAGGACCAGTAATGGGGAGAGATCGATACCCGAGATCGGCGGCAGCATGCGGCGTGCCGGGCGTAACAGCGGCTCCGTCAGGCTGTAGAGTACCGTTGTCACCGGATTATAGTGGCCCGGATTGACCCAGCTGCTTATCGCCTGGATGATGATGGCGATAAGGAAGATACTCACTGACAGGGCAAAGACATCAAGCAGTGAAATCAACACGATAGCCAGGGGCTGCAGGGCTTGTCCATCGAGCATTCCAGGAATCTGGTACTGCGAGATGTGCGTGCCGACCAGGAACACCTGAAGCAAGGTCAGCAGGTAGGCGACCAGCAGGGTGGCAAGATCCAGGCCACCCAGTCCGGGCACCATGCGTCTGAGGGGGCGTACCAGCGGGGTGGTGATTCTGACTACAAACTGCGAGAGCGGGTTGTAGAAATCGGCCCGTGCCCACTGGAGAAAAAAGCGCAGCAATACCACTGCAATATAGAGCTGGAACAGTGTCGTGAGCAGGAAATCCAGCACTGAGGTCAATGCGCCCATGGATTATTTCTCTCCCAGTTGCTGCGCAAGCTCCGTCGCGCGATCCCGCGCCCCCTCCAGGGCCTTGTAAAACAGGTCCCGGATGCCGCCGTTCTCAAGTGTGTTAATGGCCCGCTCGGTGGTGCCCCCGGGCGAGGTGACCCGGGCGCGCAGCTCACGGCACTCGTCCGAGCTCTCAAGCGCCATCTTGGCTGCGCCGAAGGCGGTCTGGAGCGCCAGCAGGCGTGCATCTTCTTCGGGTAAACCAAGTTTGTTGCCGCTCTGTTGCAGCAGTTCAATAAGTAGAAAAAAGTAGGCCGGTCCGCTGCCGGAGACGGCGGTGACCGCATCCATCTGTGACTCATCATCCAGCCAGAGGGTCAGGCCCACGGCACGCATAATCGCCTCGGCCAGTTCGCGTTGTTCGGTATCCACCTGGTTGTTGGCGTATAGGGCGGTAGCGCCGCTTTTGACCAGCGCCGGGGTGTTGGGCATGGTCCGCACGATGGCGTTATTACCGCCCAACCAGCGATCGATATCGGATTCGCGGACCCCCGCCGCAATGGAGACGATGAGCGGTCGATTTCCCTGTATCGCATCGGCAATGGCGGTGCAGACCTCATGCAGAACCTGCGGCTTGACCGCCAGCACGACGACGTCCACTGTGTTGACCAGCTCGATATTATCGGCTCCAGTGTGTATGCCGAAGCGGGCGGAGAGGTCTTCACGGCGCTTGTCATCGGGCTCGGCCACCCAGATGTTTTCGGCGGCAAAACCATCGCTGATCAGGCCGCCAAGTAAACTGGCGGCCATGTTGCCGCCACCGATAAATCCAATGTTTTTTTGTTGCATAGCATTCATCTGTTGGTTGTTTTTCCAGCTGGAAAATGTACGTTGTTTTGTGGCTTGGCTAACAGATTACAAGATATCCCATCGGTTAGTGTAGTGCACGGAAGTTCATCCTTTACGCGCGCCGAACAGGGCTGTGCCGATGCGTACGATGGTGGCGCCCTCGGCGATGGCCGCCTCGAGGTCGCCGGACATGCCCATGGAGAGGGTATCCAGTTGCAGCCCGTCACGATTGAGTTGTTCCAGTGCTTCGCGCATCTTTCGAAAGGGAAGGCGTTGTTTGTCAAAGCCGCCGACCGGCGCCGGGATGGCCATCAAACCGCGCAGCCGCACCTTGGGCAGTGTCGCCACTTCGTGGGCCAGCCCCGGCAACTGGGCCAGGGTTACGCCCGACTTGCTCTGCTCGCCACTGACATTGACCTGCAGGCAGAGGTTGAGCGGCGGCAGTTTCTCCGGGCGCTGCCGGCTCAGACGCTGTGCGATCTTGAGCCGGTCCACACTGTGTACCCAGTCGAAGTTTTCGGCCAGGGGCTTGGTTTTGTTCGATTGGATGGGGCCGATAAAGTGCCACTCCAGGCCGAGATCGGCCAGCACCTCGATCTTCTGCAGGCCCTCCTGCAGGTAATTTTCGCCGAAACAACGTACACCCAGTGCCGCCATGGCGCGTAGCTCATCGCTGCTGCGGGTTTTGCTTACCGCCAGCAGTGTTATCGCCGCAGCATCACGGCCGGCGGCTTCGCAGGCATCATGGATCCGCGTCAGAACGGTTTGCAGTCTGTTGGCGGGTAAAGGTAAATTATCTGTCATGGCTCTATCGTATGCTTTATCCTTCGGCAGGGAAACCGGTTCAAGCAACAGAAAAGATAGCGATTTAAATAGTACAAACAATAACTTTGTGTTGAGGGCATTGTAATGGATATTACTGAACTACTTGCATTCGGCGTCAAAAACGGTGCCTCCGACCTCCATCTTTCCGCCGGTTTGCCGCCGATGATTCGTGTTGATGGGGATGTGCGCCGCATCAATGTGCCGCCGATGGAGCACCGGGAGGTCCACAGCCTTGTCTACGATATTATGAATGACAAGCAGCGAAAGGATTACGAGGAGTATCTTGAGACAGACTTTTCCTTCGAGATCAAGGGGCTGGCCCGTTTTCGTGTCAACGCCTTCAACCATAACCGCGGTGCGGGCGCGGTCCTTCGTACCATCCCTTCCAAGATCCTGACCCTGGAGCAACTCAACTGTCCGGCGATCTTCAAGGAGATCTCCGATAACCCACGTGGCCTGGCGTTGGTTACCGGCCCGACCGGCTCGGGTAAATCCACCACCCTGGCCGCGATGATCGATTACATTAACGACAATCACCACGGCCATATCCTTACTTTGGAGGACCCGATAGAATTCGTTCACGAGTCGAAGAAGTGTTTGATTAACCAGCGTGAGATCCACCGCGACTCACTGGGCTTTACCGAGGCATTGCGTTCAGCCCTGCGTGAGGACCCGGACGTGATTCTGGTCGGTGAGATGCGAGACCTTGAGACTATACGCCTGGCTCTGGAAGCGGCGGAGACCGGTCACATGGTATTCGGCACCTTGCACACCAGCTCTGCGGCCAAGACCATTGACCGTATCGTCGATGTTTTCCCGGCGGCTGAGAAGGATATGGTCCGATCAATGCTTTCCGAGTCACTCCGTGCGGTTATCTCCCAGACGTTGATGAAGAAAAACGGCGGCGGCCGGGTGGCGGCGCATGAAATCATGATTGGCATGCCGGCTATCCGCAACCTCATCCGAGAGAACAAGATCGCACAGATGTATTCAGCTATCCAGACCGGCCAGCAGTACGGTATGCAAACCCTTGATCAAAACCTTAAGGAATTGGTGGAAAAAGGGGTGGTTAGTCAGCAGGAGGCACGTTCCAAAGCGGTTAATAAAGATAACTTCTAATAGCGTTTACGCCTACTCCTGTAAAGAAATGTAAGAGAGGAAATGATGGATTTTGATTCGCTGCTCAAGCTGATGGTCCACAAGAACGGTTCGGACCTTTTCATTACTGCCGGTATCCCCCCCAGCATGAAGGTCAATGGCAAAATCGCTCCTGTCGTCAAGGGGAGTTTGACACCGGATCAGGCGCGGCAGATCGTCTTCAGCATCATGAACGAAGAGCAGCGTGAGGAGTTCGAGGATAATCATGAGTGCAATTTCGCCCTCAGTCGTAACGGTATAGGCCGTTTTCGTGTCAATGTTTTTCAGCAGCGCAATCAGGTGGGTATGGTACTCAGGAAAATCGAGACAACCATCCCGACCTTTGAGGACCTGAAGCTCCCCGACACTCTCAAAGATCTGGCGATGACCAAGCGGGGGATTATTCTTTTCGTCGGCGGGACCGGTACCGGTAAATCTACATCGCTCGCCTCAATGGTGGATTACCGTAATATCAACAGTCATGGTCATATCATCACCATAGAGGACCCGATTGAGTATGTGCACCAGCACAAGGGATGTATCGTCACCCAGCGTGAGGTGGGAATTGATACCAATACCTTTGACGATGCGCTGGTGAATACCCTGCGCCAGGCGCCGGATGTCATTCTGATCGGCGAGATCCGTCACCGCGAGACCATGGAGCACGCCATCGCCTTTGCCGAAACGGGTCATCTATGTTTGGCAACACTTCACGCCAATAACGCCAACCAGGCGCTGGACCGTATCATTAACTTTTTCCCTGAGGATCGGCGACCGCAACTATTGATGGATCTCTCGCTTAACCTCAAGGCGGTTGTCTCTCAGCGGTTGATTCCGATAAGCGACGGGCAGGGACGGCGAGCGGCGGTGGAAATACTGATCAATACCCCGTTGATGGCCGACCTCATTCTCAAGGGTGAAGTGCATCAGATCAAAGAATTGATGAAGAAGTCCGGCGAGCATGGCATGAAGACCTTTGACCAGGCGCTTTATGAGCTCTACCGCGATGGCATCATCAGTATGGAAGATGCCCTGCGCAATGCCGATTCGCCCAACGAGGTCCGCCTGATGGCAAAATTGAAGGATCAGGAGATGGGTGAAGATGAGCTGGGATCGAGCCTCTCCGGCCTGACCATCGAACAGACAGGGGATGACACGGGCATGATGCGTTAAAACTAAAGGTGACAGGTCACAGGTTGCAGACTACAGGAACCCCCATATCCTGATACTGTTACCTGTTACCTGTTACCTGTCACCCAAATACAGCTTCGGCGTCGAACACCGGTCCGTCGACGCAGACTCGTTTCATCGCCGGTCCGTCGTCGGCTTGTACCTCAACCACGCAACCGGCGCAGCCGCCGACGCCGCAGGCCATGAACTCCTCCATGGAAACCTGACAGGGTAGCCCGTATTCCGCCGCCAGCTTCGCCACCGCCTCCAGCATCGGGTGCGGTCCGCAGCTGAATATCTCGACTTCGCTGCGCTGTTCATCGTCCAGGCCATCCAGCCAGTGGCGCGCCAGATCGGTGACATAGCCCTCATAGCAGCCGGGATAACCCTGCAGGCTGGCCAGGCGTGAGGCGACACCCCAGTCCTCCAGCAGCGGCATGGCGGCGATGACATCGGCGGGGAGACTCGGCAGCATGATCTGTGAGGGGCGTGACTGGAAAGGGAAGGGAACCTCCGAACCCATGATCACAAAGGGCTGGAAGTCGCCTTTTTGGGCGTGCATTCGCTCGGCCAAAAAGATCATCGGCGGGATGCCGACGCCACCACCGATCAGCAGGGGGCGAGAGCGCGCCTTGTGAAGCGCAAACGGCGTGCCGATGGGGCCGAGGATATCCAGTTTTTCACCGACTTTGCGCTTCGACAGCAGGGTGGTCCCTTCGCCGAATACTTTGTAGAGGAACTCCACAATTCCGCTCTGATGATGGCAGCGCATGATAGAGATGGGGCGCCGAAGCGGTCGGTTCGGATCGACCTGAATATGGGCGAAGCTGCCGGGCTCGGCGCGGGCGGCGATCTCGGGGGCCTTTACGCGCAGGGTGAACTGCGCCCCCTCGTGGGCCTGGTGCTGCAGGATCTCCGCCTGCTCGACAAAAATCGTATCGCGATGGTTTTTTTTCATGGCTCTGCCTGTTTCAAATTATTTTTGCCACAGAGGACACGGAGCTGCGTGATCAGGGTTGCAGTACACGCCCTAAGTCGTGGGTATGAAATCCTGAGACGCTGCTTTTCTCGGTGTTCTCTGTGGCTAGTCAAATTTCAAAAACCGTCCGGCCGCCGAGCAAGGTGCGGGTGACCCGACCGCGTAGTTCCCAGCCGAGAAACGGGGTGTTCTTGCCGGCGGAGTGTAGCGATTCTTCGCTGACCGTCCAGTGTTGTTGCGGGTCGAAGATGCAGATATCCGCCACGGCGCCCACCGCCAGTTGCCCGTGATCGCTATTGAGTATTCGCGCCGGTTCACAGGTCAGAGAAGCGACGGCGTCGCTCAGCCCGAAAACCCCTTCTTCGACAAGGCGCAGGGTCAGCGGCAGCAAGGTTTCCAGTGCACTGATGCCCGGTTCGGTGTCGGCGAAGGGGGCCAGTTTCGCATCCCGATCATGGGGCTGATGGTCGGAACAGATCGCGCTGATAACCCCATCACCCAGGGCGCTGCGAAGACCGTCGCGGTCACGCCGGCTGCGAAAGGGCGGGCGAACGTGACATAGGCTGTTGTAGTCGCTCACATCCATTTCCGTCAGATAGAGTTGGTGAGCACTTACATCGGCGCTAACAGGTAGCCCCTTGCCGCGGGCATCGGCGATCAGCTCTACGGCCCGTGAGGTGGAGAGCTGGCCGAAGTGGGCGCGCACCCCGGTTTGTTCAATCAGCATCAGATCGCGGCCGACGGCGATCACCTCAGCACATTCGGGGACGCCGGGCAGGCCCAGGCGGGTGCTGACCGCCCCTTCGTGAACGCAGCCCTCGGCACCGAGCCAGGGATCCTCCGGATTGATAAAGACGGTAAGCCCCAGGGTGGCGGCGTATTCCAGTGCCCGTCGTTGCACCAGCGTGGAAGTGATGGCCTTTCGGGCGTTGCCCATTACCATACATCCGGCGGAACGCAGGGCCTGCATCGAGGCCAACTGTTCTCCGGCGAGCCCTTGGGTCAGGGCGCCGATGGGCAAAACACGGCAGTTATCGGCCGCTTCGGCGCGATGGGCGATTTGCGCGGCAACGGCGGGGGTGTCGATTACCGGTTTGGTATCGGGGGGACAGCAAAGGGTGGTGACACCGGCGGCGGCCGCCGCCGCGGTTTCAGAGGCGATGGTGCCCTTGTGTTTTTCGCCCGGCTCGCGCAGGCGGGCCTGCAGGTCGATAAGGCCGGGGCAGACGATCCGCCCGTCGGCATTGATCACCTCATCCTCGCTGAAGCCCTCCGGGGCATCGCCGACGGCGGCAATACGGCCGTCGGCGATGAAGAGGTCAATGACTTTATCCAGTTTATTGGCCGGGTCGATAACACGGCCGCCGCGGATCACACTCCCCATCTTTACTGTCCCTCCCCTGCGGATTCAGCGCCGGGGCGGCGCCCCAGCACCATACTCATTACCGCCATGCGCACAGCCAGGCCGTTGCTCACCTGCTCGAGGATGACCGACTGGGGGCCGTCGGCGACGCTGGAGGCGATCTCCACACCGCGGTTGATGGGACCCGGATGCATCACGATGGCATCGGGGTTGGCCAGTTGCAGCTTCTGTTCGGTCAGGCCATAGCGCTGAAAGTATTCCCCCTCGCTCGGAAGCAGTGCCCCTTTCATCCGCTCCTTCTGCAACCTGAGCATGATGACCACATCCACCCCTCTCAAGCCCTCATTCATGTCGTGGTAGATGTGCGCACCCATATCCCCGAAGGTGGCGGGGATCAGGGTCTTGGGGCCGATGACCCGCAGCTCGCCGACGCCGAGGGTGTTTAGGGCATGGATCTGCGAGCGGGCCACCCGGGAGTGCAGGATGTCGCCGACGATGGCGACGGTGAGGTGGTGAAACTCACCCTTGTGGCGGCGAATAGTGAACATATCGAGCATTGCCTGGGTCGGGTGGGCGTGGCGACCGTCACCGGCGTTGATCACGCTCACATGCGGCGCCACATGTTTGGCGATAAAGTGGGCCGCGCCGCTGTCGCCGTGGCGCACCACGAACATGTCGCAATGCATCGCCTCGAGGTTGTGCAGCATATCAAGCAGGCTTTCGCCCTTGCTGGTGGCGGAGGTGGCGATGTTGATGCTCTGAACGTCGGCCGAGAGGCGGCTGGCGGCCAGCTCGAAGGTGGTACGGGTGCGTGTGCTGGTCTCGAAGAAGAGGTTGATGATGGTCTTGCCGCGCAGCAGCGGAACCTTCTTGACGCTTTTACCGGCCACGGTGGCGAAAGATTCGGCCACGTCGAGGATCTCGGTCAGCTGTTTTATATTCAATCCCTCGGTGGTGAGGAAGTGTCTAAGGTTACCGTTGCTGTCCAGTTGCGGGTTATTCATGGCTGTTTTGCAGGCTGAGGCTAAGAGGGGCAGGTCCGTTGAGTTTGATTTGTTCGTGCGGCCCGAGCGTGATTTGGAAGCCACTGACATCGGGTTGGATCGGCAGCTCCCTTCCACTGCGGTCCACCAGCACCGCGAGGATCACCCGGGCGGGACGGCCGTAGTCGAAGATCTCGTTGAGAGCGGCGCGGATAGTGCGACCGCTCTGCAGCACATCATCGACCAGGATGATGGTGCGATCCTCCACATCGAAAGGTAGATTGGAGGGCTTGACCTGGGGGTGCATACCGATGCGAGAGAAGTCATCGCGATAGAAACTGATGTCCAGTGTCCCCAGCGGCTCACTGATCGCCAGTCGTTTATTCAGGGCCTCCGCCACCCAGGCGCCGCCGGTGTGGATGCCGATCATGCACGGGGCGGTGATCCCGTCTTGCTGCAGCAGGGCGCTGAGGCGCGCGGCCATCTGTTCGATGAGTGCGTCGGGATCGGAGGGTATGTCGTGGCTCATGTGTTGTTGTCCGATTGTTGCGCCAACCAGCTCTCCAGAATAATCCGGGCGGCCAGTTTATCCACCGCTTCTTTGTCGAAGCGTCCTTCTCCGGTGAGGAGCCGTTCCGCTTCCACGGAGCTGAGCCGCTCGTCGATGGTGAATACCGGCAAATTGTACCTGCCCTTGAGGCGATTACCAAAACGTCTTGCCAGGCGGGTTACCTCGTGATCGCTACCGTCAAGGTTCAGCGGCAGGCCGACGACCAGCGCATCGGGTTGCCACTGTTCGATAAGTCGGTTGATGCCTTTCCAGTCCGGGCCGCCGTCGGGGCTGGTGAGAGTCTCAAGTTCCCGGGCGCTTCCGGTCAGCTCCTGTCCCACGGCCACGCCGATGCGCTTGAGGCCGAAGTCGAAACCCAACAGGAGTCGATGCTGTCTGGTCACGCGTGGCCGATATCGCTGGAAAGCAGGTTGAGATCGATACCCAGCAGGTGAGCGGCCGCCTCCCAGCGCTGTTCCAGCGGCAGCTCGAAAAGGATCTCCTGGTTGGCCGGTCCGCTCAGCCAGGCGTTCTGCGCCATCTCCTCTTCCAGTTGCCCGGGTCCCCAACCGGCATAGCCGAGGGTGAGGAGGTAGCGGGCGGGGCCTTCCGCATGGCCGATGGCGGTAAGTATGTCGCGGGAAGTGGTCAGGGCGATCTCTTCGCTGATCTGCAGGCTGGCCTCCCAGGCGCCCACCGGGGTATGGATGACGAAGCCGTGCTCGGGCTGGACCGGCCCCCCATCGTTGACCACCACTGATGTATCGAGCTTGTTGCTCGGCTCGATCTCCATCTGGTGTAAAACCTCGGCCAGCGGGATATCCATGGGGCGGTTGATAATGATGCCCATGGCTCCCTCTTCTGTGTGTTCACAGATATAGATGACAGTGTGGCTGAAGTTAGGGTCGGCCAGTGCGGGCATGGCAATCAGGAAGTGATTACGCAAGTTTGGGGTATCGCTCATGGGTGAAGTATCAGCCACTGTTCACGGTTTACGCAAGCGTCAGCGGCGGGTTTGCTGAAAACTGTCATTCTGGAACTGCCATACGCGGATAATGTGCAGGAGATCGGTCTCCTTGCGCATCTCCGGGGTGAACCGGTTGAAGGGGGCGGCGAGCTCGACGATACGGATCGCCCCGTCGTCCAGGACCTTGTGACCGGATGAGCGTATCACTTGTATATCGGCGACACTACCGTCGGGCCGTAGCGCCACATCCAGGGTCAGGTGTCCGCTCAATCCACGGCGTTTTGCCTCGCTCGGATAATTGATATTACCGATTCGCTCCACTTTTTGACGCCACGCGTCCATATAGGCGGCGTATTTGTACTCCTTGGTTCGGGCGGTGATGGTTTTTTCCCGGTCCTTTTGCGCATAGGCCTGTTGGCGCTGTTCGATCTGCGCACTCAGGCGGGCGATGGCCCGGCTGCGTGTCAGCAGTTCCGCCGCGCTCGGTGCGACGGGTGCTTCCGGTTGCGGCGATTTTTCCGGTTGACGGACTTTATCGGGACTGTCGGCCTCGGTGGTCATCAACTGAACTTCCTCCCGGGCCTGTTGCGGCGGTGGTGCGGCTATCGGGGTGCTCTTCTCGGCATCCCCCCGCTCATCGTTGGGCAGGGGGTTGAAGGCCGGGCTGGATGGACGGAGTTTTTCCTTAACGTTCCCGCCTCCCTTCTGGCTGGCCTGGGCCAGGTAGTCGGCATCATCCGGCGCCTCCCGGTCATCGCTGTGTACCAGGGTGATCTCCAGTGACATGGGAATGTCTTTGGGGAACAGATCTTCCATATCGAAACTGATACCCAGGATGATCAGGGCATGGACGGCGGCTGCGAAAAACAGGGTGAGACCGAGGCGGTCCGAGGGAGAGACCTTGATTGGCGGGGAGCTACTCGTCACTACAGCGCTATTTTCCTGACATTTGGATTGAAGCCATTATAACGTCCGGTTACCGGTTACGCACGTCAACGATACGCGAGTCCAGGCCCGGTGTAGTCACACTTTTGCCCTCAATGGTGGTGATAAGGGCAAACTCAACCGGTATGACCGCCAACTGTTCGTTTAGTTTCTCCTCACCCCCGGCAAGTAGTGCCTGAGCTATTGCCGCAGCGTCGGCTGCGCTGCTGTGAATCACTGTGACCGAACGGAGCCCCTTACTCGGATAGCCGGTTGCGGGATCGAGGTAGGGGTGGGCGTCGTTGCTGTCGAATGCGTGACCTTCAGTGGTCAGTGTGACCGCCGCTTCGCCGTCATGGAGGGGAAGTGTCTGTTCCGGTTGGGTGGGTAGCGTGTAAGTCCATCCATCACCCAGAGCCACTACGGCGTTGCCGTTAGCGATGCGAGCATGGTGGATGCCCTGCTCCTGCAGACGCTGACGGGCGGTATCGAGCGCATAACCCTGAGCAAAGGCGCCGAAATCAATGCGAAGTTCGGCGTTGGTGGATTGCATGCGGATCCCGTGGATTTGGATATCACTCATCTGTGGATGGGAGTCCAGAATCGCTTCAATCTCCTCCCGGTCGGGTGTCGAGGCCTCCGGGAACTCGCTGTGAAACCCCCACAGTTGCTGTAATTTACCCAAGTGCGGTGCGTAATAGCCGCCGGTTTTCTCAGCGAGTGCGGCTGCCTTGCGGATCATCGGCAGGATGGAGGGATTGGCGGAAAACCGGGACTCAAAGGTGAACAACTGATTGGTGCGACCGAGCGGGCCGGGCTTCCAGGGATGTGACACCTCGGCGATAAACAGTAGATCCTCAATAGCGCTCTGCGCGGCTTCGTTGGCGCGGGGCTGCGCTACTCCCTGAACGGTAACCTCGAGTGGCCGGGAAAAGGCCTGGCCGGTGGCTGTGTAGGGTTCGGGCGCCGAATTGCAGCCGCTCAGCGCAAGCAGCAGTATGGCTTTCGGGAAAAAAGTAACAAAGTGTTTAGTCATCTCGATTGAGTCGTTTTGCAATGGAATCCATCAGTTGTCCGCCGATATCCAGGCCATATTCACGGTCCAATTCGCGGATACAGGTCGGGCTGGTTACATTGATTTCAGTAAGGTAATCGCCTATCACATCAAGACCGACGAAGATAAGACCCATTTCCCGCAGTATGCCGCTGACCTGTTTGCATATCCAGTAATCCCGCTCGGTGAGCTCCACGCCGACACCTCTCCCTCCCGCGGCCAGGTTGCCGCGTAGTTCACCTTTTGCAGGAACGCGAGCCAGGGCATAGGGAACGGGGGCACCGTCGATCAGCAGAATGCGTTTGTCCCCGGCGCTGATCTCGGGGATAAAACGCTGGGCCATGGCATAGCGGCTGCCGTTGCCGGTCAGGGTCTCGATAATTACACTGGTATTCGGGTCATCGGGGAAGGTTTTGAAAATCGAGGCCCCGCCCATACCTTCCAGCGGCTTAAGTATGGTATCCCCATGGCGCCGGACGAATTCCCGTAACTGCCCGGCCTGCCTTGAAATCAATGTCGGGGGAGTGCATTGCGGGAAGCGGCTGGTAAAAACCTTTTCATTGGCATCGCGCAGGCTGCGGGCGCGGTTAACCACCAGTGTGCCGTGTGACTCCGCCTGCTCGAGCATATAGGTGGCGTAGATGTATTCCATATCAAAAGGCGGGTCTTTGCGCATCAGTATCACATCCAGCGAATGAAGCGGCTGCCTTCGGCGGTCGCCCATTTCGTACCAGTGATGCTCGTCGGCGTGTACCTCCAGTGGCCGCATCCATGCCTGCGCTACACCCTCCTCCATGAACAGGTCGTTCATTTCCATATAATGGATGTCCCATTCTCGGCGGCGCGCGGCCAACAACATCGCCAGGGTACTGTCCTTGTGATACTTGATCGATCCGATGGGATCCATAATGACGCCGACAGATATTGGCATATTATGACCTTCTATGTAGTGTAATGGTGCGATGGGTGCTGCTCTTGGCGGCTAACTGCGGTACTCTAGCAGATATTGGGGGCATGGCGGAGCGCCGATGCGGGTGCGATGCATACTCAGACCAGCTTCTTGAGGTAGTATTTTTCAGACTTCGGTGCCATTAAATTGGATATTTGTCCGTAAAATCTCCACGAAATATATAGCTTGAAGATAGAATTTGTGTTAAATATCGGTAAGATACAGAAAATATATTAAGTGGTGCTTTAACGGGCGGGACTGTTTGCAGATGATTAATGTATGGGGGATACGTGACTAGCGAAGCGGCAGCAACAGGGTTGCAGGGCCTCAAGGTCATGGTGATCGATGACAGTAAGACGATCCGGCGGACGGCGGAGACCTTATTGAAAAAGGAGGGCTGCGAGGTCATTACCGCAAATGACGGATTCGAAGCTCTGTCGAAAATCACCGACCATAACCCGAGCATCATATTTGTCGATATTATGATGCCAAGGCTCGATGGTTACCAAACCTGCGCCCTTATCAAGCATAACCAGAAATTCAAAAATACCCCGGTGATAATGTTGTCCAGTAAGGACGGTCTTTTCGACCGTGCTCGTGGGCGAATTGTCGGCTCGGAGGAGTATCTGACCAAACCCTTTACCAAAGAAGAACTTCTTGGGGCGATTCAGCAACACGCACTGAAACATGCCTCCTGAAATTCGGTACAAGCAAAGAGGAACCTCCCGCATTGTATGTAGATGAAGCGGGACGGAATAAAGAAGCAACCAACGAACATTCGCAGGAGTACATCAATGGCGCAAATCTTGATTGTGGATGACTCGCCGACCGAAATCCACGTGCTTACTTCAATTCTGGAGAAATTGGGCCATACGGTTCAAACCGCCGACAATGGTGAGGACGGCATCGCCAAGGCCAAGGAAATCAAGCCTGATCTTATTCTCATGGATGTTGTCATGCCGGGAATGAACGGTTTTCAGGCGACACGCCAGTTGAGTAAAGACAGTGAAACTTCAGATATTCCGATTATTATCGTTACCACGAAGGATCAGGAAACCGATCGGGTTTGGGGGCTTCGCCAAGGCGCAAAGGACTACCTGACCAAGCCGGTGGAAGAGGCGATGCTGATTGAAAAAATGAGCAATTTGCTCTAAGACGCAGGGAATTCATCTGTCGTGGCCGCCACCGCACAACAACCACCGATTCTAATACTGCACGAACTGGATCTGCGAAGCAGGCAGCATGCTTCAGCGCTGCCGCAGCAGATCGAGATGAAGAATACCTGGGATGGTATCGGGTTTAAACTGGCCGATATATCACTTGTGGTGCCGTTGGAGCAGGTCAGTGAAATTTTGACGGGGGTGACGATAAGTCGTATTCCCGGCGCAAAGGAATGGGTGCACGGAGTCGCAAACGTACGCGGTAATCTGCTGCCGATTCTGGATCTCAACGGTTTTCTCTCCGGCAAGGTTAACAAGATCAACCGCAAGAGTCGTATTCTGGTGATGCAGCATAAGGGAGTGACTGCCGGATTGGTGGTCCATGAAGTTGCAGGAATGCGTCACTTTTTTGAGGAAGAGTTAAGCGACGATGTGAAGCAAATGAATAAGGTTGTTCAGCCTCTTTTGAGCGGAATTTTCCACCGGGGTCGAGATCTTTGGGGAATATTCGATATTCGAAAATTGGTGGAGATGCCGGAATTTATGCAGGTAGCCGCGTGAGCGGCGGTTTTGCGCTTGTACGATACGGAAAGCAGCAGCAACAAAGAAATATTTTTTAATATTTAGGGAAATCGAGTCAGGAGCCGAGAAGATGAAGTTACCGTTAATCGCAAAAATGCGCTCAAAAGTTAAAGGCGGCGCAAAGACGGGCTCAATTGCATCCGCAGGTGGCAAGGGGTTGGGGTTGCTTATTGCCCTGCTCCTGACAGCGGTGGTGGCCATGGGTATCGTCTACTCCGTGGTAGCCATTCAAGGCGGCTATGATAAAGAATATCTCGGCTTGCTGGGTGAACAACGGGTGCTCTCGCAACGAATATCCAAGTTCGCCAGTCAGATCAGTCGCGGTACTCCGGTTGCCTTTGACCAGTTGGAGAAATACCGTGATGAATTTGCTCACAATCTAAGGCTGCTTCGCAGTGGTAACCCTGAAACAGGGATGCCCCGCTCAGATAATAAGGCGGTGGCAGATAAGCTCGATGAGGTGGTGCGGCAATGGGAGCACTATAACGAGAACGCACAGACCATCATTGATGCCAGGGGTGTGGTAATCGCTCTGAGAGAGATCGTACGAATGATCAATGATAACTCCGCCCAACTGCTTGCGCAGACCGATGAGGTCGCAACCCTGATGGCGCAAAAAGGAGCGGACCCGGATCAGGTCTATTATGCAAGTCGCCAGCTGATGCTCAGTCAGCGGATTATCAACAACGTAAATCGTGTACTCGAAGGTGGTGAAGGTGCTGTAACGGCGGCGGATCGCTTCGGTCGGGACGCATCACTTTACGGCCGGGTTGTAAACGGATTTCTCGAAGGTGACAGTAACCTGAATATCCGCAGGATTACCGATCCACAGATTGTTGAAAATGTGGAGGAGGTTGACGATCTCTTCGGCATGATCGGTAAACAGGTTAGCGGCATCCTTGAGCGAAGCCCTGAAATGTTCCAGGTATCCGAGGCGGTTCAAAATGTACTTGATGATTCGGATACTCTGCTTCAGTCGCTTTCGGGCTTGGAAGCGGCGTA
>JAWOIT010000086.1:0-15812 GCA_046484535.1 Pseudomonadota bacterium | reverse complement strand
ACTTTTCTCTATTAACGGAACACCACCAATCCGCCGGCATAATCCGCCACGTAGACACGGCCGTGGGCAATGGCGGTACCGGTGGCCTCGCCAACCGTGTCCTGATGTTGCAGCAGTACCGGATTGGCCGGATCGCTCCAGTCGATCTTGGCCACACCCGCCGGGCCGTAGGCGATATAGAAGACCAGCTTTGGCTCATCCCGCACATACCAGTGACCCTCGCCGTCGATTAACAGGGTATCGGCCGGGAAGTACTGCGGCGTCATATAACGCGCCTCCGCCGCCGATGACTCCAGGCCCGGCTCATTCTGCAGCACATAGCGACCGACCGCCTCCGGGCGATAGTCAAAGCCGTGCATGGACCAGATCTTATCCGGCTGCACACCGGCGGGCAGGGGCTCGAGCAGGTCGGCAATGCTGTAGGCGACCACACCGAAGCCGCCGTAGCTGAAGTAGGCGTAGTCGCCCACCACATCCACATCGATGCTGCGGCTGTCGGCCTTGCCGATATGGATGCTCTCGTCCAGCTCGACCTCGATCTTGATCGGCTCGAAGATCTTGACCAGTTCCATACCCGGTGTCACGCCGTTGACCAGCAGCTCGGTCATGTCCACCACCCCGATGCCGGCATGGCCGGCGGCGACGAAGGCATAGACACGACTATCCTGAGGGTTGGTCCACAGCTCCACCCCGGTGGCCCGGCCAAGGAGCGGCTTTTCGGTTGTCGAACCGAGATTGGCCACTACATGGTTGCCGGTACCGTCGGAAGGATCGGCGCTCAGATCATAGACGGTCAGACCGTTGCTACCGTCGGCCACCACCGCGTAGTTGCCGTGGAAGTCCACATCGTAGGCATGGTCCTGCCGCTTGATCCCGCCGTAGGAACCGCTGGTCAGATTATGCTCATAGAAGTCCGACGGTTGCGGCGTCAGCAACATGGGCGAGCCGGGTTCTCCCATCCCGTTCTCCGGGCCGCTGATATCCACTCGGCGCAGCCCAAGGCTCTGTGACAATACATACGCCCTCTTGCCGTCTTTACTGATTATATTGTTGTAGGCATGGGGGGTCGGGTAGACATCCCCCACCGGATACTCCTCGGCCAGGGTGTTGGCCACCACATGGGGAGCATTGATGGCATTACCCCGGGAGTCGGCGATACGCCAGACGCTCATGCCGTGCGGACCATCGGAGAGATAGAGGTGCCGACTCGTGGTGGCCACGCCCTGACTGTGGCCGATGGCCATCGGCACCGTGGGCGATCCGTCCGCCGCGGCGCCGATCTCATCGGTGCTGGCGAAATAGGCGGGTACCGTGAAGCGGTCGATCATGGCCACCGCATTCAGATCACCCAGGTCGATAAAATTCAAACCGCCAGAGCCGGTGGCCTGCACCACATCCACATTGCCGACTGCGCTGGACAGCGTCGGCATGAGGAAGAAGGCGCTGCCATGGCCACTGATCTCACCGGTGACCAGAAGGCTCGGGGCCTGATACATCCATACCGGCAGGGACTCGTTATCTTCCGGGTTATAGTCACCCATATCGTAGGAGGTGACAAACTCGTAGTCGGGCCAATGGTCACCCAATTCGCCGATGGTATTATTGTCAAAAGGTGCGCCGGCCTGTCGCCAATTCCCCGCCGGATTATCGGCTCCTTCCAGGATGACCAGCCCGGCGAAATGGTCCGAATAGAAGACCCGGTTATTCACCAGATCCACCTCGACATCCATGACACCGGCCTCCTTGAGCATACCGACCCCGAAATAGGGGAACAGGCTGCGGGACTGTTGCCCGGTGGGCTCATCCGGGCCGTGCGCCGGGACCGCCGGGGCATAACCCTGGTATGTGGTTATTAGCGCTGCCGGATCTTGTGTATCCACATCCACGGCGACAATGCCGGCCAGTCCATAGGCCATGAAGACGGTGGTCTTGGTGCCATCGGCTCCTGTCGTAAAGTCCGCCACATCCAGGGCGTTGGCCTTGTAGTAATACTTGCCGTAGCGGTCAAAATCCGCCCAGGGGGTAGGTGCATCGACGCCGCCGTGCCACACCTGCAGGATCTCGAACGAGGCCTGATCGTAATTCGGCATGCCGGTGTCGGGATCGATGTTACCGGGCTGTACCTCAGTGGTGACATCCATGTCGATAAACCAGTCCTCACTGACTTCGGTATCGGTATAGAGGTTGTAGTCACCAACCCGCTCCAGGGTATCGGGATTGTAGATCCCCAGACCGAGAAAACCGATCGCGGCGTAGAGATGACCGTTATGCAGCTGCAGGTCCGCCGGCGCGCCCCAGGGATGCTCCCCCGCGTACTGCAGGGTAAAGACCTCATCGGGTGCGCCGTTGCTGTCCGCATCGTCAATCAACAGTGTGCCGTCATCCTCGGTAACCGGCGCGGCACCGATCACGTTGCTCAGGGCGGTGCGATGGATACCGTAACTCTCATTGCCGATCCAGAGCGTGGTGCCGTCGGTCTCCAGGGCGCTGATCACGCCGTGACCCTCAATCACCACGTCGGGAACCAGGGCGCCACCACCCTCGGCGAAGGTAATGCCGTCCTGATAAAAGTTAACCGGCACGGTGTAGAGCACGGACATGGCCGTCGGAGAGGTGATATCCACCACCGCGATGCCGGATGTTCCCAGCGCCACCAGTGCATAGTCCCTGCCGTCATACTCGACCACCAGGGTGTCTTGAATGTAATTGTCCAGCCGGACCTCGTACACCTCACCGGCTGTGGCCTGCACCGGCGTGGCCGCGAGTCGATCAGCCATATTATAGAGTGCCCACTCGTTCTCGCCGGCATCGGTGAACCGGGTCGTCGAGGTGGTGGCCCCGCCGATTTGGGTGACCTTCTCGGTGAGATAGGCCTCTACGATTTGCTCACCCGGCATCGGATCATTGGATGAGCTTCCATCGGAACACCCGATAACAACAGCGGCGGCGGCCACACTTACCATTAGCCCTGCAAATGCGGACCTTCTGTAACTGAAATTCATTACTATCTGCTCCCACGGTTCAAACGGAACCGGTTCGATAATTTAACCACTCTTCTCAAAACCAATTAATAGCGTCCGCACCGGAATGCTCCGGTGGCCCAATTCCCTCTATGAGATCAGCTTAGTAAACATCGGAAATTAATCCAGGTCGTGAAGGTGAAATAGCCGCCACGAATTCCGCGGACGAAAGTGAAACAGTGGCGGGGTGAAGCTGGAACATAACACCGTTATTGCCGGGCAATAACGGCCCCGTTACGCACAGCTAAAACGATGGAAGACTCTAGACATCGACTGCCCTAGAAACAGCCCCCCACGATGCCAGGACGTCTCCCTCCCTGGCGGGGACAACTGCAAAACAGAAGTCACTTCCCATGAAGGCGTCAATTCATTCGCTTATCCGCCCCGCACCACATTGAAGTTAAAAACAACAAGCGTCGGTGAACACGGCGTTTATTCACTCGTTCACCTTTAGGTATGGAGCTATGTCGGACAGGCAAGAGTTCCGATTACGGCCACACTCACGTTCAGTCTTTCTCTTCTTCCCCGGCAGCGCTTATACCGCCCGGGATTTCATCCCACCCTTGCTCATCTTCCTGCTCACGTAGCGACCTTCCACGTCTTGCTTCACGGTATTCCTGCAGTGGCTCGGACCAATCCTCCTTTGAGGTATCAGTTATCTCCGTCCCCAGATCGTCCATCTCTTCAACATCGGCCGGTCCGGTCCAGTTTTGCGGCTCATCGCTCACTTCAATATCCATCTCCTGCCAATCGGTGAGACTCACTTCTTCGATATCACCATCGAAGTGCTGAATTTCAATCAACTCCCGCTCCTCATCGAACGCGACCACATTGAACCGTTGTCCCTTGTCGTTGTGCATGTACCAATTACCCACAATGGGTTCCAAATCATTTCCCATAGCACCGTCCTCTACGTATAACGAATTAGCCATTCGCACACCCTGGCAATTGCAAGGCTCTAGCGAAGCAGGCTCATAATGATCACCTCGACGGCTTCATCGGGCGTCAGTCCGTGCGCCATCAGCGTCTCCAGCTGTTTATGATCAACACTGCCGATCGCCGCCTCGTGGGTAACCTTTGCCCCCGGGTGTGCGACGTTCACAACAGGCTCTGCCCGGGCCCTGGCGCGCTCGCGAACCAGTTCGGTACACTCCATATGTCCTCTTGCCCCTTCGGCATTGCCGTGGGTGATTCCGATAACATTGCTGATAGCATCGCCCTCCAGCGCCACCCGGGTCTTTATCAGTCCACGGGCGTTTTTACCCTCCAGGTTCATCTCATCCCGCAGCGTGATGCTGTCATCCCCATGCCCGTAAACACGAGCGGTAATCTCGGCCACCGCACCGGCCTCCACCGAGACCCGATACCCGACATCCAGTACACCGACACGTCCGCCGGTGAGTGAGAAATCGGAGAAATATCGGCCGTTCTGCAACACCCTGACCTCGGCATGCGGTCTCACTTCAATCCCTCCGAAGGGGCCGTGAAAGTGTCCCTCGGTATGGAGCAGGTTTGCCCCCTCCCCGACACTGACCACGGCGTCCATCTCATGCTTAATCCTTTCGGCGGTTGGAAAGAGACAGTGAGATAACAGGTGAGCGGATGCGCCGGACTCAAGCTTCACGTAAAGACGGATACGTTGTGCACCGTGCGTTGTCATCAACCCGACACAACTGTGGATCGGCTGCGCCACCTGCACTCCTTCGGCAACACGCAGGTGGATGGTGATCTGCGACCTCCCCTCTTCGGCCTCGATCTCGACACCGGGGAGGTTCTGTTTGCTTACCAGCCTCTGCCCCTCCACCACCATATGGGCCGTAGCGGGATTCATGAGATTTGAGGCGTCGGGGTAGACGCTATAGAGCGCCCGAAGCAGCTCTGATGTCTGCTCAGTCACGGCACGTCTCCCCATTACAGCCCTTTTCCAGACAGGGACGGGAACTGAACTGATCGGCGATGAGCTCCGGCTCACCCGTTGCGATGATCCTGCCGCAACACAGGTAAGAGGCCCGATCAGCCATGCGTGCGATCTCCTCACGATGACTGATCAGCAGGATCGCGGCGCCATAATCCTTAAGCGTCCTAATGACATCGATGATTTCCCGGGTAGACACCATATCGATCCCCGAGTCGGGTTCATCCAGCAGAACCAGGCGCGGTTTCAGGGTCAACATGGAGGCCAGCTCGATCCGCTTTCGTTCACCGCCGCTTAGTGTTTTGTCCACCGAGCGATCAAGGTAACGTCCCGGCTGCAGCCCCACTCGCCGTAATGAATCGGCCGGATCGTTAAGCGTATTCTTGCCCAATGAAAGGTAGTCACTGACGCGCAGGCCATCAAAACGCGCCGGCTCCTGCCAGGTCATCGAGACCCCCATCCGGGCGCGCTCATGTAACGGCATTTGATTTAGCCGCTTACCGTCGAAACGGATCTCACCGCGGGTTGGGGTATAGCCCGCGCAGCCCATGATGAGATAGGCCAGAGTGCTTTTGCCGGTGCCGTTGGCACCGAGCAGGGCATGGATCTTTCCCGCCTCAAGCTCGAGGTTTAGGCCTTCCAGGAGCCTTTTTCCATCTACCTCGAAGTCCAGATCGGCGATACGGAGTAGCGGCATCGAGAGGCCTCCCGATAAATGACCGGCGGTATGTAACGACTGCCGGAGTACGTTCTTACGATCAGTATAGTCGGCATGGGAGCGGCCTAATCCGCAGGGTGCGGTTCTCGGTTTGCCTACACCTGATGCGATGAATAACTACCGCCAACATTGTTATGGGTGGTAACGTTGAAGAGAGTCGACTCGACTATATCCCCTTATTCCTCGGATGATTGACCGAAGCTGTCGGCTGAAGATCCGTGCGATCTTTGGTCACACGGCACATTACCTTCTGGTTGGCTGTATCGTAGCTGTTATTGATATGCAATGGCCTCAGGTTATCCACCACATCCCCACCGCCGGGAGTGGTATTGATGATCATCCAGCCATAGTCTGAGCCTTCCTGCTCATAGGCCTCCCGATGCAGCCACGCCCCACACTCATCCTGGCGCCACTCATTGATATCATGATCCGGCATGCCCCGCGCCTTTTCCCAGACCTGTTGAATCAGCTCTTCGCTGTATCCCATCACTGCCTCCTGACTAAAACCACGCCAATGACTGTTACCGCTCCCAAACGACACGAAGCATAATCTCGCCCTTGGTGTACTGGTAATCGATCTCCCCCTCATAAGCGTGATGGATTGCCTCACCGATACCCCGAGCCAGGTGCGCGTCGGTAAAGGTAATAACGGTCTCCTCGTCCTGATCTTCGATCGCCATAATGCGTTTTAACGGGTGTTCGAGCTTTTCCCGCTCTTCGTAGTTATGGATCAGCCCCATAATCTCCTCGCGGTGATCACCGAAAAATGTCCCACGCAGGGTCAAAAAGCCGGCCGGAACCTTATCCTCAATACGCTGACAGGCGGGGCAGAGCTGCTCATGGGCATTTTCCGGAACCTCCGCCCAGCTCCAACGCCCCTTGCTGAACACCGCCCGGCAGTTGGGACAGACTGTCGGTTCACTGAGTTTTCGTTTGGAGTGGTAGGGGTCATGATCCAGCTCCCGGATCAGCCGATCCTGTCTCCCCTGACGCAGGTAGTCATTTTGTTCTGTTGGCTTGGTCATAAAAACCCTCTCCTTATCAATCGACGCTATCCCAAATGTATAGCACAGGAATCTCCCGGCTGCGGGTCAGGCGGGAGATGTTAGGAATCGGGGAGTTATGGGGGAAAAATAAGGCCTCAGATTGTGGCGGAGATAAAGGATCGAATCACCTGCGAGGCTCGCTGCCCCTTTTCTCTACTCATGATAGCCAAGACCACTGCCCCTTGTGTTGCGGGCGAAATAGTCCGCTCGCCCCTTGGGGATGACCACCACGCCGTCCGGCGTTACCACATATCGGCTGCGGTCCGCCTCCGCATCAAAACCGATACGGGTATCCGCCTCGATGATGTTGTTGCGATCGACAATCACCTTGCGAAGCCTGGCGCCACGACAGATCCGAACATAATCCATAATGATGCACTCATCGAGTTCAACATCCGGCTCGATCACCGCTTCCCGGCGGATGATGCTGTTGCGAATAACGGCATTTTTCACCACGGTCGCCGCACCGATCATGCTGTTATCGATGCGGCTGTTGAAAATCTGGCTAACCGGCCCCTGGTAGTGGCTGGAGAAAATGGGCCATTGGGGATTGAAGATATCAAAGTGCGGCGCCAGACCCAGGGCATCCATATTAGACCGAAAATAGGAATCCAGCGTTCCGACATCGCGCCAGTATCCAACCTCCTCATAAAATTTGAGACCGGGTATGTGGTTATCGGAAAAGTCGTAGGCATAGACGCGATGACTACCCAGCAAGCGAGGCAGAACCTCATTACCGAAATCGGTCTCGCCGCATTGATGTGCGTCTTCCAGCGCCTCCAGCAAGGTCTGTGCATTAAAAAGATAATTTCCCATGGAGGCGTAGCAGCGAGTCGGATCCGAGGGGATGGGCTTTGCCTCTGCCGGTTTCTCCTCGAAACTGCGGATACGACTGTCACCATCGACCTCAACTACGCCGAAGCTCGAACTCTCCGCAAGCGGCACCGAGAGGGCTGCAACGGTGACATCGGCATTGTTTTGGTAATGAAAGCGCACCATTTGCCTCACATCCATGCGGTAGATGTGATCGGCGCCGAATACCGCCACCAGGTCGGGGCGGTGCACACGTAATAAATTGATACTCTGATACACCGCATCGGAAGTGCCCCTGAACCAGACCTGCCCTCCCTCCATTTGCGGCGGCACAACCGTCACAAACTGATCCGGCAACAGCGGCGAGATCGTCCAGCCCTCGCGCACATGCTCGATCAGCGCCTGTGGCTTGTATTGCACAAGCAGATAGATGGCGCGAATCTCGGAGTTGATCAGGTTGCTCAGCACAAAATCGACAATCCGATAGCGGCCGCCGAAAGGTACGGCGGGCTTACACCGCTCTGTTGTAAGCGGTCGAAGCCGCTTTCCCTCGCCACCGGCCATGACGAAAGCGACAATCTTCTCCGAATGCCGTCGTTCTTTCACAATCCGCTCACTCCTGTGCAATTTCCGTAGACATCTACAACAGCAGCACTACGGCGGGAATTTGTGCCACACAGAAATATAGTCTAACCGTTGAACAGCACTCCTGCCGGGCATGTTCGAAGGACTTGCGCCAGCGGTGCCGCTAAGCGTCCGTTCTGCTCAGCGAGACGCAAAGAGGCGCCATCCAGTAAGTTCGTCCACTCCGTCCCAGAGTGGGAGTCTGGCAGGATAACGGCTGTCTCACCCCATACGGATTGACCGATGGGGGCGCGTTGCTCCTCACCACACAAACTGACAAACCAGCGTGGCGCGATAACTATCAGCGCAGCTTCATCATTACGACGCGAAAAGGCGCAGAGGTGGCCAGCGTGTTCCCCCTGCACTTCAAGCGGGAGGTAATCCCCATTTTCAAAAAGCAGGGGGTGGTCACGACGCAGACGGAGGAGCCGCTGAACCAGGAGCAGCTTGGCCCTCCCGTCCTCGAAATTCTCAAGCAGCTCGGGCCACAATGCAGCGAGATCGCTATCCCGATCCGTCAACGCCTTTAAGAGATTACTGCGCAAATCATAATCCACCGGCCGGCGATTATCCGGGTCGACCAAACTGAAATCCCATAGCTCGCAGCCCTGATAAATATCCGGGACACCGGGGGTCGTCAGCTTGAGCAGGGTTTGGGAGAGACTGTTATAAAGCCCTAGTCGGGCCACGTTATGGGCGAATGGCACAAAATCCTCAAGAAAGGCGTTTTTCTCCCCTCCCGATAGCAGACGCTCGACAAAGTCGGCAACCGCTTTCTCATAAGCTTCGTTAACATTGATCCAGGAAGTGTGTAGCTTGGCCTCCCTGATCGCCTTACGCATATAGTCCTGAATTCGTTGCCGATAGTATTCGAGCCCCTGCTCATCCATGGGCTCGAGCGGCCAGCTTCCCAAAAGGGTCTGATAGAGATGATACTCATCATTACGCGTGGGCGCGGTGGTCGTGTCCACCTGGCGGCGGTGACGCCGATTGGAGCGACTCCAGAGTCCCAACTGTTTTTTCCACAGGGCGGGAATTTCCGAGAGTACATTCAGCCGTGCGCGAACGTCTTCACTGCGTTTGTTGTCATGGGTGGAAGTGGCCAGCATGGATGCCGGCCACTGTTTGATACGCTCTTTGGCAGAGGCGTGAAAAGCTTCCAATGAGATGCCGAAATGAGACGGATCGCCACCGACCTCATTGAGCGAAAGCAGACGGTTATAGTTGTAGAGGCTGGTGTCCTCCAGCGCCTTGGCCGTAACCGGCGCGGTATATTGTTGGAAGCGCATGACAAAATGGGTTATCTCATCGCTGCGGGCCGGCTCCGTCTCATAGGCCCCTTCCTGCAGCAGATTGCGTATAAAGTCGAACACGGTGGTATCCGCTGCCGGACTGCGCTGCTTCGCCTCCGTCACAGCCTGATCGATGTAGCGGCGATCCATCTCACTCACCGCCCCTTTAGTGATGTAGGTGCGATAGACCGGGAAGCAGGCCACGATCTCCTTAAGGGCGTTGCGCAGGCTGTTGCCGGTGTAATCCCGGGTATTACGGTTGCACTCCGTAATATGGTCCAGCAGCCTGCCCAGGGTGGCCAGCTCGCCGAACATCTGGACCTCCATCACCAACCGCTTGCTGCGATAGACCATCTCCGCAAACGGCATCCAAGTACCGGTAAAGCTTCGATAGATGCGGTCCAGTTCACGTTCAGCCTCGGGATACACAAACAGCCCGTTGACCTGATTGGCGAAGTCGTATCCGGTTGTGCCGTGCAAAGGCCACTGCTCAGGGAGCCGCTCATCGAGTGCGAGAATCTTCTCGGCCACCAGATAACAGGGCTGGTTATCCGCTCTGCCTGCAGCGCCGGCCTCACTCAGCGCCGCATTCAGACGTTCAAAATAACCGGCCGGATCGTAGAGCCCGTCCGGGTGATCCAGGCGCAGGCCGTCCAGCTGACCGTTACGGACAAGCTCGAGCACCAGCTTATGTGTCTCATGAAACACCTCCCCCCGTTCCATGGAGAGTCCGGCCAGATCATTGATATCGAAAAAACGGCGATAATTGATCTCATCAGAGGCGACCCGCCAGTAGGCCAGTCGATAGGCCTGCGCCTCCAGGATCCGATGCAGGGCATTGTAGCCGGGCTCCCCTTCGACATTGCCATTTAAAAAATCAAGGTTGGCAAAAATGTGTGCGCTAATCTCGGGATACTCGGCACAGAGTCGTGCAAGCTGCTGTTTGTAGACCTGATGATCACGTCGACGCTCCTCTATTTTTTCCGCTGAGATCTCCGAGCGCGCCGGCAGATGGGCAAAGGCGTTCAGCAGGGTTTTGAACTCCTGCAACCGCATATCGGTTTTAGCAAATTGCCGCTCCAGTCGCTTCAGGTTGATCGATAACACCTTGGGGTAGGTTCGCGGGTCCAGAGGAAATCGGTGGCCCATATAACAAACACTCAACTCACCGTGCCCCTCATCGAAGCGCACAACCAACTCACCTCGCTCCAGCACCTTGCCGTAATGGTCCCCCAGGACCGGCACCAGTACCCTGCCCCTCAGCTCTTCCTTGTTGGGGTACCAATCGATATCGAAAAAGGAGGCATAGGGTGAGGCCCGCCCGTGCTCAAGCAGATCCAGCCACCACTGGTTGTCGTCCCCGCCGACACCCATATGGTTGGGAACCAGATCGAGGATATGCCCCATGCCATGGCTGCGCAGGGTGTCGATCAGCACATCAAAATCCCGGCGGCTGCCCAGTTCCGGGTTGAGCCGGTTGTGATCGACAATATCGTATCCGTGGCTGCTGCCGGCGCGGGCCTTGAGATACGGCGAAAGATAACAGTGGCTGATACCTAGCGCCGCCAGATAAGGGACGAGCCCGGCCGCTTCGGCAAAGCCAAAGTCCCGGTTGAGCTGCAGGCGATAGGTGGCGCGGGGGCTCACCGGTCATCCCCCCCGCTCAGATACCAAGCCACAAACCAGGGCGGAAGCGGTGAGGTGATTTCATGTGTCGCATAAAGAATCTTGCCGTCGTGCACTTGAGCTGCGAGCGGGCCTGCAGACAGATTCGCCTGCAGCAGCAACTCTGCTCCGCCGTTCAGATGCCAAACGACCTCTATGCCCTGATCACCGAGTTGTCGCCAGTGACCCGCATTACCATTCATCTCACTCAGCCTCGGTACGATTTCGCTGCGCCTCAGCGACAACAACGTACGGTGCAGCGACAACCACTGCTGTGATGCGGGATTGTCGAGTTCCGACCAGTCAAGACGCGCGGACAGGAAGGTGTCCGGGTTACCGGGTTCGGGAATACGCGCTCGTGCCGCCGGGTCGGCAAACCAGTCGAATCGGGCGAACTCCTTGCGCCGCCCTTTGGTAACCGCTTTCGCCAACGCAGGTTCAAAATCACAAAAAAAGGGGAAACGTCGCCGACTGCCCCACTCCTGGCCCATAAACAAAAGAGGTGGCTGGGGGGCAAGAAGCAGTATTGCGGTGGCGGCTCGCAGCGCTTCGTCGTCACTGAGCTCTGTGAACCGTTCACCGAAGGCGCGATTACCGACCTGGTCATGATTTTGCAGAAAGCTGACGAATGCCGTGGGGGGAAGATCGGCACTGGCTTCGCCTCGCCGCCGACCTTCACGGTATTCCGACACCTCGCCCTGATAGGCAAAACCCTCCGCCAGACACCGCCCCAGATACCACAATGGGGCATCGGTATAGTCGGAATAGTAACCGTCGCGCTCGCCGCTTAGCAGGATGTGCAGGCAGTGATGAAGGTCATCATTCCACTGCGCCCGGTACCCCTTTTTCAGGTAGTGGGCGGCGTTGTTGTCATTCTCCAGCACCAGGTGCACGTGACGTTTCGTACCTATGGTGCTGTTTACGGCCTCGGCGAGCTCCTCCAGAATATCCGGCGTCGAGTCATCGAAGATGGCATGAACCGCATCCAGCCGCAGCCCGTCCACACGATACTCTTCCAGCCAGTAAAGGGCATTGTGGATGAAAAAATCACGCACCTGGCGAGACGACTCACCGTCGAAGTTGATCGCATCCCCCCATGGCGTGTGGTAACGATGGGTAAAAAAGGCAGGGGCATAACGGTGCAGATAATTGCCCTCCGGCCCGAAGTGGTTATACACAACATCCAGGAAGACCATCAGCCCTGATTCATGTGCCGCACGAATCAGGTGCTTGAGATCATCAGGGCGGCCGTACACGGCGTCGGGAGCGAAAGGGAGCACGCCGTTGTAGCCCCAGTCCCTCTCTCCGGGAAAATCCGCCAGCGGCATCAGTTCGATCACGGTAACACCAAGGGACCGCAAATGGTCGAGTTTCGCCTCGACGGCACGAAAATTCCCGGTGTCGGTAAAAGTCCCCACATGAAGTTCGTAAATCACCGCCTCATGCCAGGGCCTGCCGGACCACTCATCCTCACCCCAGCTAAAGGCCCTCGGATCAATCACCTCGCTATTGCCATGGACATCATCCGGTTGGAAGCGGGAAGCGGGATCGGGCACTTGAATATCGTTATCGATACAAAAACTGTAACGGCTTCCGGCCCCGGCCTTATCACAACACCGCTCCCACCATCCATCCGGACCGGAAACCATGGGAATCCGGCTCTCCCCCGCCCCGGATTCGAGACAGAGTTCGACCCCTGTCGCCGCCGGCGCCCAGAGCCTGAATCTAACCCCTCCATACGGTTCAAGCTCTGCACCGAACGGCATGGTGTGATGGCTCTTGAACGGCTCACTGTTGTGCATTATCACTATCGTTCATCTTGTCCGCCTGTCTCATCCCAGCTCGATGCGCTCCTGCGCCTCGTGCAATAGCCCAACACTCAGGGTCATGTATTCGCGTAACTGGCGGGTAAGCAGAAAATTCTCCCTGACAAAATCGTGCCCTTTGGCCCCCATCTTGGCGATCTTCTCAGGCTGACGGTAGAGATAACGCATGCGAAGGGCGGCTCCCTCGGGGGTATTGACCCGAAAACCGGTGTGATGATCGATCACCTGCAGGCGAATTCCGCCGGTGTCGCCGCCGATCACAGGGCGCCACTTCCACAAGGCCTCCGTCACCGTCAGGCCGAAACCCTCCTTGATCGATTTTTGCATCACGATGTCGGACGCGCGCTGCAGGGCGTTAATGGCGCGGTGCGCGTCGGGCGGCAGCAGCAGGATGTGACAGTCCGGGTCATCCCCGGCAGCGGCGCGCACCTCGGCCAACACCACTTCCCCCTCGGGGTCGTCACTGGCGCTGCCCCCCGCCAGCACCAGTTGCAGATTCGGCAAAAAGCGCTTGGCCATGCGATAGGCGTTCACCACCCCAATGGGATCTTTGAAGCGATCGAAACGCGAAACCTGTGTAACCAGGGGGCGTTCCGGATCCAACTCAAAACGACGATAAACGGCCTGGATCTCCTCATCCGGCAGTTCGATATTCTTCTCGCTCAGTGGGTCGATACTGGGGGGAATAATATATTCCGGCACCGGCAGAGACTGGGCGAAACCCGGCAGTGAAAAGACCGCGGCATCATACTGCGCGGCAAAACGACGTAGATATTTCCATACCGGCCGGTAGGGATGGCTTGCATCAATATGACAACGCCACACCCACTTGCCGCGCCGGTTGGGACAGTGCTCTATCAGCGGCATCGGTTGAGGATCGTGTATAAACACCATATCCGCATCCTCAAGGACCGGCCGAAGCCGCTCGGCATTGGCGGCATTGGTCTCCTCATAGACCTGAAGCAAACTGTCAGAGATCCCCACCGGGCTGCCCTGCAGGGCGTTATGCATCCCCTTGGTGCATTGATAGAAATCGGCATCGCCCCCAATCACCTCCCAGTGGGTGTCCAGACCCAGATCACTCGAAAGGGGCACCAGTTTTTCCAGGATCTCGGCAACACCGCCGCCCACCCGGGTCGAATTGACATGCACCACCTTCATACCGCGCATCGGTTCGGCCAGCTGGCGCAGATGGTCGATCACATCCGGCCCTGCGGCCTGTGCATAGGCATCCAACAGATCACTCATGAGGGGTCACTCCAAAATAATCGGCAAAGAGGTCGGACAGCTGGCTACGCAGCTCACTCAGGGACATAAAATAGGGATCGAGCTCCTGCAGTCTGGCCACCAGCTCCTGGTAGGTCTCCCCAAAGCCGTTGATCCAAAAACGAAAGTCATCCGTACCCTCGCTCAGCCTCTGCTGTGCATCGACAAAGTGGTAAAAAATGCTGTTGGTGGAGAGGTTGGGAATCTCCTCGGCCAACTGCTCCGGACGGCTGACCCGCTTGCCGGTGTCGAACACAACTATTTGGGAGCGAATAAACTCCAGTGGTGCGACCGAGCGAACCCATAGCAGATAATCCGCCTCATCCAGGCGCTCATCGATAAGCTCTATCACCTCCCGGCGCAGGGCTTCCATGCCATCATGCTCACTGGGCAGGACCATCGCCAGGCGCTCGGCCAGTACGGAATCGTGCAATCCGTGCCGGACAAAGCCTGCGAAGTCATTATTGTATTCGCGCTCCTCGAAACGAGGCTGTATCAGCCCGCCCCAGAAGTGGTAATAGATACTCCCCGGATTGATATCCAGCAGGATCTCGCGCATCTCGGTGAGACTCGCCGCGCGTCGTCCGGTGGCAAGGGCGATCAGGGCGCAGTCCTTGATGGCAAACTCTGTATCCGATATTGCTGCAGGTTCTGTGGCGTTTGACATAACGAGAGCCCCGGGAACAGAAAATATGTACAGATCATAAGGATAGTCGCCACACAGTGATGTCAACAGGATGGTATGTCGCTCTTGACATCCCGAGGGGTCTCCCTTCGCCCTCTAACGGTTGAGATACCCATAGTAACTACAGCATTTATGAGGTATTGGAAAACGCTGCCACTCTCATAGCGGGCCCTGCCATCGACCAGGCACTATACTTAATGGATGAAGCAAACCTGCGGATTTTCATGGTTTGACCAATACCACTTCACCAGCAGATAAGACGGAGGACACCCCATGTGGAAAAGAGTCGAAAACTACTCACTTAACATACACAACAAGCCGCGCCGTAACGCCATCCACCTGAAGCTGGCTGATGACAGCGATGCCGTCATGGATCACCTCTCCACTGAAGAGCTTAATGTTCTGGGTACGCTTCTGCGTGAAGAGGACCAGGTCTGGTACCACACGACCCGCGGCGATATCACTGCACACTCAGCCCCGTTACACGAGGAAGGACTGGATTAATGGTGATGGAGGTTACACCTGGCTGCTTGTGTTGTCGGAAAAGCAGAAGAAATCACCCAGCCATTATTATCATACTTTAACTGTCAGTTTTTACCGGCAATTCAAACCCGACTATTACAGGATTTAAGGTAGAATTAAGCTTCATCGAAGATAATCCGCTGAGTGTGCAAAAGCTCCAAAGATCAATGGTGGAATAGGAATTTGGTGATTTTCTGCTAATTGTTTGTCACTACTGATTGTGGTAGTTTTATTTGCCGAATAATCCGATTTCTGCCGCTGTTTTTCGTAATGATCTTTGACCGGGTTAAGAGACAACGGGATGAACAGGAAACGATAATAACAACATAACTATACATACTCCCTCCACTTTGGGAGAAAAATAAAGTCCGCTAAACCATTGAGAGATCGCTTGGCCTCTGTATATCGCCGCTACCAAGT
>JAWOIT010000007.1:0-30311 GCA_046484535.1 Pseudomonadota bacterium | reverse complement strand
GGGATCCCGCTGGGCACGATCCTGCTGCGCGCGATCGAGCCCGTGTAAACAGCTCGGCACCATTGCCGACAAATCAAAACGTGTCGCCACAATTTCCCATACTATCGCCGACGTTATCGGCGGTGATCCCAAGCTTGCCGAACGCGCCGCGATGCTGGCCAAATGTGACCTGATGACCGAGGTGGTCGGCGAATTCCCGGAACTGCAGGGGATCATGGGCCGCTATTATGCTAATCATGACGGTGAACCGGCCGAGGTCGCAGTCGCCCTGGATGAACAATACATGCCCCGCTTTGCCGGGGATAGCCTGCCTCAGAGCAAGACCGGTCAGGCGGTGGCCATCGCCGAAAAACTCGATACCCTGATCGGCATCTTCGGCATCAGCCAAATCCCCAGTGGTGACAAGGACCCCTTCGCCCTGCGCCGCGCCGCCCTCGGCGCACTGCGGGTCATCATTGAGGAAAAGCTCGATATCGATCTGCAGCAGGTGCTTGCCCAGGCAGCCGATGCCAATAAGGGACTCTTTGACAACGACCAGGTGGTCGAACAGGTCTTCGACTTTATGATGGGCCGCCTCAAGGCCTACTATCACGACCTTAAGGTCGCCCCGGATACCTTCGAGGCGGTTCTCACCCAGCGACCGGCCCACCCGCTTGATTTCGATGCCCGGATCAAGGCAGTGACCACCTTCCGTGCCCTGGAGGGGGCCGAATCTCTGGCCGCGGCCAACAAGCGGATCGGCAACATTCTGAAGAAGACCGACGAGGCGATCCCCGGTGAGGTCGATACCTCCCTGTTACAGGAAGCGGCGGAGAAGGCCCTGCACGATAAGGTTGAGGCGATGGCAGGTACCGTTGCACCGCTCTTTGCTGCACGGGATTACGAAGCTGCCCTCAAACAGTTGGCCGGTCTTCGCCAGGTAGTGGACAGCTTTTTTGATGAGGTCATGGTAATGGCGGACGATGCAGCGATACGCGCCAATCGCCTGGCGCTGCTCAACCGGATGCGCAACCTGTTCCTCGAGGTCGCCGACCTTTCCCAGTTGCAGAACTGATTGTTTTGCCACAGAGGTCACAGAGAACACGGAGCTTAACAGCGGCGAATTCAGTCACTGTGAAAACGCATGTCTCTATTTACCCTGAATCCCGTCAACCCTGGGCTTCTCTGTGCACTCTGTGCCCTCTGTGGCAATAAGGTTTTAATCATGATCGAACGTAATACCGATTCATATCAGGCGATGCTGGACGCTGTACAAGCGTTTCACGACAAGCACGACTTCAAGAACAAGGGCGGCGAGGAGCTGACCTACCGCATGGCGCTCATGGCGGAAGAGTTGGGGGAGATCGGGGCGGCCATCACCAAGGGCAAACCCAGGGAGCAACTGGCGGAGGAGGTGGCCGATCTCTTTATTCTGCTGATCGGTACCGCCATTTCCGCCGACTTCGATCTCAATGAAGCCTTCTGGAATAAGATGGATAAAATCATGCAGCGGGATTCGAAGATGGTAAACGGTCGCATCCGAGTCTCTGAATTTAAAGACTAACCTAACCGCAAAGGCGCAAAGCACGCTGGGGCGGGAACTATATTTATCATTCGACCTTTATCTTTGCGCACTTCGCGTCTTCGCGGTGAACTGTTTATATGAAACTGATAATTCTCGATCGTGACGGAGTCATTAATCAGGACTCCGATGACTACATCAAAAACGTGGATGAATTCATCCCGTTGCCTGGCAGTCTGGAGGCAATCGCCCGGCTTAACCAGGCGGGCTATCGCGTTGCGGTGGCGACCAACCAGTCCGGTATCGCCCGGGGTTACTATGACCTGGAGACCCTCAACGCGATACACGACAAACTGCGCCGACAACTCAGCACCCTTGGCGGTACGATCGAGATGATTGCTTTCTGCCCGCATGGGCCCGACGACAACTGCAACTGTCGTAAACCCAAACCGGGCATGTACCTCGATATCGCCGGGCGTATGGAGGTTTCATTGAAGGATGTTCCTGTAATCGGCGACTCACTGCGTGATCTACAGGCCGCCCGCGCCGTGGAAGCAACCCCCATTCTTGTTCGTACCGGAAAGGGCGAACGCTGCATAGCAAAAGGGGAGGGGCTCGAAGGCGTGCTCATCTATGACAATCTTGCTGAAGCGGTAGCCGCTCTACTGGAGGACTTTTAATGGCTTATCTTCGCGCCATTTTTTTCTATCTAGGCATCTATAGCTTTCTTTTTTTTATCGTCGTAACCTCACCGTTGCTTATTTTTCTGCCCTATCGCTGGCGTTATTATCACCTCACCCGCTGGGGACGCTTTAGTATCTGGTGGCTGAAAGTTACCTGTAATCTCACCTATAAAGTCGAGGGACTGGAAAACATCCCGGACTCTCCCACCATCGTACTGGCAAAACACCAGTCGGCTTGGGAGACCATCGCGTTGCAAGAGATCCTTCCCCGCCAAACCTGGGTGCTTAAAAGAGAGCTGCTATGGCTTCCGATCTTCGGTTGGGGTCTGGCGCTGATGTACCCGGTCGCTATTGACCGCAAAGCAGGAAAAAAGGCACTGAAACAGGTCATCGAGCAGGGTACCCGGCGTCTAAAAATGGGCCTTTGGCTAATCATCTTCCCGGAGGGCACCCGTACCGCCCCCGGCGAAAGAAAACGCTATGCGATTGGTGGTGCGATGTTGGCGCAAAAAAGCGGTTTCCCTGTACTCCCTGTTTGTCACAATGCTGGTGAATTCTGGCCTAAAAATAACCTTTTAAAAAAGCCCGGGACCATTAGCCTCGTAATTGGCGAGCCCATCTCTCCTTCAAATATGCGTGCCAATGAAATCAACGAACAAGTGGAAGAGTGGATCGAGAAGACTTACCAACGCATCACGACCCTGCAATAAACGCACACTCGTCATAGAGTAACCCATTCACCACTTTGGATCTCACCACTCCCGGCAACCGTCGCAATTGTTGCTTTTTCCGTTAAAGGGATTCTGTGCCTAAAAATTATTAATACGCTTATTTATGTTATAATTGGCGGAATTTGCCGACTGCCGCCGATCGGGCATGGGCACTACAGTCTGCCGTACAATCTCTGCAGACATTTCCAATGCGAGAAGAATTTCACCGGATGCGGTGCATCCGGTAGACGATTTTTTGTTTATTTTTTAGAGGGTTATACGATATGCACAACCATCGTACAAGTGTTACGCAATTCATCATCGAAGAACAGCGCAAGCTGCAGGGCGCCACCGGCGACTTTACATCTCTGCTTAACGATGTTTTCACCGCCTGTAAGGTGATCTCCAACCTGGTCAACCACGGCGAACTGGTTGGTGTGCTCGGTGCCGCAGGATCCGAGAACGTACAGGGTGAAGAACAGAAAAAGATGGATATCATCACTAACGATGTCTTCCTGCAGACCAATGAGTGGGCCGGTCACCTGGCCGCCATGGCATCCGAGGAGATGGAAGATATCTACCACATCCCCGAAGGCAACCCAAAAGGTAAGTACTTACTTACATTTGACCCACTGGATGGCTCTTCCAACATGGACGTCAACGTCTCGGTCGGTACCATTTTCTCCATTCTGCGTTGCAAGGGCGATTGTGAAAGCGCCACTGCCGAGGACTTCCTCCAGGCCGGTACCGAGCAGGTCTGTGCCGGTTATGCCTTATACGGTCCTTCCACCATGCTTGTTCTGACCACCGGACAGGGCGTGAACGGCTTTACCCTGGATATGAATATCGGTGAGTTTGTACTTACCCACCCCAACATGACTATTCCGGAAGAAACCCGTGAGTTCGCTATCAATGCCTCCAACATGCGCCACTGGGAAGCCCCGGTTAAGCGTTATGTGGACGAGTGCCTGCAGGGTAAGGAAGGCCCCCGTGGTGAAGACTTCAATATGCGCTGGGTCGCCTCCATGGTCGCCGAGGTTCACCGTATTCTCACCCGCGGTGGCGTATTTATGTATCCGATTGATGAGAAAATGAAGGCGAAGGGGACTGAGGGCAAGCTGCGTTTGATGTACGAGGCCAATCCCATGTCCTTCATCGTCGAACAGGCCGGCGGCGCCTCAACCACCGGCCGTGAGCGCATCATGGAGCTCCAGCCCAAAGAACTACACCAGCGTGTACCGGTCGTCCTGGGTTCCAAGAATGAAGTTGAGCGCATTACCTCGTATCACAACGAGTAATACTCGCTCTCAGCACAAAGAAAAAAGGGGAAGGTGCCCGGGCACCTTCCCCTTTTTTTTCCACCGCAGACACCGAAAGTCACAAAGGATGTTTTCCAGCGGCAGTCCGTTTACAGGTTTGTGAATACTAACAAACACGCTATCCATAGCGACTAACCGGTATATTTTTAACACGCCCTTCGGCAGATTTTACGAGTTCGAATCGTTACCGTTAATTTCGTCTCATTGCGTTGGAATATCGCTTTAGATATCCAGGTTCTCAACCTGCAGGGCATTTTGCTCAATGAACTCGCGGCGCGGCTCGACATTATCACCCATCAGAGTGGTAAAGATATCGTCGGCCGCGATGGCATCCTCGATGGTCACTTGCAACAGGCGTCGGGTCTCCAGGTTCATTGTCGTCTCCCACAACTGTTCCGGATTCATCTCACCCAAGCCCTTATACCGCTGCACATGCTGACCCCGTTTAGCCTCTTCCAACAACCAGTTAAGCGCCTCTGAAAAGCGTTCGATCTCGCATTTTCTTTCACCACGGGAGACATACGCACCATCCCCGATAAGCCCGTGCAGATCCTCACCAAGCAGCCGGATGGACTCATATTCTGGCGTATCGAAAAAATCCGACTGGAACTGGTAGTCCGTCGGGACGCTATGCCGCCATTCACTGATCGTGGCGCTTTCGATGCTGCCGTCCGGCGTTTTCTCGAACTTCACACTATAGCGTCGCTGAGGTCCATTCTCCTCGTTCACCAACGCTACCAGGTTATTGAACCACTCCTCGGTATTACCGTCGGCAAACTCACTCTCCGCCAAAGAGGGAAGGGTGATCATCTTTTCCAGGATTATGTCATTGTAACGCCTGGCCAGGCGGTGGATAGTGGCCATCACCAGCTGGTATTGGCGGGCAAGTTGCTCCAACGCCGTGCCGGTGATCGGCGGCGCCTCTTCATTCACATGAAGCTCGGCATTCTCAATCGCGATTTGAAGCAGATAGTTATTCAGTTCCGTATCATCCTTCACATACCGTTCCTGCTTTCCCTTCTTGATCTTATACAACGGCGGCTGGGCGATATAGACATGACCACGCTCGATAAGCTCCGGCATTTGCCGATAGAAGAAGGTCAACAGAAGGGTACGAATATGCGAACCGTCCACATCCGCATCGGTCATAATGATAATGCGGTGGTATCGTAATTTATCCGGGTTGAACTCCTCCTTACCAATCCCACATCCGAGGGCGGTAATCAGTGTGCCGACCTCGGCGGAAGAGAGCATTTTGTCAAAACGGGCCTTCTCCACGTTGAGGATCTTACCCTTCAACGGAAGAATAGCCTGATTCTTTCGATCACGACCCTGTTTCGCTGAGCCTCCCGCAGAATCACCCTCCACCAGGTAGAGTTCTGACTTCGCCGGGTCCCGTTCCTGGCAGTCCGCCAACTTACCCGGCAGACCCGCCACATCCAGTGCCCCTTTTCGACGCGTCATCTCCCGCGCCTTGCGGGCGGCCTCACGGGCGCGCGCCGCATCAACCACTTTCCCTGCGATGACCTTACTTTCGGTCGGATTCTCCAGCAGGAACTCCTGAAAACGTTCACTCACCAGGGATTCGACCACGCTTTTTACCTCAGAGGAGACCAGTTTTTCCTTGGTCTGTGAAGAAAATTTCGGGTCCGGCACCTTCACCGAGAGCACCGCCGTAAGACCTTCACGGGCATCATCACCACTGGGACTCACTTTGGCCTTTTTTCCCAGCCCTTCGGTCTCGATATAGCTGTTTATCGAGCGTGTCAGAGCGCCACGCAGGCCCGCCAGATGGGTACCGCCATCGCGTTGAGGAATATTGTTGGTGAAACAGAAGATATTTTCCTGATAGGCATCGCTCCACTGCATCGCGATTTCCACGGTTATACCTTCCTTTTCCGCGGTAAAGTGCAGCACGGTCTGGTGCAGCGGGGTCTTATTCCTGTTCAAGTGCTCGACGAAGGCGCTAATTCCTCCTTCGTATTCAAAAATATCCTCCTTCGCCGTGCGTTCGTCACGCAGCACGATTCGTACACCCGAGTTAAGGAAGGAGAGCTCACGCAGCCGCTTCGCCAGTATGTCGTAGTGGTATTCGGTATGGGTGAATATCTCCTTGCTGGGTTTGAAGCGGATCTCAGTCCCGGTACTATTGCTCTCTGCGATCTCTTTCAGCGGGTATTGCGGTTCACCCAGCGAATATTCCTGTTGGTACTTTTTCCCGTTTCGGCGGATGGTTAATTTCAGACTCTCCGATAGGGCATTAACCACCGATACACCCACGCCGTGGAGTCCGCCTGATACCTTATAGGAGTTGTCGTCAAACTTCCCACCGGCGTGGAGTACGGTTAAAATGACCTCGGCTGCAGAACGACCCTCCTCTTCATGCCAGTCAACAGGTATTCCGCGACCGTTATCACGCACGGAAACGGAACCATCACTGTGGATGGTCACATCGATTTGGCTGCAATGCCCTGCAAGGGCCTCGTCGATGGAATTATCCACCACCTCGAAAACCATATGGTGCAGCCCGGTACCGTCATCGGTATCTCCGATGTACATACCCGGACGCTTTCTAACCGCGTCCAAACCTTTCAGTACCTTGATACTTGAAGAATCATATTCGCTCATAACCAACTCCGGCCATCATTTAAGACCATTATACCACCTCTTGGATTTTTCCATGTTCCACGTGGAACAATTTAACATCCATTAATTCACTGACTTCGAGAAGTGAGCGAGAAGTGGTTGTAACAAATACTTGTGTTTCCAACTGATGAAGATGTGAAAGCAGAAGTTTGCGGTGAGAACTGTCAAGCTCTGCAGGTAGATCATCGATGAGCACGACGGGAGAGATCGCCGTTTTTTCGCGGAGAAATCCTATCTGCGCCAATTTAAGAACACATAGTAACAGTTTTAACTGACCTCTGGATAATACTTCAGAAACATTGAGTTCACCGTGCTTAAAAATAAGTTCAGCCCGATGAGGTCCTGTAGTGGTGAAATGCATCTTTCTGTCAGTGTCTAGTGCGTTGTCTATCGATTCAGCAAGTGTTAAGTCCTTGCGCCAGCCCTGACGGTAATGAACATGAATATCGATATCCGGCAAAATTTGACTACAGTAGCGGGCTATAAAGTGAATAAGCTCATCTATGACGCCTCTTCGGAGTTGATCAATCTTTTCACCGTACTCAATCAGACCCTGTGACCAAAGAGAGAGTGTTTCTAAGGAGCCCTGACGTAGCAGTGCGTTTCGTTGTTTGAGGTGTAACTGATAACTCTTCCACACCTGGTGGAAAGTTGGTTCCACGTGGAACATTATCCAGTCAATAAAGTTTCTTCGTTCAGCAGGGGCGCCTGTAAGAAGCAGAGTACTCTCAGGCGTGATGAGTTGAAGAGGGAGTATAGTGGCAAGCTCTGATCGTGAGTGCAGCTTACTCCCATCGAGTCTGAGTTCAAGGCGTTGGTCACGATAGCGTTGAATACCGAGACGATGGGGGGTTTGGTTGGTGAGTTCCGCGAAAAGTGTATAAGAGGCTTCGCCGTATTGGATTAGTTTTTCGGGCTTGCCGGTGCGAAAGGATCGAGCGAGGCCTAGAATATGTATCGCTTCAAGAAGGCTGGTTTTACCACTGGCGTTCAGGCCTTCGATGATATTGATGCCGGAGGTAGGCTGTAGTGAGACTGAGGACAGATTTCGAAGATGTCTGACCTCAATCCTATTTAACTGCATAAACAGGTTCTACTTAGAGGCGCATCGGCATAACGACGTAACGCGAGGAATCATCACCCAGGCCGTGTATGAGACAGCTGCTGTTAGCGTCGATAAGAATGAGTTCTACTTCGTCCTGTTTGATGGCGTTAAGCGCATCGACAAGATAGGAAACGTTAAATCCGATTTCAATTTCATCACCGTTGTAGTCGACATCCAACTCTTCCTTGGCCTCTTCTTGCTCCGGATTGTTTACGGTGGCGTAGAGCATGTTATCGGTGAAGTGCAGTCTGATGCCTCGATACTTTTCATTAGAAAGAATAGAAGCGCGAAGGAGACCCTGGCGGAGGGTTTCACGATTTGCTTTTACGATTTTATCGCCGCCCTTTGGAATGACCCGGTCATAGTCTGGGAAGCGCCCGTCAATGAGTTTGGAGGTAAAGACGATATCACCCAGGTCGATGCGTATGAAGTTCGAGTTAAGTTCAATCTTGCATCCGTGATCGGCATCTTCGAGAAGACGTGAAAGTTCCGTAACCCCTTTTCTGGGCATTATGATTTGGTTGATGTCTCCCGGGATGATGTCGCATTCAGCCTCACTGAGTGCAAGGCGATGACCATCCGTAGCCACAGCCCTAATGGCATTTTGACGCAACTCCAACAAAAGTCCGTTGAGATAATAGCGGACATCCTGATTGGCCATACAGAAGTGGGTTTGTTCGATCAGGTGCTTAAGTGTTGATTGAGACAAAGTATATTCACGCGCACCGGTGACCTTTTCGGTTGCGGGGAAGTCGTTCGAGGGCAAGGTGCTCAGGGTAAAACGGCTCTTCCCGGATTGAATGGTGGCACGATCACTGTCCAGGTGGATATTGAGTTCAGAGCCTTCAGGAAGACTCTTGCAGATATCCATAAATTTTCGAGCCGGAAGAGTAATCTCAGCGTTCTCGTCAGACTCCAGCGGAGTGGAGGCGGTCAACTCCACCTCCAGATCAGTTCCGGTTAGTGTTAATCGCCGGGATTGAATGTTCAGGAGAACGTTGGAAAGAATCGGTAAGGTCTGACGCTTTTCGACAACACCACTGACAACCTGAAGGGGTTTGAGTAGAGCTTCACGTGAGATTTTAAAGTTCATCTTGAAACATCCCGTTGTCTATAAATAAATATGTTTATATAAAACATGTTGTTATTACTACTGTGCAGGCCGGCTGTGGTTAAGTTATGAATAATCTAGAAGATTCAGTAAGTTAAACATACATTCTCAATGTATAACAAGGCATTGCAGCTTCCTTATAAGCTGTGGATAAGTTGTCCACAGTTTTGGCTGAGATTATTTCAACAGGTTTATCCACAGGTTAAACACATTATGTTGTAAGTATTCTTAACAGGTTTGCATAATCCTCGCTAATCATCTGATCGCCTTCCTTGAGTTCCTGAACCTTTTTACAGGCGTGCATAACCGTCGTGTGGTCACGACCGCCAAAGGCATCACCGATTTCAGGAAGACTGTGATTAGTCAGTTCCTTTGCCAGGGCCATGGCAATTTGACGTGGACGGGCGATCGAACGATTACGGCGTTTCGATAGGAGATCAGCGACCCTGATCTTATAGTACTCCGCGACCGTTTTTTGAATATTTTCAATCGTAACCAGTTTCGCCTGCAGTGCAAGAAGGTCACGCAGAGCTTCCTTGGCGAAATCGAGGGTAATCGGACGACCTGTAAAATGAGCATTGGCGATAACCCTTCGTAAAGCGCCCTCGAGTTCACGGATGTTGGATCGAATGCGTTTGGCAATGAAAAAGGCGACTTCGCGGGGAAGATCAATCTCGGCATGGCCGGCTTTGCTCATCAGGATGGCTACACGCGTTTCCAGCTCAGGGGGCTCGATAGCTACGGTAAGACCCCAGCCAAAACGTGATTTAAGCCGCTCTTCAAGGCCGTTAACCTCTTTGGGATAGCGGTCACTGGTAAGAATGACCTGACGCTGGCCTTCAAGTAAGGCATTGAAAGTATGGAAGAATTCTTCCTGAGAGCGCTCTTTACCGGCGAAGAACTGGATATCGTCGATTAGCAGGGCATCGACAGAACGATAGAAGCGCTTAAATTCATTGATGGCATTGTGTTGTAGAGCCTTAACCATATCAGCGACAAATCTTTCCGAATGGAGGTAAACCACCTTGGCCCCGGGTTGGCGCTCCATGATCAGGTTACCGACTGCGTGCATCAGGTGGGTTTTACCCAAGCCCACGCCACCGTAGATAAAGAGTGGGTTATAGGCGGTGCCGGGGTTTTCCGCTACCTGCATCGAGGCGGCACGGGCGAGCTGGTTAGACTTGCCTTCAACGAAGTTGTTAAAGGTGAAGATCGGGTTGGTGCGGGCTTGTTGTGAGTTGGATTTGACTGTTTGCGGGGCCTTGCCGCCAGACGACGTTGGTGTGGTAGGTTCAGCGGTTGTTCTGCCGGGGGCCGTGGAGAGACTGCCGACTTCAAATTTGAGTAGAGGTGGCTCAGATTCGCTCATTTGAGCCAACATCTCTTCTATGCGCGAACGAAAACGTTCCGTGACCCAATCCTGAACAAAGCGATTGGGCGAGAGCAGGCGCAGGGTATTGTCTACCATCTCCGCCTGAAGGGGGCGGATCCAGGTATTATACTGTTGCGGGCTCAATTCGTCCTCGAGCCGGGCAAGACACTGTCCCCAAAGCGCGATACTCATCGCGTTACCTCAAATATCGATGGAAATGTAAAAGGATGTTCAGGTGGAGTCTACCGTTATTGGGAAAAGTTATCCACAACCTGAAAATGATAAAAACAACGGATAAGCTATTGACATAATAGGGCTTAAAGAAGTATTGTTGCCGACCTTTCGCGCTCCGGTAACCGGGGTGTTTTGTTGGATAAATAACCGGACGTTGCTGTCATGAAAAGAACTTTTCAGCCCAGTCGTATCAAACGTGCACGTACACACGGCTTTCGCGCACGCATGCGTACAGTCGGTGGTCGCAAGGTAATCAAGGCCCGTCGCGCAAAAGGTCGTGCCCGCCTCTCTGCCTAAACCCTGTACGTTGTATGATAATGCAGGTAATTGCTCCGATTCGAAGGGATCGGAGCAATTTACCCGCCATCTCCGGTTAGTCAGGCCGGAAGAGTTCAAACACGTTTTCTCCAAAGCCTGTAAGCTGGGCGGCAGGTATCTGACCGTTCTGGCCAGAAGCAATAATCTCGGCCATCCACGTCTTGGCTTGGCAATCTCACGCAAACATGTCAAAAAGGCTGTCGGTCGTAATCGAATCAAACGGCAGATCAGAGAGAGTTTTCGCCTGCATCAGGATATAATTGGTAGTTTCGATGTGATAGTACTGGCAAAGCCGGGTGTCGATCGACTGAAGCGCCATGAATTGCGGCTGCTAATAGATAAATACTGGCAAGAGTTGGCTGAGCGATGCGAAAAATCCTGATACTTCTGATCAAGGCGTACCGATTGATTTTCAGCCCTTATGTGGGCGGTCAGTGCCGTTTCTATCCAACCTGTTCCCACTATACGGAAGAGGCGATTACTCACCATGGCGCCCTGCGCGGCATTTGGTTGGGCATGCGTCGTATATCCCGTTGTCATCCCTGGCACCGTGGCGGCATCGATCCCGTCCCGGGTACTGAACACCTTTATCACAAAGACTGAATCATGGACTTCCAGAGAATCATACTTGTAGCGGCGCTCACCTTTACCCTGGTTTTGATGTGGCAGGCCTGGCAGGAGGATTACGGTCAGCCTAAAGCGGTAACAGAGGCGACAACGACCGATAGCGTACAGCTCGAAGATGGTGCGGTTGAGAAAAGAGAGGATATGCCACGTGCACCAGAGGAAGGTGGCGCCGCTCAGTCCTCTGACACACCGGTGGTGCAACAGGCGAAAGTTGCCGAACGAATTCACGTTCGGACCGATGTATATGACATCGAACTGGATACCACCGGCGGTGACTTGCGCCGAGTCGACCTGTTGAACTATCCGGTCTCGGTAGATAAGCCCGATCAGCCGGTCCGTTTGATGGATGATGGCGATAAATTCTATATCGCCCAGGCCGCGATGATTGCGTCCGGTGAAAGTGCGGCGCCGAGTCACCACCAGCAATTTCGCGCCGAAAAGAGTAACTATTCACTCACCGAGGGTGAGGACAGTCTGGAAGTGCGTCTAAGCTGGAGTGATGAGACCGGATCGATACACGTCGACAAGATCTACACCTTCCACCGGGGTAGTTATGCCATTGATGTGAATTTTGTGGTGACGAACAATAGCGACCGGTCATGGTCCGGACATGTCTATCGTCAACTCCAGCGCAATGAGCCCTCGGATTCTTCTTCTCTGTTTATGCCCACCTATACCGGAGGGGTAATCTACAGTCAGGAGGAGAAATACGAGAAGATAAAGTTCGAGGATATGCGTGAACAGAGCCTCAATCGTAATATCCAGGGTGGCTGGGTCGCAATGATTGAGCACTACTTCCTCAGTTCGTGGATCCCTGATCAAGAGGAAACCGGCAATTATTACACCAAGGCGCCGAGTGGAAACCGTTATATCCTTGGAATGGTCTCACCCAGCCTCACAGTGGCGCCGGGGCAGACCGAAGAGACCCATTCACAGCTCTATGTCGGGCCGAAACTGCAAGAGCAGTTGGAAGAGGTTGCCGAGGGACTGGAACTGACGGTTGATTATGGCCTGCTTACCTTCATCTCCAAGCCGTTATTCTGGATGTTGGATTTGATTCACAGCCTGATCGGTAACTGGGGCTGGGCGATCATCATCCTGACGCTGCTGATAAAAATCGCTTTCTACAAACTCTCCGAAACCAGCTACAAGTCAATGGCGCAGATGCGCAAACTACAGCCGCGGCTTCAGCAGCTCAAAGAGCGTTTCGGTGATGATAAACAGAAGATGCAGGAAGCAATGATGAAGATGTACCGTGAGGAGAAGGTGAATCCCCTTAGCGGTTGTCTGCCGATCCTGGTGCAGATCCCTGTCTTTATCGCCCTGTACTATATGTTGCTCGAGAGTGTGGAACTGCGCCAGGCGCCGTTTATGTTCTGGATTGAAGACCTCTCCATCAAGGATCCGTATTATGTGCTTCCGGTCCTGATGGGTCTTACTATGCTGATCCAGCATAAACTGAATCCGACCCCGCTGGACCCGATCCAGGCGAGGGTGATGATGATTCTGCCCATCGCCTTTACCTTCTTCTTTATGTTCTTCCCCGCAGGGCTGGTGCTCTACTGGGTGGCGAACAACACCCTCTCCATCGCCCAGCAGTACTACATAACGCGGGTGGTGATCGGAGATAAGTAGCCCGCCATCTCGGGATTGACGGGGCGCGATGAAGCGATGCATTGCGCCTTTTTCTTTATGTGCACCACGAAGCGCACAAAGTGTATAAATAGTAAGGAACGGGTTAGCGGCGGCGACGTATTTAGAGGATTGCTTGAGACGATTCGGGATCAATGCCAGGGCCTTGTCATCCATCGTGTACTTCGTGGTGAATAATAAATTGTCATGAACAGCCCAAGCGACACCATTGCGGCACAAGCGACCCCGCCGGGACGGGGCGGGGTCGGCATCGTGCGCATCTCCGGATCACAGAGTCGGGAGTGCGCCGAGGCGATCCTGGGTCACTGCCCCAAACCGCGCTATGCCGAATACCTGTCGTTTTTCGGGGTTGATGGCGAGGTGCTGGATGAGGGGATCGCTTTATTCTTTCCCGGCCCCAACTCCTTTACCGGCGAAGATGTACTTGAGCTGCAGGGTCACGGCGGACCGGTGGTGATGGATCGCCTGCTGGCGCAAGTGCAGCGACTCGGCGTGCGCCTGGCACGCCCGGGGGAGTTTTCCGAGCGCGCCTTTCTCAACGATAAACTGGATTTGGCCCAGGCCGAGGCGATCGCCGATCTGATCGATGCCGGCAGTGAGCAGGCGGCACGCTCCGCCCTGCGTTCCCTGCGAGGGGAGTTTTCGGCGCGGGTGCATGAGCTGGTCGAATCATTGACCGAGTTGCGTATGTATGTGGAATCGGCCATCGATTTTCCCGAGGAGGAGATCGACTTTCTCGCCGACGGGCAGGTGCAAAGTCGGCTCAATCGTATTCGTGACTCCCTTGCTGCGGTGCAAGAGGCGGCGCAGCAGGGGTCTTTGCTCAAGGAGGGGATGACGGTGGTGTTGGCCGGGTTGCCCAATGCGGGTAAGTCCAGCCTGCTTAACGCCCTGGCCGGTGAGGAGTCGGCGATCGTCACCGAGATCGCCGGAACCACACGCGATATCCTGCGTGAACAAATCAATCTGGATGGCATGCCGCTGCATGTGATCGATACGGCCGGTCTGCGCGAGAGCGCCGATGCGGTGGAGCAAGAGGGGATCCGCCGTGCCTGGCGTGAGATCGAGCGGGCCGATCGGGTTTTGTTGCTGGTGGAGGATGCCTCCGGTGTGACCGATGAGGAGAAGGCGATCCTTAAGCGCCTGCCGGAGGGGCCGGCGATCACGGTGGTGCGCAACAAGGCGGATTTGAGCGGCAATTCCCCCGAAATAGTGGATGGAGAGCTTGGCAGTGAGATCCGGCTTTCGGCCAAAACCGGTGAGGGTGTCGGACTGCTGCGGGAATATCTTGAGAAGACCATGGGTTATCAGGGCGGCGGTGAAGGGAGTTTTATGGCCCGCCGTCGTCACTTGGATGCACTGGAGCGCGCCGCGGCTAACCTGGTGAACGGGGATCAATTGTTGCAACAGGGGAGCGGCGAGTTATTGGCGGAAGAGTTGCGTCTGGCGCAGTCGGCACTGGGGGAGATTACCGGTGAGCTCAGTTCCGATGATCTGTTGGGCAAGATATTCGCCAGCTTCTGCATCGGTAAGTAGATGGCATTTGGACGTCAGGGTCGGCCGACCGCTTGAAAGTCATGCACCAGTTTTCGTAGCAGATCGAGATCGTTATCCCGGCTCACGCGGGCATAGCGCAAACGGACGTAGAGTTGATTGATCCGTTTGACCGCGTCGGCCAGGTCCGGTCTTTGAGCAATGACCCGTGCGGTGAAATCGTCCGGTCCCTCATCGCTTCGGCGGGTAAAGCCGGCTTTCTCCAGCCGTTGACAAAACTGTTGATAGAGACGCAATACCGGGTCGCGTTGCGGCGGCCGCCGTAACAGGGTGATCGCCGCAATAAACAGCAGAGCAGAGGCGATCAAAGTGACCATGATCCCGATAAGCGACTCCCAGGAGAGCTTATTGAGTCCGAGTATTTTCAGCAATTCCCGTTGTTTATCCCGGTCAAAACCGAGAACCCACTGGTTCCACTGATGGTTGATGGCATCCCAACCATGGCGGAACGTGCGGAAGAGTTTGTTGAGAATCTGATTGCCGTCCTTCTGCGCCCCGGCGCCGGTGGTGGAGGCGAAGCGGGAGGCGTCAGTGTCGCTCTCAACGCGTGAGGGCGGCACTGCCGTGGTGGGGTCGAGCCGAACCCAGCCTTTGTCCTTGAGCCAGACCTCCGTCCAGGCGTGGGCATTGGACTGGCGAACGATAAGATAATCGCCCATTTCATTGAGCTCCCCACCCTGATATCCGGTCACCACGCGTGCGGGAATACCCGCGGCGCGCATCAGGGTGACATAAGCGGTGGCATAGTGTTCACAGAAGCCCCGGCGGGTGGTGAAGAGAAATTGATCCACCGGATTTTCGTCCAGCAGCGGGGGCCGGCGGGTGTAGTAGAAAGGTTGATTGCGAAACAGGTTATAACCGCGCTGGATAATAGTTTCATCATCAAGCCCTTCATCGAGCCACTCGCGGGCTAACTTGCGGGTGCGAGGGTTGGCGTCGTCAGGTAGCGCCGTTGCCGCCGTCTCCATCCAGTGGGGGAGCCCTTGCAGACGATAGAAGGTTGCAGAGCGAACCCGGTAGCGAAGTTTTTGGTGTATCGCTTTCGAGCTCAGCAGCTGGAAATCATCCCGGGTGTAGACTTTGGTGTTGGCCGGTTGCGGCAGCGACAACGGCAGGTCGAGAGCGAAAAGCCAGCGCTTCGAGTGCGGTTCCAGGGTAACGGTATAGTCCACCTCGCCGCCCAGTGCTTCGAAATCGCCCGGTTGCTGCCGCATATCCAGGCGCCGGTTTTTCCAGCGTCTGCCGTCGGTTTGCCACAGGACAGGGCCGCGCCAATAGAGTTTATCGGCGGAAGGAATGTCATCATGAAAGTCGACGCGAAAGGCCACATCCTCGGACTGAACCAAGTTACTGATGGTGCCCATTTCGATGGTGTCGGAAAGGCCGGTGCGGGCGCTATGGTTGTTTTCAGGCACACCCCACAGCGGATTGGAGAGGCGTGGGAAGAGGATGAACATCAGCAGCATCAGGGGTATCGCCTGCAGCAACAGCTTGCCCCCGGTCGCAAGATAGAGACGCCGGTCTGACGCCTTGCCGTGTGGATGGTTGAGGGCGACAAGTGCAGCGGTCAGCGCCAGTACCACTATAAAGAGATAGCCGCCCATAAAGATGGACTGGCTGAAGAGAAAACCGCTTACGACCATGAAATAGCCGATAAACAGCGCGATCATCGCATCGCGCATGGTGTGCAACTCCAGAAGCTTTAGGCAGAGCATCAACGTCAAGAGAGCAACCGCCGCCTGCTGGCCAAGCAGGCCGCGATAGATCCCCGCCACCGCGGCGATACCGATGAAGATCAGCACATAGCGCAGCAGTCTGCCGGGAAGTGCGTAACCGCGCAGTTCATGGAGCAGTCGCCAGCCAAGGACGAACAGGCAGGCGGCGGAGAACCATAACGGCATACGCTCAAGATGGGGAAGGGTCACCAGAAAAAGGGCGCCAAGAAGCCACAGACGACCGGTAAGGGGAGGAGTGAGTGTTTGCTCACTGATCGCCATCGACCGCCTCCGTATGCTTAAGGCCGAACAGTGCAAGAGTCTCAAGGCAGCGACGGCGATGGCTGTCGCCGTGACCGATGGGCAGCTCAATGCCGGGCAATCTAAGCCCGTAGGCAAGACCCAATCGATCCGCCTCCAACACCTGGCGACACAAGCGGGAAAGGCGCGCTTCGTGTCCAAGGTTGCCAAGTCGCTCCCACTCCAGCCACAGCTCCTCGGTGATCCCGCCGCCGAATTCCTTGGTCATCAATCCCTGTTCGCGGGCCAGCGCCTTCCAGTGGACATGGCGCAGTGAATCGCCGGGGTGGTAAGTACGAAGGGAAGTGAAATCATCGCTGCCTCTGCCCTGATCACCGACACTGCCATACTCCTGCTGTGTCTCGTGCGGAAGTCCGCGGGAGTCATCCGGACGGGGATAGACCAGACAGCGCATGGAGAGAGTGACATAGCTCCATGCATGAAAGAGTCCGAGCGGGTAGCGGGTGTACAGCGTAATGCGTCCGGCGCCGAGGTAGCCCCGGTGTGGTGCGTGACGGGGAAGTTCGATCCATTGACCCCCGTCTTGCGACAGGTCGAGAGTAATAGGGGGGTGATCATCCATCATCACTTTCAGGGCATAGCGTGCGGGCCCGCCCCGATTGTCCAGATTGAGGGGAAAACGCGCGCTGGCGCCGGCAAATACCGGCCGCGGTTGCCCGCCATGAAGTTGCAGACCATAGAGGTTGCGCACCGCATGGATCATGGAGACTACGGCAAGGCCGGTGAGCAGGAAGGTGAGGGCAAAAGCCAGGCTGTTTTGGTAGTTGATGGCGCCGATGAGCATCGCCAAGAGAACCAGGGCAAAGATCACCCCGCTGCGGGTGGGAATGATGTAGACCCGGCGGCGGCCGAGTGTCACCGGTCCGTGTTCGGGACGGTCGTGACGGAACAGCCTGTGCCAAAAGGCCCGCATCGCATCACGTTGATTTTTCAGGATGGTGATCGCCATAGAGTTAAATGACACCGCGAAGTCGCCTGGTCCTTGTAAAGAAGAGTGAGTGACAGGTCCGGCAGAGAGACGAATGACTAGGGAATCGGCACTTCAGTTAAGGGTTTCACCAGTGCGCCGATGCCTTGCATGGCACTATCGTCCGTCGGCTGCAGTCGGTGTGCGGCCACATAGGGCAGCACCGCCTGCACATCTTCAGGCATAACATGGTCACGGGCATCGAGCAGTGCCCAGGCCCGGGCAGCGTTCAACAAAGAGAGGCCGGCGCGCGGCGACAGACCGGTGAGGTAATAGGGTGACTGGCGCGAGAATTCAAGCAATGCCTGAATGTAATCCACCAGCGCCTCCGAGGCATACACTTCGCGTACCTGTCGCTGCAGCGTCACCAGTTGCTCCGGCTGCATCACCGGCTTTATCTCCTGCAGCATGTCGCGTCGTTCACGTCCCATCAGCAGGGCGCGTTCGGCGTTGCGCTCCGGGTATCCCAGCGAAAGCACCATGAGAAAACGGTCCAGTTGAGACTCGGGCAGGGGAAAGGTGCCGATTTGATAGGCGGGGTTCTGGGTGGCGATAACGAAAAACGGCGAAGGTAGGGCATAGGTCTGACCTTCAATGGTGACCTGCTGTTCTTCCATTGCTTCGAGCAGGGCGCTTTGGGTCTTGGGGGTGGCGCGGTTGACCTCGTCGGAGAGGACAACCTGGGAAAAGATTGGCCCCGCATGGAACTTGAAGGTGCCGCTCTCCCTTTCAAACACCGAAACGCCGAGGATGTCCGCCGGCAGCATATCCGAGGTGAATTGAATGCGGTTGAAATCCAGACCCAGGGTGCGGGCAAGCACGTGTGAGAGCGTGGTCTTGCCCACCCCGGGAAGATCTTCGATAAGCAAATGCCCACGCGCCAGCAGACAGGCGATTGCCAGTTTGATTTGGTGTTCCTTGCCGAGAATAAATTCCCCGGTTTGTCGTATGACTTGTTGTAGATGATCGTGCATGAAAAAATTATTACCTTTGTAGGCCCGACGGGTCACGCTGGTCCGATTGAGAGAATATGTGCTAGTGTGGCGGTAAAAGACCGGCTGTTGCCCGCATCATAACCGATTAACGAAAAGCGGATAGGGTGTCAGTCACGAAAAGGTTTTTTACACAATAGCGGCGGTAGGAAATAACATCACAAAGGAAGCGTGTTATGCAGCGACTGTTTTCCCTGATCGGTACGATCCTCTCTCCCTTCATCGGTCAAATCAGCTGGAGTGCACCTCCCTGGCTTAAGTGGCTTGGCCGCCACGGCAAAGTCGTCAGTATCCCGATAATTCTCATCATAGCAGCTGTCGCCCTCGTTAACTATTACCAGAGCCTGCCCAAAGAGTTGCAATACTTGGCCAGGGCAAAAGCTCCGGGGCTGACCTCCATCGTCGATGACAAACTGGTGCCGGAGCCAGTGCGCATCGTATTCGATTACGACCTTTATGCGATGCAAACGATCCCCAGTGAAGTTGGCGAAGCGTCGGTGGCCAACCTGGAGCGGATGGATAAGCCGCTTGGGGAGGGGATAGAAATGGAGCCGTCTCTGGAGGGGGAGTGGCGCTGGCAGGATGACCGTACGCTGGTGTTCACGCCCGGTGTTGATTGGCCGGCGGATCAGAAATATACGGTCCGGCTCTCGCCCGAATTGTTTAAAGAAAACGTTCCCCTTGCCAGTAATAAAATCCACTTTTTCACTCCGCCCTTCAGAGCCGGGCTTGAATCCATCGAGTTTTATCAGGATCCGAAAGACCGCAAGACCCGACGTGTGGTTGCGACTCTCGATTTTAGTCATGAAGTGGATCCGGAGAGTCTGAAAGAAAAACTCTCCCTGGGCATGCGCCCCTCCGGTTCCGGGATCGATGTAGAACGGGTGCCTTATGACTACACCATCCAGTACGATGAGCACGGACGAAAGGCGTACATTCACTCCGAGTCGATCAGCTTGCCGGAGAAGAGTAACCACATGATGCTTCGTCTTGCCGAAGGGCTTAAGAGCGCCCTGGGTTCGGCAAGAACGGCGGAGGAGGTTAGCGGAGATGTCCGAATTCCGGATATCTACAGTTTCTTCCGTGTCGCGTCGAGCGACAGTCGCATTGTGCGCAACCGGGATGATGAACCGGAACAGATCATCAGTATCAGCTTTAGCGATGATGTGGCCGGCGAGTCGGTGCGTGAGGCCTTCGAACTCTATCTTTTGCCCGAGCGCAAGCGTAGCTGGCGTGGACCGCGTGAAGTTACTGCGCAGGTGTTGAGTCGGTCGAAGAAGATAGATTGGGAGGCGATCCCCAATCAGCGTGATGCGGAGAAGCACTACAGTTTTAAGGTCGATGTGCCGGAACACCGGCAGCTTTATTTGAAAGTCCGGGGCGGTCTGGAGTCGATTGGTGAATTCAAGATGGCCGAGGCCTACGATTCGGTGCTGCGTGCACCGGCTTATCCCCGTGAATTGAAAATCACCAACGAGGGATCGGTATTAACCCTTACCGGCGAACATAAGTTGGGACTGCTTAGCCGCAATCTTGAAGGGATTAAGGTGCGGGTGGGTCGTGTGCTGCCCGGTCAGATTAACCACCTCATCAGCCAGACCAGTGGCGACATCAGCAACCCCGCCTTCAGCAACTACCGTTTCGATGAGCGAAACCTGAGCGAATTTGACGAGCAGATCCTTGATTTGACGATGCGCCACCCGAAAGAGGCTGTTTACGCCTCGGTCGATCTCAGCCGATATCTCAACCATCGTGTGGATTACGGCCTGTTTTTCGTCACCGTCGAAGGGTGGGATCCGGTGAACAAACGGCAGGTCCACGGTGTACAGGATAAGCGGCTGATCCTGGTGACCGATTTGGGTGTAATCGTTAAGGACAATGCGGATAATACCCATGACCTCTTCGTCCAGTCGATCAACAGCGGAGAACCGGTGGCCAACGCCACAGTGAGATTGTTGGGTAAAAACGGGCTGCCGGTGATGCGAGGTATTACCGGCAGTGACGGTCATCTCCAGTTGCCCGCTACCGATGGTCTGGAGGATGAGAGGGCGCCGACCGTGTATCTGGTACGAAGCGGTAACGATCTGGCCTTCCTGCCGTTCAGCCGCAGCAGCCGACGGTTGAGTTTCTCCCGTTTCGATGTGGGCGGCCTGCAGAGTCGTTACCGCAAAGTCAATGAACTGACCGCCTTCGTCTTTTCCGATCGGGGTATTTACCGCCCGGGTGAGAAGGTGATGCTCGCCGCGATAGTGCGCCGGCGGGACATGGCTACCTCTGCGCCTATTCCGCTGGAGGTGGAGATTCGCAATCCTCGCGGAACGGTCACGCTGAAAAAGCGTCTGACCCTGCCGGAACTGGGTTTTCTGGATTTGGAATACGAAACCGGAAAAACCGACGAGACCGGCTACTATGATGCATCGCTTTACCTCATCCGTGAGAACAAATCCCGCGGCCGTCAGATCGGTTCCGCCCGTTTTCAAATTGAGGAATTCCAGCCGGATCGATTGAAGATCCAAAGCCGTATTCCGGGGAGTAAGGAAAAGGGGTGGGTTTCCGCCGAAAGCCTGAAGCTTGAGGTGACCCTGGAAAATCTCTTCGGCACCCCGGCGCAGGAGCGAAAGGTGACCGGGCGGATGACCCTTTCACCGACCGGTTTTCATTTTAATAAATACAAATCCTATCGCTTTGATGACCCGTTGGCGGATGAAGACCGTGAGCGGCGCAGTCTCAGCAGATCACTGCAAAGCACCAAAACCGACGCTGACGGTATCGCCCGTTTCGAGCTGCCCCTGCAGGAGTATGTGCAGGGCACCTATCGGTTACGGGTGAATGTTGAGGGGTATGAAGAGGGCGGCGGGCGTAGTGTCAGCGCCGACAGTAGTACTTTGTTATCACCGTTAAAATCACTGGTTGGTTACAAGACCGACGGCCGGCTCGGCTACATCAATAAAGACAGCGAGCGTACCATCAGCTTTATCGCCATCGACAATGATCTGAATACGCTTGGCCGCGACGACCTCAAGCTGAAACTCATTGAGCGGCAGAATATCTCCACACTGGTGCGCCAGAAAAACGGCACCTACAAGTATCAGACGGTGGTCAAAGAAAAGCCGCTTTCCGAGGAACCATTTAAAATCGAAAAGGGCGGAAGCGACTACCGGCCGGCTACGGATAAACCCGGCAACTTCGTGCTGGAGTTGGTTGACGGCAAGGGTCTGCGTCTGGCACGGATCAATTTCTCGGTGGTCGGTCACGCCAACCTTGACGGTTCGTTGGAGAAGAATGCGGAGCTGAACATTAAGCTTGACAAAGGTGATTACCGTGCCGGTGAGGTCATTGAAATGAACATTACCGCACCCTATACCGGTACCGGTCTTATCACTATTGAAAGCGACAAGGTGCATGCCTACAAGTGGTTCCGCACCGAAACGACCAGCAGCATGCAGAGCATCCGCGTGCCCGAGGAGCTGGAGGGCAACGCCTATGTGAATGTGGCTTTCGTCCGCGCTATCGATTCACCGGAGATCTATGTCAGTCCGTTAAGCTATGCGGTGGCGCCGTTTACCATCGATCGCAGCAAACGCCGGGTGGATATCGATCTTGAGGTGCCTGAGATCGCACGGCCGGGCAAGGTGCTCGAGATCGACTATACCGCCTCGCGCAAATCGCGGATCGCCGTATTCGCCGTGGACGAGGGAATCCTGCAGGTGGCGAACTACCAGACACCACGGCCGCTGGATCACTTCTTGAAAAAACGCGCCCTGGAGGTGCGAACCCAGCAGATCGTGGATCTGATCCTGCCCGAGTTCTCGCTCATTCGGGAGCGCGCCGCCGCCGGCGGGGGGATGTCCCGTGAGGCCGAAGCGCTGGGGAGAAATCTCAACCCCTTCGCCCGCAAGGTGGACAGGCCGGCGGTCTTCTGGTCCGGCATTGTCGAGGCCGGACCCGATAGCCGCCGTGTCAGCTTCGATATCCCTGAGAGCTTCAGCGGGAAATTACGGGTGATGGCGGTGGCGGTCTCAGAAGCGGCGATGGGTGCGGCCGAGGCGCGGACCCTGGTGCGCGGGCCGTTCGTGATCTCACCCAATCTGCTGACCGTCGCCGCGCCCGGCGATGAGTTTGTGGTTACCGTGGGGCTGGCCAATCTGGTGGAAGGCTCCGGCGAGGAGGCGCAGATCACGCTGAGCGCGGAGGCCTCGGAACACCTTGAAGCCATCGGCGATGCCGATACAACACTGACGATTGCCGAGGGCGGTGAAGGCAAGGCGGACTTCCGTTTCCGGGCGAAACAGCGGCCCGGCCCCGCCTCGGTAACCTTTAAGGCGACGATGGGCGAAGAGGAGAGTGACATTACCGCCACCCTCAGCGTGCGACCGGCGGTGCCCTATATGGCGAGCTTACAGAGCGGCTATGCAAAGGATGCGGAGGTGGCGCTGACGCTGCCGAGAAAACTCTATCCGGAGCTGGCCGATCAGCAGGTCTCCGCCTCGGCCAGTCCGCTGGTGCTGGTGGACGGGCTCAATAATTACCTGGAGCACTTTCCCCATGGCTGTACCGAACAGGTTGTCAGCCAGGTGTTCCCGCTCATCGGCCTGATGAATCATCCGGGCTACGCCGGAGAAACGGCGGAAACGCGGAAAAAGGTGGCGGTGCTGATCGATCGTCTACGCCCGCGCCAGTTGCCGGACGGCGGCTTCAGCTTCTGGCCCGGCGGGCGCAGCGTCGCCGATTTCCCCTCGGTCTATGTAATGCACTTCCTCACCGAGGCGCGCGCTCTGGATTATGCAGTGCCCTCTGATATGTACAAGCACGGTTTGGGTTATCTCAGAACCGTGGCGGGCCGAAGTGCCACAAGCCTGGAGTCGGCCCGGGTGCGGGCCATGGCCATCTATCTGCTGACCCGCAACGGCGAGGTCACCACGAACGACCTGGTGCACCTGCAGGAGTGGCTGCAGAAGAAGTATAAAAAGCATTGGCGCGAAGACCTGGTCGCGGTCTACATGGCGGCGACCTATCGCTTGCTGAAAAAAACGGAAGAGGCGGAGTCTCTGGTCAGCGAGTATGAAATCGGCGCCCGAAAGAGTGACAGCTATAGCGACTTTCATTCGCCGCTGACCCGGGATGCGCAGTACCTCTATCTGCTGGCAAACCACTTCCCGGACGATCTGAAGGCCCTTGAGGGAACAGGTATCCGTGAGCTGGTGGAGCCGATCTTCGGCGGCCGCTACAACACCATCGGCTCGGCCTACACCATCCTCGCCCTGGGCGCCTATAGCAAGGCGGTGTTGGAGGATGGCTCACGGGAGGCAATCGTTATCAGCGAGCTGGCCGATGATGTGGCCGACAAGCTGAAAGTGAAGCAACGACCCTTCGTCACCGCCATACCCTCCGTAAAGGCCGATGGGATCGCCATCGAGGGCGAGCAGCCGCTGTTCTATCAGGTTTCCCAGGCCGGTTTCGACCTTAACGTCCCGAAAAAGGCGGTTACCGAAGGGCTGGAGGTGCAGCGCGATTATCTGGACGGTGACGGTGATGAAATTAACCGCCTCGAGCAAGGTAAGGAGGTTACCGTGCGGTTGAGAATCCGATCCGTCGGACGTAATCGGGTCAGTAATGTGGCGGTTATCGATCTGCTCCCCGGCGGTTTTGAGGTGATACGCAGCTCGGTGCCGCGTAAGTCCGGCCCTTGGACCGGGGATTATGTGGATATCCGCGAGGATCGGGTGGTGTTCTACGGCAGTTTCGACAGCAGCGTGACCGAGCTGCGCTACCGGGCGAAGCTCACCGCGGCAGGCGAGTTTGTCGTACCGCCCGCCTATGCCGAGTCGATGTACGACCGCAGTATCCATGGCCGCTCGGTGGCGGCGAGATTCAGTGTCAATGACTCGGAGTAGGGGTTGCGCCGCTTAGTTCGTGTCGGCTTGTTCGTAGTGTTCGCGGCGGGGCTGGGCTGGTGGCTCATCCCTCGTCCCGAACTATACGGCCATGTGGATTACTCCACCGCCTGGCTGGACCGTCACGGCAAACTGCTGCGGCTGGAACTGGCGGCGGATGAGCGCTACCGGCTGAAGGTGCCGTTGGAGGCTGTCTCCCCGGCGATGCAGCAGGCGACTCTGCTGTACGAGGATCAGGATTATTACGATCATGACGGTGTCGATCTTTTCGCTCTTCTGCGCGCCGCCTGGCAGACCTATGTCATCGCGGATCGGCGTATCGGCGGTTCCACTCTTACCATGCAGGTGGCGCGGCTGCGCTACGGACACGACCACACTCTGCTGGGGAAAATGCAGCAGATCCTGCGGGCGATTCAGATCGAACGCCACTACAACAAGCGCGAGATTCTCGCCGCCTACTTCAACCTTGCCCCTTACGGGCGGAATATCGAAGGGGTGGAGGCGGCCGGTCTGATCTATTTCGACAAACCCGCCGCCGAGCTGACCCTGCCCGAGGCACTGGCTCTCAGTGTGGTTCCGCAGAATCCGGTGCGACGAAATCCTACCAGTGAGGCGGGTTTTGCGGAGCTTGCAAGGGCACGGACCCGGCTGTTCGAACGTTGGGTGGAGGCATACCCGGAAGATGCCCGACGGCGCGGGCAGATCGAGTTGCCGTTGGCGGTACGGCCGCCCGAGGCGCTGCCTTTTCATGCCCCCCATTTTGTAAACGGACTGGAAGCCGGACCGGGAAGCACCATGACCACCCTGGACCTGTCCTTGCAGAAGATGCTTGCCGAGCGTGTCGCCCGTTATGTGGAGCGCCGTGGTGCCGAGGGGATCCGCAACGCCACCGCATTGCTGCTCAACAGCGAAACCATGGAGGTAGAGGCGTTGGTCGGGTCGGCCGACTTTTTCAACGATCGTATTGCCGGTCAGGTGGACGGCACGCGGGCGAAACGCTCGCCGGGTTCCGCGCTAAAACCTTTCGTCTACGCCCTGGCGATCGACCAGGGGCTGATTCATCCGATGTCCATGCTCAAGGATTCGCCCAAGCGCTATGGCGCGTATACCCCGGAGAATTTCGATCAACATTTCCTCGGTCCGGTCCTGGCCAAGGATGCGTTGATTAAAAGCCGCAATGTGCCGGCGGTAAACCTGACCGCTGCGCTGAAAAAACCGGGTCTGTACGGTTTTCTGCATCAGGCGGGGATCGGCAAAATGCACGAACCGGAGTATTACGGCCTGGCCCTGGCGCTGGGCGGGATGGAGGTGAGCATGCACGAGCTGGTGCGGCTCTACGCCCTGTTGGCCAACGGCGGCCGGTTAAAGCCGATCACTTCACTGCTTGACGACAAACCGGTACCGAAGGGCGAGCCGCTGCTCTCGGACGAAGCGGCGTTTATCACCCTTAAGATGCTGGAGGAGAATCCGCCTCCGGGCCGAAACCCTATGCCGGGCATGGTGGACAAAGGGCTCACTATCCCTTGGAAAACCGGCACCTCTTACGCCTTTCGTGATGCGTGGGCGGTAGGAATCGGCGGTCCTTATGTGCTGGCGGTGTGGGTGGGTAATTTCGACGGCGAGGGTAATCCCGCCTTTGTCGGCCGGACCGCGGCAGGGCCGTTACTGTTCGATCTATTCGCCGCCCTGTCAAAGTACAAAGGTGAGATAGGTAAGAGAAGAGCGTCGCATCGAGGATTGAACGTAAAGCGTATCGCCATGTGCGCCGACACCGGAGACCTGCCGGGGCGCTATTGTCCGCGTAGCGTCCCCGGTTGGTTCATCCCCGGTGTGTCGCCGATCAAGGTCTCCACCGTGCACCGGGCCATCCCCATCGATAAGACCACGGGCAAGCGCGCCTGTTACTACGACCCAAAAAGTACCCGCTATGAGATATATGAGTTCTGGCCCTCGGATCTGTTGACCATCTTTCGTCAGGCGGGGATCGCACGGCGTCTGCCGCCGCCCTTTCTCGAAGGTTGTCCCCTTGCACAACAGGGCAACACCGGTGCGGCCCCCTGGATCGCCACACCCAGCGAAGTGATTACCTACACATTGCGCGTCGATCGATTGGCCAATGAGCGAATTCCCTTCGAGGCGGTCAGTGAGGCGGACGTCGAAACCCTCTACTGGTTTGTCGATAACCGCTTGGTGGGGCAAGTGCGTGCCGGAGAGGTGTTCTTTTGGCCGGCGGCGGCCGGGGATTTCACCGTCACAGTGCTGGACGATCACGGTCGGGCCAGTGATGTCCGGATGACGGTCCGGCTGGTGAATTAGCCGGCAGGCTCTCATTGAACCGGTTTTTTTTCCGGCATCCGGCAGAAGGGGTGGATAGCGGACTTCAAGGCGAACATGTCGCGAAAGCGGATAAGTCCATTTCACTGAGCCAAAGGCGGTGCAATCCCGGTTTCCAATAGTCTGAATCAACGGGGCGTCAGAGGTTCCACAGTCCCAGCAGACTGATCACCATCAGCCCCGCTCCAGTCCAGCGTTTGAAACGCCGGTCGTTTCGCAGGATAGCATCGTGAACCTGAAGGCCGATGATATGGCCGACGGCCGCCACCGGCAGCAGTGCCACCGCGGTGAGCAGATGCAGCTCGACGCCCAGAGCGGCGAAGGTACCCATCTTGATCACCACCAAAATGAACCAGAGGACGAATAGGGTGTTTCGCAGCTGAGCCTTGCTGACATTACGCATATAGACCGCCACCATCAGCGGTGCGCCGGTGAGCGAGGTGCCGGCGACGTAGCCGCCGAGGATGAGTAAGGCCCGGTCCACCCAGCGGTTGTTGCTCTCGATGGCGCGGTTCATCACCCAGGTGATGGCGTAGAACAGGGTGACCGAGTAGATGAAGATCAGCACCCAACGGGTCGGCAGGTTCAACAGCCCGAGCACGCCGATAATGGCGGCGGGGATGATGAACTGCATCGAGTGTTTGAGATAGCCCCAGTCGACATTATTGAGCCGGGTGCGCAGGGTGATGCCGGAGAAAAAGAGCAGATGCGCCCCGATCAGCGGCAACCAAAGCAGGGGGTCGGGGTCGATGAACAACAGCAGCGGCAGCCCCAGCGCGGCGCCGCCGAAACCCAGGCCTGAGCGCACGAAACCGGTCCAGATGAAGATCAGGCCGGTGAGGATGATTTGAGTGGTGGTGAAGTCGGGGAGCATGGGGTGGGGATAATACAGCAAAAAGCAGAAGTTGTTGTAGATCTGGGTATCGCGAAATGGTGAGCACTGGATTAATCGCGACCGGGACGTTCGCTCCCACGGGTATGGGGCAATTGTGGGAGCGGTCGTCCCGGCCGCGATAGGGGTGTAGGATGATCAGGGCATTACCCATCATTTGTGTAAGGTTTGCAGTGCGCGACAGATGCAGTACTCTCACCTTACGTTTGACTGACTCGAAAGAACCGCCATGTTGATTGTAATTTCCCCCGCCAAGACCCTGGATTACGACACCCCGCCGAAGACCAAGACCTTCACCCAGCCCGACTATCTGGAGGATGCCGAACTCCTCATCGATCGGGCGCGCCGGTATTCGGCGCTGGATATCGCCGAGTTGATGCAGGTGAGCATGAAGATCGCCGAACTGAATTTCGATCGCTTCGAGCAGTGGCACACCCCCTTTACTCCGGAGAATGCCAAGCAGGCGGTGCTGGCGTTCAAGGGCGATGTTTACACCGGGCTGGATGCGGAGAGCTTCTCCGCCGCCGATTATAAGTTCGCCCAGGGCCACCTGCGCATCCTCTCAGGCCTCTACGGCCTGTTGCGGCCGCTGGATCTGATGCAGCCCTACCGGCTGGAGATGGGGCGCAAGGTGGATACCGAGCGTGGCAAGAACCTGTATGAGTTCTGGGGTGAGAAGATCACCGAGGGGCTGAACAGGCAGATGAAGAACCTGAAGACCTCCTATCTCATCAACCTCGCCTCCAACGAGTATTTCAAGGCGGTGAAGCCGAAAAAGCTCGACGGCGAGATCATCACCCCGGAGTTCAAGGACTGGAAGAACGGCCAGTACAAGATGATGGGGGTCTACGCCAAGAAGGCGCGCGGACAGCTCAGCCGTTTTGTGATCCGGAATAAGCTGACCGATCCGGAGGCATTGAAGGCGTTCGATATCGATGGCTACGGTTTCAATGAAGAGATGTCTTCGGGAAACAAGTGGGTATTCACCCGAAAGCAGTAGAGGCGATCTGAACCCTCTGCAGGAACTCTGTCTTCGCCGGAAATCGCGGCCGGGACGACCGCTCCTACGATGTAGGTTGGATTTCGTTGGGCAGGGTTTTCGAGCTTAGTTGTAGGAGCGACCGTCCCGGTCGCAATGGGGAAGGGCCGCATTGGCGACCGAAATCGCGACCGGGATGTCCGCTCCCATGGTGCCGGAAGAGATGAAACGGATGTGAATATGAAAAAGCTGTTGAATACATTGGGTTGCATCGCCTCCAGTCGCTGGTACTGGCTCGGCCTTGTGCTGCTGGTGCCGGCGATGGAGGGGGTGGCGCTTGTCTATCAGTACGCCTGGGATTACGGTCCGTGCGTGCATTGTATTCATGTGCGCGTCTGGCTGCTGGGCATGTTGGCGGTGGGGCTGTCGGGTCTTTGGCTGTACCGCTATGTATGGATGAATGCCCTGTTGCATGCGCTTAATGCGGGACTGATGTACGGTATGTTGCAGACCTCGCTGCAGCTGCTCGGTACCGAACGCGGCACCATCTTCGGCAGCTGTGAGATGGATGCGGGCCTGCCCAGCTGGTTTGCGCTGGATAAGTGGTTTCCCACCGTGTTCGAGGTGTGGGAGCCATGCGGTTATACCCCGGAGCTGCTGTTCGGCATCACCATGGCCGAGGCGCTGGTGGTCTTTTCGGTCGGGATGTTGGGAGTCAGTCTGGCAATGCTGATTTTGACGCTGATAAGAGCCAGGCGTTAATCCCGGCTGAGAGTGGTTTCAACGGTATACACTGAGGGTGTCAGGCCCCGGACGCCGCAACGGAAGGAACAATGTTGACCCGAATCGGACTGCTCAGCGATGTACATGCCAGCGCAGGGCCGGTGCGCGAGGCGTTGGCGATCTTTGCGCGCGAAGGGGTGCAGCAGATCCTCTGTCCCGGTGACATCGCCGGCTACGGCGAGGAGGTGGATGAGTGTGTCAGGCTGCTGCAAGAGAGTGGTGCCCAGGTGGTGGTGGGCAATCATGACCGTTGGTATGTGGAGCGGGGCGAGGGGGATGATGAGACCCTGGGTTATCTCGACGGCCTGCCCTCGGCGCTGAACCTCAATATCGCCGGCAGGCAGTTATATCTGGTCCATGCCAGCCCGGCGGAGTCGGATATGGACGGCATTAGGCTCCTCGATGAGACAGGGGAACCGATCCCCGAGGCGCTCGCCCACTGGCGTCTTCGCCTCGAGGGTTTCGGCCACGACGCGCTGGTGGTCGGGCATACCCATCAGGTGTTTGCCGAGCGGCTCGGCGAAACCCTGGTGATCAACCCCGGCAGCACGGTGTTCAATCACAGTTGCGCTATTCTCCGCCTGCCCGAGCTGGAGGTCGA
>JAWOIT010000150.1:0-30104 GCA_046484535.1 Pseudomonadota bacterium | reverse complement strand
CCGCGACAGCTTGGGAAGGATGAGATTAGTCTCTTTTCCAAGATCGTCGCGATTGTCGATACCTATGACAGACTGACTACCGGCAGTGAAGAGAAAACCATTCCCGCTACGGAGGCGCTGCGCTACCTCTATCTCTATCGTGATAAATTTTTCGAGGCCACCCTCACCGAGGTATTCATCAAGTGCCTGGGGATTTATCCTGTCGGTAGTCTGGTAGAACTGCTTACCGGTGAGGTGGGTATCGTCATATCCGTCCAGCCAGGTGAAGTGTTGCACCCCCGGTTATTACTGGTACGCGATCGAAAGAAAAATCCGGTGATGCGGCCAAAGATTATCAGCCTCTCAATGTTTGCAAAGAAGGACCCGCAAAAATATGGGGTAAAACAGGTGCTGGCACCGGATGCTTATGGTGTCGATATGCGCTCCTACCTGCTGCAAGAGGTGCTGGTACAAGAGTGAACGAATGGCCGGCGCCTGCTACGATTTTTTGCAAGGTCCGCCATAGACGTGGAGTTCCTCGGATTTGCCGCGTACCCGGTGGGGGCCGAGATCGACAAGCTCGCCTTTAAGCGGTGCCGAGAGCAGTTGAAAGGCCTCAGCGGAGACGATGATGGGGTGCTTGAGCCGTTTGGAAAGCCCCTCCAGGCGGCTGGCGGTGTTTACGGCATCCCCCAAAAAGGTATATTCGTAGCGGTGTTCTGAACCGATGGTGCCGGCCACCACCTTACCGAAATGGATGCCAATGCCGGCCAGGGGGGAGGTTCCATCCGGTAACTTGAACTGGTGTACGCGCTGTGCAATATCCAGTGCCGTTAACATGGCGTTATCAATTGCCCAGCTCGGGTGTTCGGTGCGGTAGATCGCCAATATCGCATCACCCATAAACTTGTTTATGATGCCGTTATAGTGCGAGACGATTTCGCTTAATTCAGAGAAGTAAGTGTTGAGGAAAAGAATAACCTCTTCCGAAGAGGTCGCCTCACTCATCTCGGTAAAGCCGCGGATATCGCAGAACAGTATCGCAACCTCTCCCTCTTCACCGTGTTTCAATGTCTCGGTGTCGGTATTGAGCAGTTTATCCATGATGTCCGGGCTGACGACACGCCTCAGAAGTTGTTCTACCCTTTCCCGTTCACGCACATATTCAACCAGGCGATTGAGCTGGATCGCCATCAGTCCCAGCTCATTCTGGCTCAAAACCGGGATCTTTCTCCCGAATTCACCCGCCTGCGCATCCCGAAGTCCCTTGAGTTGGGGCTCGAGGATATGGTGCAGGTTATGCGAATAGCTGCGAATGACCCAAAGCATCAAGCCGGCAAGAAGGGCAAGGTAGAAGACCTGATCAATCAAAAATTCCACTACCACGGCCTGGTTATCGGCAGTGGGCGATGTAATACCCATATACAGCTTGAGGGCGGCGGTCAAACTGAACAGCAGGATGAGGACGATGATGCTCAGTGTGGCCCGCCTGAGGCTGGTGGATGTGGTAATGAGGCGAAAAGTACTGCTGTCCTGCTCAACACCCCGGCGAAACCATACACGGCTTGCCGCCAGGGTGGTGTCCACACCGGCGAAGTAACCAAAGGTGATGATAATGATACCACCACAGAGCGAATCGCTCAGTGACACCTCAAAGAACAGGTGTGACGTGATTACGAAAGCGGCCGCAAGAAGGGTATAGAGGCTAAGCTCATAGAGAAAATGGCGGCGTTGTTGCATAGCCAGGCTGTGTGGCCTTATTTCGCGCCACTCAATCCGGCTCCAGACCAGTTTGCCAATCAACACCAGGATGAGCAGGTAGATGGCGGGAAGGAGATGGTTGCCCAGGGTAAGCGGGCTATAGGTCAATAGCTGGTAGAACCAGAGCACAATCATGGTCATGGCATAGTAGCCATAGCGGAGCAGGTGGTCAGGGATTCTTATGCGATGAGTTCCGTAACTCATTATTATCACGGCGTTATTATTATTTACAGCAAGGAGCTGGTGCGTTCATTCATCGCCACATGTTATGTTACTCAATAAAATATTTCTATATTTTTCATGCAATTATTGCCAATTTCTGCCAATCTTTGCGAAATAGGCTAACGCTTTCAGAAGGTTTCGAGCGCCATTTTGCTCTCTTAGCGCCATAATGGTTGCTTTGCAGGAAGCGCCGGGTACCGCGGGTGAACACTATGCAAATACAAGCGATACATCACGTCAGCCTGCTGGTTAATGACACTCAACGGGCACTGAGCTTCTACCGTGACCTGCTGGGACTCGAACAGATCGAACGGCCGCCGCTTACCTTCCCCGGCGCCTGGCTCGCCATCGGCGATCGCCAACTGCACCTGCTCGAGCTGCCCAATCCCGACGCCGATGTTGATAGGCCGGAACACGTCGGCCGCGACCGCCACCTTGCCCTAACCGTTGCGGGACTCGATGAACTCGAACGTCGCCTGCAACAGGCCGGCATTGCCATGACCCGCAGCAAATCGGGCCGCAACGCCCTCTTCTTCCGTGATCCGGATGGCAACGGTGTGGAGTTGATCGCCACCGACTGAGGAGTGAGGTAGGGGCATAAGCAGGGAGCGGTCCACTATTTTGCTTCAACAATAGCCTGGTGCTCGTTCCGGGTCTTCAGAAAACTTGGTCGTTCCCTAATTATTGCGCCTTTATTGCATCGCCGCCGATGGGGTTAACTTCATCAAACAATAAGGAGATAAATGGCTGGTGTGAGTATGGTGTTCGTGGCAATGGCCGCCCTTTTCTGGGGGCTGTCAGGCGGTATCGGCGGGATTCTCATGGCCGACGGCTGGGACCCGTTCGTGGTGTCGTTCTACCGGGGCGCGATCGGGCTGTTGTTTGTTCTCGTCTGGCTGGCATTGCGCCCGCGCGGCAGCGGAGTGGCAAGCCGCCGATTGTGGTTCTGGTCGGTGATTGCCGGCCTCGGCGTCGCCGGAAACTTCTCGTTCTATTTCATGAGCATCGCGGAGGGCAACGTCGCGGTTGCGGCGACGCTGATGTACTGTGCACCGGTGTTCGTTTATCTCGCGTCTTTCGCACTCAGGCTCGAAAGACCCACTCCGCTTAAATGGGCCGCAATTGCGGTGGTAATGCTTGGTGTCGTACTGCTTACACGTATTTACGATCTTGGGGCTGGCGACGTCACGCCAATCGGTGTCGGCGCCGGGCTGCTTTCCGGGCTGTCCTATACGGTTTTCATTTTCGGCTTCAAGTATGCGGCACCGCACGGCAACCCCCAGGCGATTCTCGTGATAGCGTTCTCGGTACTAGTCACCATACTCATCTGGCCGGGTGATGCCGACCAGACCGTTGCAGTCCTGAACACGCCGAGTTGGCCACTGTTCGCAGCACTGGGGGTGTTTGGCGCGGGGTTGTCTTTCATTCTGTATATCGTCGGCCTGAACCACACCACACCGGCCGCGGCTTCAATTATGGCGATGGTTGAACCGGTCACCGCCTCCCTGTTCGGTGTTGTGGTTTTAAATGAAAGCCTGGTGGGTCTTCAGTTTTTGGGCATGGGACTGATTTTGGTCACAGTGACTGTGATGAGTGTATATTCGAGCGCTCGATGGGCGCATTATGATTAAGCCACTTGCCGGGGGCGCTTGAAGCTGGAATCCACCTGTTCGCTGATCATTACCGGCAAAAATACGCCTGCCTGTACAAGACGGAAGTGCCGCCTAACAAGTGCATCTGATATCAATATTCTCTTATGACGATTGACTAAATCGCCATACAAATGAAAAGAGGCCATTATAGTAATGGCCTCTTTTCTTACCGGAGTTTAAAATCCGATTTTAGCGGCGGCTCATCTGCCGTGCGCCACCACCCATCGTGGTGCTGCCGCCCATGCTGCCGCCACTTACAGTGGTGGTATCGGTGTCGGTATCGTAGCGGTTTACAGAGTCCGCGCCGTCACCGTATTGGACCAGGTCGGTCAGGGCGTCGGTGCCGTCCTCAATAGCGGTGTTGTGGATGTCGTTGGGCATGTTGGCGCTGCCGGCGCCGTTGGGACTGTTGTGGTCTGCCCAGGCGGAAGAGGCGGCAAGCAGGCTGCCGGAAACGATCAGTGCGAGGAATGACTTCTTGCTCATAACTTTTCTCCAATTTACTCATGTGAAAAAAATCTGCATTACACCCTTAATAACGCGCCGGCCGGCCAACGGTTGACAGAGTGAGTGAATAAATACGTAACCCCATGATATCTAAATCATAAAACTTCCATCCTCAGCCTGTTTCGGTCCTCTGTTACACACATTTTCCGGGTTTGGTCTGAAAAATACGGCCGATTTCAGATGTTCATACCGGCGATTTCGATATTACAGGCACGGATCAGGTATTGCCCTGTATGCGTTGGTGGAGAGGTTATGGTGCTCGATTAGCAAGTCGTGGTGGGATTGTTATGGAGGGGGCGGCCCAAGCCGCCCCTCATCAGCCGGGATAAGGGGGGGGGCAGGGGGAGGGGTTACGGTTTGCGGACGATCTCGCGGGATAAGTCGAGATAGCGCTTGCCTTGTTCCCGTGCAACAGCGGTGTTGTTCCGTTCGGTGGCAAGGTGCACGGCTTCAAGGCTTGCGGCAATCCGGTCAATATCACTGTCGATCTTTTGCAGGGCGTTCTCCAGGGTGTAGGTGAGTTGATGGATCTCCGCCATGGTTTCGGCGGTGAGCTCTCCCTCCATCAATTTTTGCAGTTTCCGGTTGCCGGTTTCCAGGTTTTCATATGCCTCGTTCAGTGTCTCGGCCTCTTTACCCTTGAAGTGATCGATACGTTCGGCCTGGACGGCGAAGGATAAGACGCCCAGGGTGAAGGCGGCGGTCAGCAGTCGCAAGCTGTTAATACGTTTCATGGTCGGGGTCTCCTGTGCGGGGTGAAAGTAGCTTTGTGCATCATCAAATCCAAAGATGTGAATGTAAATGATAATGGTTGCTATTCGCAATTATTTTTTGTGTATGGGGCCGTGTAGAAGGCTGAGGCGGTGGTGGTGTAGCGGTAAATGATCGTGGTCATCGCCGTGCCGCTGGTTCCGCGCCGACGATGTTCGTTGATTTGTTTGCTGCTGAAGAGCGTCGCTTCCTTCGAGGGTAAGACTCCGGTTGAGGAGTGAGGGTTACTCCTCCAGAGCTTCGGTGATCTTCTCGCGCAAACACCTCTTCTGCTCTTCGCGCTCCAGCGGCCGATTGTTTTCATCAGTGATGAAGAAGATATCCTCGACCCGTTCGCCAAAGGTGGCGATCTTGGCGTTCTGCATGCGTACCTTGCAGGCGGCCAGGGCACGGGCGATGCGTGAGAGAAGGCCGGGGCGGTCGGAGGTGATGACCTCCAGGATGGTGCGCGAGTTATGCGGGTCCTGGTGAAACAGTACCCGTGTTTTGATGTTGAAGTGCTTGAGCTGGCGCGCCATCTGGCGGTGGATCTTCTCCGGTGTCTCCTCCGGATGGAGGAGCAGGTGGCGCAGGTTCTTTTCGATCTCGGACAGGCGGTACTGACCGCGGATCGGCTCACCGTCCTCCTCCAGCACGATGTAGCTGTCGAGGGTGTAGTTGTCCTTAGAGGCGATGATGCGGGCATCGACGATATTCAGGCCGATCTGATCCAATAGGGTCGTGGTGGTGGTGAACTGAAAGGCGCGGATCGGCGTATAGATGAAGATCTCGGTGCCGCCACGCTCGGTCTGCTGCCGCAGCAGCACCAGTGGCTCTTCACTCTCACCGTGTTCGGCAACGGCCTGGGTGTGCCGGGCGATCTCCTGACCGGAGTAGCGCAGGAAGTACTCACTGTGCAGCCGCGACCAGAACCGGTCGATTTGCTCCGGCGGAACACGGTGCAGGGCGAGAACCTTTCTCGCCTCTGCCTGATGTTCGGCGATGATTTCGCCCTCGACCACCGGGTTGGAGAGTCCGCGGCGTAGAGCCTTGTAGGTGCTGTGGTAGAGCTCGGCCAGCAGGGCGTCTTTCCAGGAGTTCCACACTGTGGGGCTGGTGGCGCGGATGTCGGCTACGGTCAGCAGGTAGAGGTTGTCGAGGTACTCCTGTTTGCCCATCTTGGCGGCGAACTCATTGATCACCTCGGGTTCCGAGATATCCTTGCGCTGGGCGGTGGTGGACATCAGCAGATGGTTGCGGACAAGCCAGCCGACCAGCCGGGTATCGTGTTGGCTCAACTCGTGCTGTTTGCAGAAGGCCCTGGCATCCTCCGCCCCGAGTTTGGAGTGATCGCCGCCGCGTCCCTTGGCGATATCGTGGAACAGCCCGGCGATATAGAGCAGCTCCGGTTTGTGAAGCTGCTGGATGATGCGGCTGCAGAGCGGGAATTCGTGGTGGTATTCCGGCACGGTAAAGCGACGCAGGTTTCGCACCACGTTCAGAGTGTGTTCATCCACGGTGTAGACGTGGAAGAGGTCATGCTGCATCTGACCGACCACCTGGCCGAACGCGGGCAGGTAGGCGGCGAGGATGCCGTAGCGGTTCATCCTCCGCAGTTCGTGGGTAATGCCCCGGGGTTGGCGTAGCAGCTCCAGGAATAGCCGGCGGCAGCGCGGGTCTTCGCGAAATTGATCATCGATCAGGTGACTGTTGGCGCGCAACAGCCGGATGGTGCCGGCGCGAACGCCTTTAAGTGAAGGGGTCTGCGCCAGGATCAGGAACAGCTCCAGCAACGCGGGGGGATAATGCCGGAACACCTCCGCATCGACCGCCTCGATGAAGCCGCGGCGCGATTGAAAGCGGCTGTTGATTGGGGTGGGGGCATCGCTCTGACCTGCGTAAAGGATCTCCTCCTGAAAATACTGCAGCAGCATCTCATTGAGCCGCCCCAGTTCCATCACTGTGCGGTAGTAGTCCTTCATGAACAGCTCCACCGCCAGGCGGCTGTCGTCGCTCCGGTAGCCGAACTGTTCCGCCAGGTTGCGCTGATGGTCGAACACCAGCCTGTCCTCGCGCCGTCCTGCCAGCAGGTGCAGCCCGTAGCGCACCTTCCACAGGAAGCTCTGACCGTCGGTGAGGCTGAGGTACTCCTCGGCGGTGAGAAAGCCGTGGGAGACCAGATCGCCCAGGGTCTCGGCATCGAAGTGGCGCTTGGCCACCCAGCCGATCATCTGAATGTCGCGCAACCCGCCCGGCCCCTCCTTGATGTTGGGTTCCAGGTTAAAGGCGGTGTCGTGGAACTTGCGGTGGCGGGCGATCTGTTCTTCCCATTTGGCGCGAAAAAAATCCCGGCTGGGCCAGATGTGGTTTTTGTCGGTCTGCTCACGCATCCGCTCAAACAACGGTTTCGGTCCGCTGAGCAGGCGGGCCTCCATGATGTTGGTGGCGACGGTGATGTCGGCGCGGCCCTGCTCGATGCAGTCGGCGACGGTGCGCACGCTGTGGCCGATCTCAAGGCCCAGGTCCCAGAGAAACATCAGGAACTTCTCCAGCGACGCGGCGTGCCGTTCCAGGGCATCAGCCTCGGCCAGGAGCATGATGTCGATGTCGGAGTGGGGGTGTAGCTCGCCACGACCGTAGCCGCCAACGGCCACCAGGGCGATCTCCTTGGCCGCCTCCTCAACGCCGTAGCGCCAGGCGTGGGTTAGCAGTTCATCGAAAAACTGCGCCCGGTGGGCCACCAGGGAGATAACCGGTTCATTGTCGAGGAAACGTTGTTTGAGGACACCATCGGCGTGTTGGATGGTGTCTCGGAAAAGTTTTACCGGATTGCCGGTCGCACTGAGAGTCGCCTCAAAGTCCTCAAGAGGGAAGAGTGCGGCAGCATCGTTCATCATGATTTAGAGGCTTTCATCCTTACGCCGGGTCAAAACCTCGTGACCCTCCCCGGTGACCAGGATGGTGTGTTCCCACTGGGCCGAGAGGTTGCGATCCTTGGTCACCACGGTCCAGCCATCACGCATCAGTGAGACGTTGCGCTTGCCGGCGTTGACCATCGGCTCGATGGTGAAGGTCATGCCGGGCTTCAGTTCCAGGCCGGTGCCGGGCCTGCCGTAGTGCAGCACCTGCGGCTCTTCGTGGAACTCTCGACCGATACCGTGGCCGCAGTATTCGCGCACCACCGAGTAGTGGTGGGCCTCGGCATGGGTCTGGATCGCATGGCCGATGTCGCCGAGCCGGATCCCCGGTTTGACCATGTTGATCCCCACCAGCAGGCACTCCCGTGCCACCTCCACCAGGCGCTTGGCCTTGATCGAGGGTTCGCCGACGAAGAACATCTTACTGGTGTCGCCGTGGTAGCCGTCCTTGATCACGGTGATGTCGATATTGACGATATCGCCCTTTTTCAGCTTTTTCTCCGCCGGGATGCCATGGCAGACCACATGGTTGATGGAGGTGCAGATCGATTTGGGGAAACCGTGGTAGTTGAGCGGGGCGGGGACGGCCTGCTGTTCATTCACGATGTAGTCGTAGCAAATGCGATCCAGCTCTTCGGTGGTGATGCCGGGCTGTACGTGAGGCTCGATCATCTCCAGCACCTCGGCGGCCAGACGGCCGGCGATGCGCATCTTTTCGATCTCTTCAGCGGTTTTGATAGTAACGCTCATCTATTTGATATTCCTTGGTTTCTCCTAACAAGGGCATGGCGGCGGCAGGGCGGGGCCATCCTCACTGGATTGGGGTTTTTTCGTTGTTGAACAAGGGCTCTTATGGTATAAAGGGCGGCTTTTATAGGCAAACCCAAAATCGGCCTGCCGCGGACTTTCCGTTTTGGCCGAAATCCACACATGTGTTGAAGGGTTATCCGGGTGCCCCACGGGGTTGGATAGCCGCCGACACATGGAGGTAAAACCCAACTACAGGAGCTTACAACATGGCTAACGTTACCATGCGTCAAATGCTGGAGGCCGGTGTACATTTCGGCCACCAGACCCGTTACTGGAACCCCAAGATGTCGCCGTTCATCTTCGGTGACCGCAACAAAATCCATATCGTCAATCTGGAAAAGTCCCTGCCGCTGTACAACGATGCGATGAACTTTGTCTCCAAGCTCGCATCCAAGAAGGGCAACATCATGTTCGTCGGCACCAAGCGCCAGGCCCGCGAGATCATCAAGGAAGAGGCCGACCGTTGCGGTATGCCCTATGTAAACCACCGCTGGCTGGGCGGCATGCTGACCAACTACAAGACCGTCAAGCAGTCCATCAAGCGCCTGAAAGACCTCGAGGCGATGGAGCAGGACGGTTCGTTTGACCGCCTGACTAAAAAAGAGGCACTGATGCGCCGCCGTGAGATGGAGAAGCTGGATCGCAGCCTGGGCGGTATCAAAGATATGGGCGGTCTGCCCGATGCTCTGTTCGTTGTCGATGTCGGCCACGAGAAGATCGCCATCAGCGAGGCGAAGAAGTTGGGTATTCCGGTAATTGCCGTTGTCGATACCAACTGCAGTCCCGAAGGAATCGACTATGTCATCCCGGGTAACGACGACGCCATCCGGGCGATCACCCTCTACGTAGAGGGTGCAGCCAATGCGATACTTGAGGGCAAGGCCTCATCATCCACCGCAGGCGGCACCAAGGATGAGTTCGTTGAGGTAACGGAAGAGGGTGAGGGTGCCAAGGCAGCAGAGTAAGCTGCAAGGCAATCCACAAAAAGGGGGCGTTGCCCCCTTTTTTGAAACACGAATTTAATCCCGGTATCGCATGCGATAACGGGGTAAAACATTCTTAATGAATTGCTAAGAGGGTATAGACATGGCAATTACCGCTGCAATGGTAAAGGATCTGCGCGAGCGCACCGGCGCCGGCATGATGGAGTGCAAAAAGGCGCTGGTGGAGTGTGGTGGCGACATCGATGCGGCCATCGAGCACATGCGCAAAACCGGTCTGGCCAAGGCCGACAAAAAGGCGGGCCGTACCGCCGCCGAGGGTCTGATCGTGATCAAGCCCGGCGCCGACAACAAAAAGGCCGCCATCGTCGAGGTCAACTGCGAGACCGACTTCGTCGCCAAGGGCGATGACTTCAAGGACTTCTGCGATGAGGTGGCCCAGCTGGTGCTGGATAACGCCCCTGCTGATCTGGACGCGCTAATGGAGAGCAAGATGCCCGGTGGCGACTCCGTCGCCGACACCCTGAAGGCGATGATCGCCAAAATCGGCGAGAACATGAATGTCCGCCGCTTCAAGCTGATCAGCAGCAAAAACGGCCGGCTGGCCAGCTACTCCCACGGCAGCCGCATCGGTGTTGTGGTTGACCTGGAGGGCGGTGATGCCGACCTGGGCCGTGATATCGCCATGCACATCGCCGCCAGCAAGCCGCAGGCGGTCTCTGCAGACGATGTCGACCCGACGGTGATCGAGAAGGAAAAAGAGATCTTTACCGCTCAGGCCAAGGAGAGCGGCAAACCGGCCGAAATCATCGAGAAGATGATCGGCGGTCGCATCAACAAGTTCCTCAAGGAGATCACCCTGCTCGGTCAGCCCTTCGTCAAGGACCCCGATACAACAGTTGAGAAACTGCTTAAAGACGCCGGCGCAAAGGTTGCCGCCTTTGAGCGTTTCGAGGTGGGCGAGGGCATTGAGAAGAAGCAGGAGAACTTCGCCGACGAGGTTATGGCTCAGGTTAAGGGAAGCTAAACCATGAGCGGCGCCGACAGCAAACTGGCTTACAAGCGTATCCTGCTCAAACTCAGCGGTGAAGCCCTGATGGGGGAGCAGGATTTCGGTATCGACCCGGCTGTGGTTCAGCGTATCTCCGCGGAGATCGCCGAGGCGGTCAAGGCCGGGGTAGAGGTTGGTTTGGTGATCGGCGGCGGAAATATCTTCCGTGGGGTCAGCCTGGCTTCCAGTGGTATGGAGCGGGCCACGGCTGACCACATGGGTATGCTGGCCACGGTAATCAACGCACTGTCCGTTCAGGACGGCCTGGAGAAGGCGGGAATGACGGTACGCGTCATGTCGGCGCTGCCCATTCACCAGGTGTGTGAAGACTATGCCCGCCGCCGCGCCCTGCGTCACCTGGAGAAGGGGCGTGTGGTGATTATGGCGGCTGGTACCGGCAACCCCTTTTTTACTACCGATTCTGCGGCGACACTGCGCGGGATCGAAATCAATGCCGATCTGGTGCTCAAGGCAACCAAGGTGGACGGTGTCTACAGTGCGGATCCGATGAAGGACAAAAGCGCTTCCCGTTACTCACGCCTTACCTATGACGAGGTGCTTGAGCGTCAGCTTGGTGTGATGGACTTAACGGCAATCGTATTGTGCCGTGATCACAATTTGCCACTTCGGGTGTTCAATATGAACAAGTCGGGCGCACTGATGAGAATTATACGCGGCGAGGACGAAGGTACTCTGGTAGAGCGTGGAGACAAATAATGATTAACGATATTCAAAAAGATGCCGAATCCCGGATGCAAAAAAGTGTTGAGGCGGTGAAAGTTGAATTGAGCAAGATTCGTACAGGCCGTGCCCACCCCAGCTTGTTGAATCATATCACCGTGGATTATTACGGTTCGGAAGTGCCGATTGGCCAGGTGGCCAATATTGCCGTTGAGGATTCACGCACTCTGACGGTTACCCCTTGGGAGAAACCGATGGTGCAGGTTGTGGAAAAGGCCATTATGACCTCTGATTTGGGGCTCAACCCGGCCAGCGCCGGTACCGTCATTCGCGTTCCCATGCCGCCACTGACCGAAGAGCGTCGTCGCGATCTGACCAAGGTGGTCAAGCAGGAGGGCGAGCAGGGTAAGGTGGCGATTCGCAATATCCGTCGCGACGCCAACTCCGATATAAAATCCCTGCTCAAGGATAAGGATATCAGTGAGGATGAGGCGCGGGGTGCGGAAGAGGCCATCCAGAAGATCACCGATAAATACATCGCTGAAGTCGACAAAGTGGTTGAGGCCAAGGAGCAGGACCTGCTATCCATCTGAATAATTGTTCCTATCTATGAGACAATATGCCGCTATAGTGTCGCCGTTGTGGAAGACGGCGCCAACGCAGGGTGACCAATCGGCTGGTACTATTGTTAAGTGGCCCGAGGCACCCGTTCATGGCGAAAACCGTACTTCGGTTGACGTCCTGTATATTTTTGACAACAACAGCGACTGCGGATAACGGTGGTCATGGTCGAACAAGACGATTCCAACTCCCCATTGCACAAAATACCCCGGCATGTCGCCATAATTATGGATGGCAACGGTCGCTGGGCACGCAAGCGTCATTTGCCGCGCGTAGCCGGTCATCGTGTCGGTCTGGAAGCGGTGCGCAAGACTATCAAGGGCTGCATCTCTTCCGGGGTGGAGGCGCTAACCCTGTTTGCCTTTAGCAGCGAAAACTGGCGTCGACCGAAGGATGAGGTCGGCGTACTGATGAATCTGTTTTTGATTGCATTGCAAAACGAAGTGAAAAAGTTGCACAAAAGCGGTGTACGGCTACGTATTATCGGGGATACAAGTGCCTTTAACGATGATTTGCAGAAGCATATTGCAGAGAGTGAGGCATTAACCCGTGACAATGACAGGCTTGCCCTTAACGTTGCCGCAAACTACGGCGGGCGTTGGGATATGACCCGGGCTTGTCGACATCTCGCCGATGAGGTGGCGGCAGGCCGCCTGAAAAGTGAACAAATCACCCAGGAGCTGATACGCCAACAGCTTTCCCTCAGTGACCTGCCTGAGCCCGATTTGTTTATCCGCACCGGAGGCGAGCAGCGCATTAGCAATTTCATGCTCTGGCAGCTGGCTTACACGGAACTGTTTTTCACCGATCTGCTGTGGCCGGACTTTGATGAGGCGGCACTTGAGGCTGCTTTTGCATCCTACGCCGGCCGCCAACGTCGTTTCGGGCGTACCGGCGAGCAGGTGGAGCAGATCAAATAATGCTTAAACAACGGGTGATCACTGCACTCATTCTGGCGCCGCTTGCTTTGTGGGGAATATGGCAGCTTTCCACCGAGTCTTTTGCGTTTGCCATGGCGCTGATTTTTTTACTCGGCGCCTGGGAGTGGAGTCGGCTTAGCGGTTTACATAAACGACCCGGGCGCACCATCTATTCGGCCATGCTTGCTGCCATGATGTACGGCGTTTATCTGCTGCTGCAAGTTGATAACTGGATATTGGTAATACTGGTCATTGCACTGATGTGGTGGACGCTGGGACTGATGACGGTGTTGACTTATCCACAAAGCGGCACACTGTGGCAATCTGCAGCGGCTCGCGGGGCGGCAGGTGTGTTTATCATGCTTCCGGCCTGGGCGGCGATTGTGATGCTACATCAAGAGTTTGGCGCCGGCTACGTGATCCTGCTCGTTATGCTTATTTGGGGCGCAGATACAGGCGCCTATTTTGCAGGCCGAACCTTTGGTAGGCATAAACTGGCTGCCCGTGTGAGTCCCGGAAAAACCTGGGAGGGTGTGTTCGGAGGGATGGCATTGGCGCTGGCGATTAGTGTGGTGGGCGCTTACTGGCTGGGAGCGGCCGGTAACATACCGCTATTTCTCCTGATTGTGCTTTTGACAGTCGCTATATCCGTACTGGGTGATCTTATAGAGAGCCTGTTTAAACGTATTGCGAATTTGAAGGATAGTGGTGGCTTGCTGCCCGGTCATGGCGGAGTGCTGGATCGAATTGACAGTCTGACTGCCGCGGCACCGATGTTTACACTGGGGTTGATATGGCTGAGCCGTTAACCGGGGTCTGCGTTCTCGGGGCCACCGGCTCCATTGGCGTGAGTACCCTTGATGTAATATCGCGCCACACCGATCGTTATCGGGTGATCGCCTTGACCGCTAATCGTCAGGTGGAACGGCTGTTGCAGCAGTGTCTTGAGCACAAGCCACACTATGCCGTGATGGTGGATGCGAGCGCCGCGGAGCAGTTGCGCGTGAAGCTGCAGCGGGAAGATTCTGCGACCGAGGTACTCAGCGGCGTCGAGGGCCTGGAATATGTTGCCGCACTGGAGCAAGTCGATTATGTGATGGCGGCTATTGTCGGTGCGGCGGGGCTACCTCCAACTCTGGCTGCGGCACGCCGCGGGAAAAGGGTGTTATTGGCCAACAAGGAGGCGTTGGTGATGTCCGGCCAACTGTTCATGGATGAAATTCGTGAACATGGCGCCGAACTGCTTCCTATCGACAGCGAACACAACGCCATTTTCCAGTGTATGCCGGAACACTTCGAGCAGGGCTTGTCACAGAAAGGTGTACGCCGCATTCTGCTTACCGCTTCCGGCGGACCGTTTCGCAATACCCCGATGGAACAGCTGGCCTCGGTGACGCCTGAGCAAGCGGTGGCGCATCCCAACTGGTCGATGGGAAGAAAAATTTCCGTCGATTCGGCTACTATGATGAACAAAGGCCTTGAGGTCATCGAGGCCTGTTGGTTGTTCAATACCGCGCCGGCAACAATTCAAGTGGTGCTCCATCCCCAAAGCGTCATCCACTCTATGGTTGAATACGCCGACGGCTCGGTGCTCGCCCAGATGGGTAATCCTGACATGCGTACTCCTATCGCTCACGCCATGGCCTGGCCCGAGCGTATCGAATCCGGCGTACCCAGCCTGGACATGTTCAGTGTCGCCAGGCTCGACTTCGAAGAGCCGGACCTAAAACGTTTTCCCTGCCTGCGTTTAAGTGTTGAGGCGATGGAAACGGGAGGAACGGCGCCGACCATCTTGAATGCCGCCAATGAGATTGCTGTAGAGGCATTCCTGGAAGAGCGGATCGGCTTTACGGCTATTCCTCGAATCATCGAAACAACATTGGAGCGTATGTCGATTAACCCGGCGGACTCATTAGAGACGATTTTTTCAGATGACGCCGCAGCCAGAGAGGTTGCGGTTGAAGTTGTTGCAGGAGTCCGGCAGTCGTGCTTGATGTGATTTTGACCATCCTCTCATTCCTGGCGGCGCTGAGTATACTCATCGCCGTGCATGAGCTGGGACATTTCCTCGTAGCTCGCTGGAGCGGCGTTAAAGTACTGCGTTTTTCCATCGGTTTTGGCAAACCACTGTGGCAGCGCCGTTCAGGCCCGGATCAAACAGAGTACATGATTGCCGCGATACCGTTAGGCGGTTATGTGAAAATGCTCGATGAGCGTGAAGGCGAGGTGGCGGATGAAGAGCTGCACCGTGCATTTAATCGCCAACCGCTGGCCAAACGCAGTGCGATTGTAGCTGCCGGGCCGCTGTTTAATTTTATCTTTGCCATTTTCGCCTATTGGATGATGTTCGTCGTCGGTGTTGACGGCATAAAACCCGTATTGGGGGAGATTGAGACGGGCACCATTGCCTATGAGGCGGGACTGCGCGGCGGCGAGGAGATACTCTCCATCGACGGAGAGGAGACGCCGACCTGGCAGTCGGTTATGGAAACGGTGATGCCGAAGATGATGCTGAACGAGACGGTAAAGCTGACCGTGCTCGATGGTGGTCTTGCCCAAGAGAAGCAGTTGCAGTTCGATAACGTGGATGCCAACAGCAAACCGAAGGAACTGTTTGAAAAACTGGGACTCAAAGCATATCAGCCTCCTATTGAACCGGTCATTGGGCAAGTGTTGCCGGATTCAGTGGCGGAAAAGGCCGGATTGGTAGTCGGCGACAAGATACTGGCTGCCGCAGGGAAGACGGTTAATCAATGGCAGGACCTAATTGATGTTGTTTCCGCCCACCCCCAAAAGGAACTTGAGCTTATTATTCTGCGCGAGGGGACGGAGCTAACCGTTTCGCTCCGCCCGGAGGCCATGCCGAGTACTGACGGCACAGTGGGGAGAATCGGAGCAGCGGCCGGGATTGATCCGGCGCTTTACGAGTCGATGCGAAGCAAGCTGCAATATGACGCCGCCCCGGCTTTGGTGGCGGCACTGGGGCAGACCTGGGGCATAAGCACTCTGACGCTCAAGATGATCCGTGAGATGATCATGGGGCGAGCATCAGTAGAGAACCTGAGTGGTCCCATCGGTATCGCACAATATGCAAAACAGTCAGCCTCTGCAGGACTGAGTCAATTTCTCAAGTTTTTGGGGATAATCAGTGTCAGTCTAGGGGTGTTGAACTTGCTTCCTATTCCTGTGTTGGATGGAGGGCACCTGCTTTATTATTTGATCGAAGCGGTACGGGGCAAGCCGGTCTCACTGGAATTCGAGGCGATAGGACAACGTATCGGGCTTGCCCTGATCCTGGCCCTTATGATGGTCGCGATTTATAACGACTTGTTACGCTGGATTAGCAATTAATAGTTAAAGATGCGAGATAATATGCCCTTGTTGCGTCGTTTTACCCTGCTTGCTCTTTTGGCGTGGAGTACGCTATCCCATGCCATCGAGCCTTTTGTGATCGAAAATATCCGGGTAGAGGGCTTGCAGCGTATTTCTGTTGGGACAGTCTATAACTATCTGCCGCTACAGGAGGGGGATACGCTTGATAATTCCGCTGCTGATGCATCACTACATGCACTGTTTAAAACAGGATTCTTTCATGACGTAGTTCTTGAGCGGGATGGCAATACGCTGGTAGTTTTTGTGCAGGAACGGCCCGCTATTGCGAGTATTGAAATAGAGGGAAATTCAGATATCCCTAAGGAACAGCTTACCCAAAACCTGAATCATATCGGTTTTAGTGAGGGGCGCGTTTTTGATCGTTCCATGCTTAGCAAAGTTGAGCAGGAGCTGAAACTACAATACCTCGCGCTGGGGAAATATAATGCGCGTATCCGCTCTACGGTTACGCCCAAGGAGCGTAATCGTGTCGCCATCAAAATTGAGGTCGCCGAAGGGGAGGTGGCATCAATTCATCATATGAATATCATCGGCAATACGGTATTTACCAATAAAGAGTTAATGGAGAATTTTTTATTGGGCCCTGATGGCGGTTGGTTCAGCAGTAGTGATCAGTACTCAAAACAGAAGCTTTCCGCAGATCTGGAAACACTACGTTCACACTATATGGATAACGGCTATATCAATTTCGATATCCTATCGACACAAGTTGCGATTACACCCGATAAGAAACACGTCTACATCACCATAAATATTGCCGAAGGTGTGCAGTATAAGGTGCGTGATGTAAGTATTCAGGGTGATACTATTATCCCTAAAGAGCAATTGAGAGAGCTTGTCAGTATCCAAAAAGGTGATATTTTTTCACGCCTGGAGGTGACGGAAAGTAACAAACGGATCACGGATGCATTGGGCGATATTGGTTACGCCTTCGCCAATATCAATCCGATACCGGATATAGACGAGGAAAAGCGGGAGGTTTCTCTTGCTTATTTTGTCGACCCGGGTAAGCGTGTCTATGTACGGCGTATTAATCTAAGCGGTAATGTACGTACGAACGATGAAGTTCTTCGTCGTGAGATGCGCCAGATGGAGGGAGGGTGGTTCTCCACCAGCAAGGTGGAGCGTTCACGCACACGCCTCAATCGGTTGGGGTACTTCGATGATATCAAGGTCTCCACACCGGCCGTTCCAGGTAGTACTGATTTGGTTGACGTCAATTATGATGTAACCGAAAAGCTCGCTTTCGGAAGCTTTAACTTTGGCATCGGTTACGGTGATGTTGAGGGTTTCCTGGTTAATAGCAGTGTGAACTGGGACAACTTCTTGGGAACAGGACAACGGCTATCCCTTGCACTGGACAATAGCAAAGTTACAAAGACTTATAGCTTCAATTTCACCGATCCATACTGGACTATCGACGGAGTCAGTCGAACTATAAGTATGTATTATCGGGAAACCGATGCCGCTGAAGCGAATACTTCCGATTATACTCGGGACAGTTATGGTGCGTTACTGAGATTCGGTGTTCCCGTTAGCGAATATGACCGCATGCGTTACGGTCTACGGTACGAACGTTCAAAACTGAATACAGATGAATATACCTCGACAGAGGTTATTGAGTTTTGTGATGAAGCCGGCGGTGATGCGGAAGATTGTGAATTTGACACCTACAGTGCTGAGCTGGGTTGGTCACGTGATACGCGTAATCGAGCGATCTTTCCCAGTGATGGTGGTGAACTATCTGTGACCGGTGAGGTCGCTGTTCCGGCAACCGATGAGAGTCTTAATTTCTACAAATTGCGCGTGAACAAGAGGAACTATTTTCCCGTTAGTAAACATCTTACGCTCGGGATAAAAGCGGAGGCGGCCTATGCGGATGTTTATGGGGATAGTCTTACCCTCGCTCCGTATGAACGCTACTATGCCGGTGGCATCAGAACGGTTCGTGGATATCGTGCCAATAGCCTGAGTTCAACACCGGGAACACGGGACTCAAATGGGGATCCCTTAGGGGGTAATGCCCGCCTGTTGGGTAATGTTGAGCTCATTTTTGCCCCACCGTGGGACTTGGATAGCAAGTCGATGCGTTTGAAGGCGTTTGTAGATGCGGGTAACGTATTCGATACGAATGATGGTATCGGTGAGAAAACAATACTCTATTCTGCCGGTTTGAGTCTGAGCTGGTTAACACCGGTCGGGCCGCTAACCTTCAGTTATGCTGATGCCCTTAATCCATGGGGTTGGGATGATATTGAAGATTTTGGCGAAATTGAAAGATTCCAGTTCACACTGGGTACCCAGTAATCAGGGATAACAAACAGGATATGAAAATGAGCATACTTAGGAAATCTCTGGCTGCCGCCTCGTTTTTGGTGTTGACGGTTACTGGAAGCGCCAATGCAGCCGATGCGCCTAATATTGCGTTCGTCAACACACCTCAAGTACTGGAACAGGCACCGCAGGCTGAAGCTGTCCGTAAAACATTAAAAGATGAATTTTCCACACGTGACGCTGAACTCATCGCGGAACAAAAAAAGATCAATTCCCTTGAGGATAAGTTGACACGCGATAGACTTACGATGAGTGAAGAACAACAGCGAAAGCTTGAGCGTGATATTCATAGTCAACAGCGTGATCTGAAACGAGCGCGTGAGGATTTTGCCGAGGACGTTAATATTCGTCGCAACGAAGAGCTCGCCAAAATGCAGCGCGAAATATCCAGATCCATTATTACGCTGGCGAGAGAGATGGAATACGATCTTATCTTGGAAAGTGGTGTAATCTATGCCAGTGATCGGGTTGATATTACTAATAAGGTGATAGAACGCCTGAAAAAGGATTATTCGAAAAAACAGTGATTAAGAAGGCACTCTAACCGTGCACTATAAACTTGGTCAGTTGGCGGAGAAGCTAGGTGTTAACCTGGATGGGGATACTGAATATAAGGTAAGCCGTATTTCGACTTTAGCGAATGCGGGGCCTGACAGCATCACCTTTATGGTTGATTCCCGTTACCGGAAATCTCTTGAGCAGTCTAAAGCCGGGGCGGTAATTCTCCCCCCGTCTGAGCGTGAATTTTGTCAATCCAATGCACTGATTTCTGAAAATCCCTATCTTACATATGCACACCTTACGGCGCTGTTTGCCTCGCGATCCGATGAAGAGGACGAGAGGCAGAGTTCAATTCATGCAACTGCATGTGTGCATCAGTCAGCTACTCTGGGAAAAGGAGTCAGATTAGGGCCGCATAGCGTGATAGGGAGAGACGCCGTTCTGGGTGATGGTGTCTCTATCGGTGCCGGCAGTGTCATTGGCGATAAAGCCAGAATTGGTGATAATTCTGTGATTCACGCAAATGTCACTGTCTACCATGATTGTATAATCGGCCGGCGTGCCGTAATCCACTCCGGTGCGGTTATCGGGTCCGATGGCTTTGGTTTCGCCAATGACAAGGGTAAGTGGGTTAAAATACATCAACTCGGGCGTGTTATTACCGGTGATGATGTGGAAATAGGCGCCAATACCAGCATTGATCGTGGCGCCATCGAGGATACACTGATAGAAAACGGTGTGAAGCTGGATAATCAGATTCAAATCGCCCACAACGTGAGAATAGGTAGTCACACTGCTATGGCCGGTTGTGTGGGTGTGGCCGGTAGTGCTGATATCGGTGAGCATTGCGCTATAGGGGGCGGTGTAGGCATACTCGGTCACCTTAAGATAACCGATGGTGTTACCGTCACTGCGATGTCGCTGGTACCCAACTCCATTGAAACCCGGGGTGTCTATTCATCCGGCACGCCGCTTGAGCCAAAGTCACAGTGGCAGAGAAACTATGTACGCTTTAAACAGCTGGACGAGATGTCCCGTCGCATTCGAAAGCTGGAGAAAGCATTGAACGAGAAAACAAAAGAAGGTTAACGACATTGAACACAATGGATATTCAAGAAATCCTTGCACACCTTCCCCATCGGTACCCTTTTTTGCTGGTCGACCGTGTTCTTGAATGCGAACCGGGCAAGCGTCTCAAGGCGCTCAAAAATGTGTCGGTCAATGAACCGATGTTTACCGGTCACTTCCCGGAGCGCCCGATTTTTCCCGGTGTGCTGATTATGGAGGCGCTGGCACAGGCCACAGGGATTCTCGCTTTCAAAACCACTGAAAAGAAACCGGATGGTAGCTCACTCTATTACTTTGCCGCGATCGACAACTGTCGTTTCAAGCAGCCGGTGGTACCCGGTGATCAGCTGGTACTGGAGGTAGAATTGGTAAAAGCCAAGCGTGGTATCTGGAAATTCACCGCCGAGGCGAGCGTCGATGGTAAGGTTGTGGCCAGTGCCGACTTGATGTGTGCGGAACAGGCGGTTAAATGAGCGATATTCACTCCACAGCGATTATCGATCCTTCAGCCAAGATTGCTGAGGGGGTAAGCGTAGGTGCCTATAGTGTTATCGGTGCCGATGTGGAGATTGGGGCCAATACCTGGATTGGCCCGCATGTGGTGATAAAAGGCCCCACCAGGATGGGTTGTGACAACAAGATTCATCAGTTCGCCTCCATCGGCGAAGACCCGCAGGATCTCAAGTATTCCGGCGAGCCGACACTTCTCGAGCTCGGGGATCGCAACACCATTCGCGAATTTGTCACCATCAACCGCGGCACCGTCAGTGGTGGCGGTGTGACCAGCATCGGCAACGACAATCTGCTGATGGCCTATATTCACATTGCCCATGACTGCCGGGTCGGCAATCATGTGATCTTCTCCAACAACGCCTCCTTGGCCGGGCATGCGATTGTCGGCGATTATGTCATTCTCAGCGGCTTTACCCTGGTGCACCAATTCTGCGCCATCGGTGATCATGCCTTCACGGCGATGGGCAGTGCTATCTCCAAGGATGTGCCGCCTTATCTGATGATCTCCGGTAGTCCGGCAGCACCGCATGGCATCAACAAGGTGGGGCTCAAACGTCGGGGCTTCACCGAAGAGCAGCTGCGAAATTTAACGCGTGCCTACAAGGCACTCTACCGCCAGGGGTTGAGCCTGGATGAAGCGAAGCGGAAGATTGCACAAATGGCTGAGACCCAGGAGGAAGTTACGTGTTTCGCCGACTTTCTCGAACAGACCACGCGTAGCATCATTCGCTAAAAAGTCGCGCTTTCGACGCGACCCAATCAGCCCTGTCACCTAGTCCCTGCGACGGCTCGAACTTGCCCGGCGCCTTCCCATTGATTGCTTGTTAGCTGCTTTTTTGCTCCAGCAAGTCAAGCGCCAGTTTGGCGACATTCGCCGAGCCACCCGGGCCGCCGAGTTTTTCCCTTATCGTTTCCAGTCGCTCACGCATCTGATCGGCTTTAGCCTGGTCCTGCAGCAATGCAAGCGTTTCACGGCTGATCTTTTCCGGGGTGGCGTCGTGCTGAATGAGCTCGGTTGCAACACGCTCATCGGCGACGATATTGCACAGGGCAATGTGCTTCACTTTGAGGAGGCGGGAGATGATGTGGTAGCTGAGCGGGGCGATTTTATAGAGCACCACCAACGGCACCTGCATCAGTGCAATCTCCAGGGTTGCGGTACCCGAGGCGCTGACAATGGTGTCACAGGCGCGGGCGACGTCGTAGAAGCGGTTTGGAACGACGGTAATGTCAAGATCGGTGTCGGCAAGGTACGGGGCGACAAACTCCTCACTCAGGGTGTAGGCGCGGGGCAGGATAAACTGTACCTCAGGCAGGTCTTTTTGGAGCCTTGCCGCACTCTCCAGCAAGATCGGCAGCAGGCGCTTGATCTCGCTGCGACGGCTGCCCGGGAAGAGGCCCAATACCGGCCGTTTCGGATCAAGGCCGAATTCCCGTTGCGCCTGCTCCTTTGTTAACTCGCTGCCCACCTCATCGACCAGGGGATGTCCGACGAAGCGTACCGGCACCCCGGCCTTTTCATAAAAGGGGACCTCGAAGGGGAAGACCACCGCCATCATATCCACCAGCTCCTTGATCTTGTAGACCCGCTTCTGACGCCAGGCCCAGACCTGGGGGCTGATGTAGTAGAGCACCTTGATCCCCAGCTCTTTGGCGGTTTTGGCCAGGCGCAGGTTGAAGTCGGGATAGTCGACCAGGATCAGCATATCGGGGCGGCGTTCGCGCAGCTCCCGGCGCATGCGATCCAGTACTCCCTTGAGGAAGCGGTAGTTGGCCAGGACCTCTATGAGCCCAACAACCGCCATGTCCGCCGAGTCGACCAGGATCTCCACACCGGCTTTGCGCATGCGCTCGCCGCCGATACCGGCAAAGTGAACGTTCGGATCGCGCTTGTGCAGCTCCTCGACCAGGCGCGAGGCATGGTGGTCCCCGGAGGCCTCGCCGGCGACGATCAAAACCTGTTTTGTAGAATCATGCATAGACAATGGCCACGGAACTCACGGAATACACGGACGACATCAGATGATAAGTCTCTTAATTACAGCCTTGGGGTAGGTGAAGTTAATTAGCATGCCGATACGGTAGTTTCCTGCACGCAAATAATTGAGTAATTGTGTTTCATGTATGGCGGATATTTGCGTTTGAGCTTTAAGCTCCAGTACTACACGGTTTTCTACAATTATGTCCGCAAAGTAGTCTCCAACAGAAGTTCCTTTGTAGGTTACCGGCAGGTGCACCTGGTTTCTTGCATGAATTCCCTGCAGAATAAACTCAGCCATCAAAGCATGTTCGTAGACCTTCTCTGCAAATCCATGCCCTAACTGTTTAAAAACTTCAAAGACACAACCGCGAATTCGGTAAGTCAGTTCCTGTTCTTGCAGCATGCCACCTCCCTGTGTGTGTTGCGATCATCAAAAGAAAGACGTCCGTGTCTTCCGTGTGTTCTGTGGCTATCTCACCATTACAGCGCCCCGCGGATGACCTCGAGCACCTGATCGACCTTGTCGTCTTCCAGTTCCGGGTAGACCGGCAACGACATGCACTGGCCGGCGATCTTTTCGGTCACTGGCAGGGTGACGCCCTGGCACATGTCGGCAAACACTTCCTGCTGGTGTAGTGGGATAGGGTAGTAGACGGCGCAGGCGATCTGTTTGTCCTGCAGGGCGGCCATGATCTGATCGCGCTTTTCGCTGAGCAGGGTGTACTGGTGGTAGACGTGTTTTCCGATACCGTCTTCGTGCGGCGGGGTGGTGCCGTCCATCTCGGCCAGGGCGGCGGAGTAGCGGTGGGCAACGCGGCGGCGGCCGTCGTTGTACTGGTCGATGCGCTTGAGTTTGGCGCGCAGGATCACTGCCTGCAACTCATCGAGGCGGGAGTTATAGCCCAGCTCCGAGTGGTGATAGCGCTTCCAGCTGCCGTGATTGCGCAGCACACGCAGGTGTTCGGCGACCTTTTCATCATTGGTGGAGATGAGACCGCCGTCGCCGAAGCAGCCGAGGTTCTTGCTGGGGAAGAAGCTGAAGCAACCGGCGATGCTCATGCTGCCGGTCTGCTTGCCGTCGATATCGGCGCCGAAAGACTGGGCACAATCCTCCACTACCACCAGGTTGTGCTTGTCGGCGATGGTCTGGATGGCGGCCATGTCGGCGGGCTGGCCGAAAAGGTGCACCGGCAGGATCGCCTTGGTCTTGGGTGAGATTGCCGCTTCGATCTGATTGGGATCGATGTTCATCGTCTTCTCATCGATGTCGACGAAGACCGGCTTGGCGCCGACGTAGAGGATCGCCTCGGCGGTGGCGATGAAGGTGAAGGAGGTGGTGATGACCTCGTCGCCTTCACCCACACCGGCGGCGATCAGCGCCAGATGCAGCGCATCGGTGCCGGAGGCGCAGCCGACGGCATGGTTGACGCCGAGATAGCCGGCGGCCTCTTCCTCGAAGGCGCGAACATTGGGGCCGAGGATGAACTGGGTGGCTTCCAGCGCCCGCAGCAGGCCCTGATCGATTTCGTCTTTAAGCTCGAGGTACTGACCTTTGAGGTCCACCATTGGGATCATTGTGTTCGTCCTCTCAGGCCTTGAGGCCCGGTTGATTGTTAAGCAGTTCGCTGATCTGAATCGCGGTAGCCAGCGCCTGGCGTCCCTCTTCCCCGGTGACAGGCGGCGCAGTATCGCTGTTAATTGCCTCGATGAAGGCCTCGGCCTCGGCGAGTATGGCATCGGAGTTATCGAAGATGCTCTCCTCGGAGGTGATCTCCGGGATCCCCGGGAACATCTCCTTGTCGCCCTTGCGGTGGACGCTCAGCACCTTGTCCTGGAAGTCGATGGAGATGTAGGCCTCAGGCTGGAAGATGCGCATCTTGCGCTGCCCCTTCATGCTCACCCGGCTGGCGGTGACGTTGGCCACGCAGCCGCTCTCGAAGGTGATACGAGCGTTGGCGATGTCATGCTCATCGGTCAGTACCGAGACGCCGTTGGCGTCGATTTTCTTGATCGGCGACTGCACCAGGTTCTGGATGATATCGATATCGTGGATCATGAGATCCAGCACCACATTGACATCCGCACCGCGGGGATTGAACGCCGCCAGGCGGTGCGATTCGATAAACTGTGGGGTGGTTAACACCGGTTTGAGCGCCAGCACTGCTGAGTTGAAGCGCTCCAGATGGCCGACCTGCAGCACCAGATTCTTTTCCTTGGCGATGGTGATAAGCTCATCGGCCTCATCCACGGTGACGGTCATCGGTTTTTCCAGCAGCACGTGGATGCCGTTCTCCAGGCACTCTTTGGCGACCTGGTAGTGTAGCTGGGTGGGGACGACGATGCTCACCGCATCGACTTGCCCGAACAGTTCACGATAATCGCTGACCGCCTTGGTGTTGCACTCGGCAGCGACCTTCTCGGCGTTTTCGCTGTTGGCGTCGGCCACGGCCACCAACTCGGCCTGGGGGAGGGCGGCGTATTTCTGGGCATGAAAGCGGCCCAGATAACCGACGCCGATCACGGCGGTTTTCAGAGGTGTCGTCACGATGGGGATACCCGCTTGATGTTGCTTGAAAAACAGTCGCAAATGGTCGCATTTGGCGCGTGATAAATCAATAAGATAGGAAGGGTTATGTGAGGTATCCCAAAAAAAACCTGTCCAGCGGGGTTACGCCTCCGGGTGGCAAAGGCGGCAGGCGGTATTACTCCACCGCGCGTTTGCCGGTGGCCGAATCCGGTTCGAGGAATACCCGGTAGTTAGGATGGACTTGTTGCTGGCTGTTGATGCTCATATGCAGGTCACGGAGATGGCCGTCGCAGATGGAGTAAATCCAGCCATGGACCGATAACTCCTGCCCCCTGGCCCAGGCATTCTGTACGATGCTGGTCTCGCAGACGTGGTTAAGCTGTTCAAGAACATTCAGCTCACACAACCGGTTTAGCCGCTGCTCCTCCGTAGCCAATTGCGCCAGCTCCCGGCTGTGTTTGTGGTAGACATCGCGGATGTGGCGCAGCCAGTTATCGATGAAGCCCAGCTCCTGTTGCTGCATGGCGGCGCGGACGCCGCCGCAGCCGTAGTGGCCGCAGACGATGATATGCCGTACTTTTAGCACATCGACGGCAAACTGAAGCACCGACAAGGCGTTGATATCACTGTGGATCACAAGGTTGGCGATGTTGCGGTGCACAAACAACTCACCCGGCATCAAACCGACGATGTCATTGGCCGGAACCCGACTGTCAGAGCAACCGATCCAAAGAAACTCCGGAGTCTGCTGTTCCGCCAGCTCATGGAAAAAGTCCGGATTGTAGCTGCGCAGTCGGCCGGCCCAGTGGCGATTGTTTCTAAACAGGTACTCAAGTTCGTTCACAGGCCTGATTTGCTCCGTTCAGAATGACAGGTTTGCTCTGGTGACAGCTTAATATGTTGGCTATGGGTTAGTGCTCACCCCGGGTGCGGCGGATCCCTGCCAGACGGTTGCCCTGTTTCTGTGGCCCGCCCTTGGGAAAAATGTCATGCAGATAGCGGTTGTTGCCGCGCTCCGGCCCCCACACCTTGGCAAAGTGCTTGATCATGGTGCGAACCTGGGCTTGCACCTGATGCTCTTCGTAGTAATCGCGGATGTAGTTGATCACCTCCCAATGCTCATCAGTCAGCGCCAGTCCCTCCACTTCGGCCAGGGCACGGGCAAAATCCTCTGACCAGTCGTTCATGTCCTGGATATAGCCCTCATTATCATAAGGACCTGTTCGCCGGCGACATCGAGCAATTGGTTTTTATGGCAGGATGGATTGGTCAGCATCGGTACTCCTCCGGCAATGGGTGTATGCCGGCCGCCTGTGCCGGGGCACAGACGACCGAAGGCTTAGCGAACAGCGATGTGTTTGGTGCGAACGAGTTGATAGGCCCGTCCCAAATAGCCAAACGGTACGCTCCATACATGAACCAGGCGGGTGAAGGGGAAGATCAGGAACACCGTCATGCCGAAAAAGATGTGTAGCTTGTAGACGGTGTCCACCCCGGCGATGAGGGCGGGGTTGGGACGCAGGACAGCGACACTCTGCACCCACTCCACCAGCAGCAGCATGGTTCCCGCATCACCCTTGGCGGCATGGCCCAGGGACCAGGGGATGGTGGAAAGGCCGAGCAGCACGGTCGCCACCAGCCAGCCGATGGTGAAGGCGTCACGCTTGCGTCCCGCGGCCCGAATGCGCGGGTTGTTCAGGCGGCGGAAAAACAGCATCAATCCGCCAATCAACGTCATACCGCCGAAAATGACACCGGCGATGATGGCGAGATATTGATGCTGCAAGTCGGAGATGCCCATCGCCTGAAACCAGCTGTGCGGTGTCAGCATGCCAATGAGGTGGCCGAAGAAGATGGCGATGATGCCGATATGGAACAGGTTACTGGCCAGACGCATACCCTTTTTCGATAAAAGCTGTGTTGAGTCGGATTTCCAGGTGTACTGTTCACGGTCGAAGCGCAGCCAGCTACCGGCCAGGAAGATGGTCCCGGCCAGGTAGGGGTAGGCGCCGAAGATAAATTCATGCAGAGTCATGGCGGATCTCCTTCATGCTGCAGTTTGGGCCAGCCGGCCACGTTGTTCGACAAGCCGCAGCAGCGGTGCATAGCGGCTGTCGGCATTTTCCAGATTGGCGGCCAGCACGGTGAGCACCTTGCCGGCATCAGCAAGGAACATCCGTGCCGCCATCTCATCCAGCGTCGCGACATATTCGAGAATCAGGGGTAGGTAATCGGGAAGTTCCCCCTCCCTCATCTCCAACCCCATACCCTTGTAGTGCTCGCTTAGATCAACCAGCGCCGGTCCCCGGCCGCGGTCGTCGCCGAACAGGTGGTGGGTCAGGTGCAGACTGTGTTCCGGCACCATATCGAAGGTCCGGACATAGTCCTGTTGAAGCTGCATCAGGCTTTCGCCCTGTAGTTGCTCGAGAAACTCGTGGATGACGGTTCGTTCCTCCTCCCGGAGTGAACTCTCTTTTTCGATTACTTCGCGGATCGTATCGAGATTGCTCCTGAGATCCGGGTCCGGGTAGTCGAGCAGTCGGGAAAGAATGCGATAAAGAATCATGATTGCCTCCTCAAACCTTTTCTTTCTGCTTCGGGCGGGGCACGAATTCGATCGGTACCTCGTTGGCGGTGCGTCGTGAGGGGAACAGGGAGAAGCCGCTCTCGCCACTGGAGCTGGTGTTGCCGGGAGAGAAGCCCATCTGGCCCTGGTAGGCGTAGATGTCATCGTGCAGGTACTCCTCCCGTGAGGTGGGAATAACGAAGCGATCTTCGTGTTTGGCGATCGCCAGGTAGCGGTACATCTCCTCGGCCTGATCGGCGCTGATGCCGGCGGCATCCAGTGCGGCGGTATTGACCTCAGCGTCCACATGCTTGCTGCGCTGGTAGCTGCGCATCGCCAACAGGCGGTTCAGGGCGCCGAGGATGGGCTGGGTATCGCCTGCGGTGAGCAGGTTGGCCAGATATTGTGCCGGGAAACGCAGCGCCTCGGATTTGGGAATATTGCCGTCGGCCTCCGTGGGCAGGTTGCCCTGGTCGAGTTGGCTCTGTACCGGCGAGAGCGGTGGCACGTACCACATCATCGGCAGGGTGCGGAATTCCGGGTGGATGGGGAAGGCGATCTTCCACTCCATCGCCATCTTCCATACCGGCGATTTCTGCGCCGCCTCGATCCAGCTCTCGGGGATGCCGTCGTGTCGGGCCTGTTCGATAACCTTTGGATCGTTGGGATCGAGGAAGATGCCCATCTGTGCATCGTACAGGCCATTGTCATCGCTGGAGGCGGCCTCTTCGATGCGGTCGGCATCGTAGAGGATCACCCCCTGATAGCGGATGCGGCCGACGCACGATTCGGCGCAGACGGTGGGCATGCCCGATTCGATACGCGGGTAGCAGCCGATGCACTTTTCCGCCTTACCCGACTCCCAGTTGTAGTAGACCTTCTTATAGGGGCAACCGCTGACGCACATGCGCCAGCCGCGGCACTTGTCCTGGTCCACCAATACGATGCCGTCCTCCTCGCGCTTGTAGATCGAGCCGGAGGGGCAGGAGGCGACGCAGGCCGGATTAAGGCAGTGGTTGCACAGTCGCGGCAGGTACATATGGAAGGTGTTCTCGAACTCCCTGTACATCTGCTTCTGGATGCCGTCGAAATTTTTATCGACGCTGCGCTTGTCGAACTCGCCGGCCAGGTCGTCCTCCCAGTTCGGTCCCCAGTGGATCTTCTCCATGGTCTCGCCGGTGAGCTGGGAGCGGGGGCGGGCGGTGGGCGCCGCCTCGCGCAGCGGTCCGCGCTGCAGCCGCTGGTAGTCCATCTCGAAGGGTTCGTAGTAGTCGTCGATTTCGGGCATATCCGGGTTGGAGAAGATGTTCAGCAGCTTGCTGCTGCGGCCGCCGGCCTTGAGCTCCGGTTTGCCGTTTTTCTTCACCCAGCCGCCTTTCCATTTGTCCTGGTTTTCCCACTGCTTGGGATAGCCGATGCCGGGTTTGGACTCGACGTTATTGAACCAGGCGTACTCGACACCTTTACGGTTGGTCCAGACATTCTTGCAGGTCACCGAACAGGTGTGGCAACCGATGCATTTATCCAGGTTCAACACCATGGCGATTTGTGCACGGATTTTCATTTCACTATCTCCCTTTTCAGGAATCTGTTTTAAACGCAAAGGCGCAATGGCGCAAAGAACGCAAAGTCATGAAAGTGCTTTGGATGAGTACTCATCATGTTTTGCTTACCTCTAATTTCATTCATCACCTTTGCGCCTTTGCGTTAGATGTTTTATCAGTTGTTGATGCCCGGAGGGTTCGGCTTGCCTTCGCGTTCCGGGGTGAGCGGCCGTTCGAGCCAGTCGATGTCCTTGTCGGCGATCTTGTGCACCAGCACGAACTCGTCGCGGTTGGAGCCGACCGGCCCCATGTAGTTGAAGGCATACGAGAACTGCGCGTAACCGCCAATCATGTGCGTCGGTTTGACCACCACGCGAGTGACACTGTTGAGGATGCCGCCGCGCTTGCCGGTGGTGGGCGAGCCCGGCACGTTCACGTTCTTCTCCTGGGCGTGGTACATGATGGCCATGCCGCGGGGGACGCGTTGACTCACCACCACACGGGCCATGGTGGCGCCGTTGTCGTTGAGTGCCTCGATCCAGTCGTTGTCTTCCAGGCCGACCGACTTGGCGTCCTCCTCTGAGAGCCACACATACGGCCCACCACGGAACAGGGTCAGCATGCGCTGGTTGTCCTGGTAGGTGGAGTGGATGCCCCACTTGGAGTGCGGTGTGATCCAGTTGGGGGGAGACGCGCCGCTTCATCTCCGGTGCCCTCCTCGTCCTGACTCCTCGGGGGCTCCCGGGTTTGGAGGTGGGAGCCCACCGCATGGGCGGGACGGCTCATTTCAAATCAGTATGGATCAGGACAAATCAGCTGTCGGCAACATCAATGCAAGCTGGATGCCACCGAGATTCTTTGCGA
>JAWOIT010000063.1:0-4225 GCA_046484535.1 Pseudomonadota bacterium | reverse complement strand
AATGAGGTACTAATGGCCTCATTCTCCCTTCCGGGTGGCAAAAACCGGTTTATCGTCTATGCTTAGACGTTCGATTACGAGATTTACATGACTCCCCTCGGGGCGTCGCAACACAACCGAGACACAGTGACCATGATGCAACAGGAACAAGAGTCCCAACTTAAGCTACTGATTGCCCGAGGCAAAGAGCAGGGTTACCTGACCTATGCCGAGGTCAACGATCACCTTCCCAGCGACATTGTCGACCCGGATCAGATCGAAGACATCATCAGTATGATCAATGACATGGGTATCAACGTGCATGAAGTTGCACCGGACGCCGATACCCTTGCCATTGCCGGGGACTCTGTGACTGCCGACGAAGACGCCGCCGAGGAAGCCGCCGCCGCGCTGGCCTCCGTGGACAGTGAATTCGGCCGTACCACCGACCCGGTCCGCATGTACATGCGCGAAATGGGCGCCGTGGAGCTGCTGACCCGCGAGGGCGAAATCAAGATCGCCAAGCGCATTGAAGACGGCATGAACCAGATGCTGGCTGCACTGGCCAGCCACCCGGAGACCATCGCCGAGCTGCTGCGTGAGTTCCATCAGGTGGAAGAAGGCGAAATGCGCCTGACCGATGTCATCACCGGCTTTGTCGACGCCGAGGAAGAGGCTGCCGCGCCGACTCCCGCCGCGCCCAAAGCTGATCAAACCGCCGGTGCGGCGGATAGCGATGAGGACGACGAGGAAGAGGATAACAGCCTCGATATCGAGGAGGTGCGCGAGCGCATCGCTGCAATGGAAAAGCTCTATACCAAGACCGTCAACGCCATCGCCAAGCACAGTAAAGAGCATAAAACCAGCCAGAAGCTGCAAAAGGAGCTGACCGAGGCTTTCCTTGAGTTTCGCCTGGCCCCCAAACTGGTAGACCGCATGGTAAAAAACCTGCGCGGCCTGGTTGCCAGTATCCGCAGCTACGAGCGCCAGATCATGAGCGTGTGCGTCAATGAGGCGAAAATGCCGCGAAAGGATTTCATCTCCAGCTTCCCGGAGAATGAAACCAACCTCAATTGGCTGGATGAGCACGTCAAAGGCGACAAAGGCTACGCCGAAGCGCTCGATGAGTATGCCGGTGAGATCAAACGCATCCAGTCCAGGCTTGCCACGCTGGAGAAAGACCGCGGTATGTCCATCGCCGAGATCAAGGACATCAACCGCCGCATGTCCATCGGCGAGGCCAAGGCACGCCGCGCGAAGAAAGAGATGGTCGAGGCCAACCTGCGACTGGTGATCTCCATCGCCAAGAAGTACACCAACCGCGGGCTGCAGTTCCTGGATCTCATCCAGGAGGGCAACATCGGTCTGATGAAAGCGGTCGACAAATTCGAATACCGCCGCGGCTACAAGTTCTCGACCTACGCCACTTGGTGGATCCGTCAGGCCATCACCCGCTCCATCGCGGACCAGGCCCGCACCATCCGCATTCCGGTGCACATGATTGAGACCATCAACAAGCTCAACCGCATCTCCCGCCAGATGCTGCAGGAGATGGGCCGTGAGGCCACCCCGGAAGAGCTGGCAGAGCGTATGGAGATGCCTGAGGACAAAGTACGCAAGGTGCTCAAGATCGCCAAGGAGCCGATCTCCATGGAGACCCCAATCGGTGATGACGAAGATTCACACCTGGGCGATTTCATTGAGGACGGCAACGTGCTCTCGCCGGTTGATTCCGCAACCTCCGAGGGGCTGCGCGAATCCACCACAAACGTACTGGAAGGGCTTACCGCCCGGGAATCCAAGGTCCTGCGCATGCGTTTCGGTATCGACATGAACACCGACCATACCCTTGAGGAAGTCGGTAAGCAGTTCGACGTTACCCGCGAGCGTATCCGCCAGATCGAGGCCAAGGCGCTGCGCAAACTGCGCCACCCGACCCGCTCGGAGAACCTGCGCAGCTTCCTCGACTCCGAGGGTGGCGGCAGCTAATCAGCGACCATCCCGCTCGGGACACCAAACGGCACCTTCGGGTGTAACGCTGGTCAGTTAAGGAAAACCATAGCTTGTAGGAGCGGCTTTCAGCCGCGACTTAAGAATAAAATCGCGGCTGGAAGCCGCTCCTACATGTTAAATTATTGCTTAACTGATCGGCATTACACCTTCGGGTGCCGTTTTTTTATCCCCTGCCTTATAACAAGCCCTTAATAGGGATAAAGAGTCTCCAGCGGCTACTGAGTCAATAGAAATAACAAGGATCGTGGGAGCAACGCTCCGATCGCGATACCCCTAAGCCACATCCTGATTCACAGACCGGCAATTTCCTATTCAGACACGAAGACGAATACAAATTTTTTCCGTATAATCGCTTTTTTCGGGCCCATAGCTCAGTTGGTTAGAGCAGGGGACTCATAATCCCTTGGTCCCAGGTTCGAGTCCTGGTGGGCCCACCAAATTACTGTGTTGTATTAAGCCCTTTGCTACGTTACACCCCAGGTTGATGAGCACCGTCCTGGCCCTCACCCTTCGGGCGCATTAAAGTGCGCCTCCCCCCTCTCACACGCATCTCATTAGACCAGGCACCCAAAGGGGCACTTCTTGTGTAGGCTGAAAATATACGACTAGCTGACCTATACCGACGGACTCGACCAGGCGGGCTTCGAACTCTGTATTATCGCGTTATCTTTCGATGCCTTTTAATCACCGGTTTATTGACGGAACGTTGACTGAGATCAAGTCTCACTCTAACGGCTTCTGCCAGTCTTGGCATTTTAGTATTGCGCGGCAAATGGAGAGGTTCGGGGTGTTTAACAAGCATGAGGACGAGATGAGCCGAAGCGATGAGACTGTCGGTTGCTCCGCCACAGCCGGAGGCTGTGACGTAGACAGTAATGCATCCGCTCTTCAGAACCTGCTTGTCTATCAACTCATGGGCATCGCCGCCTACGCCCGGCGCGCCCGCGCCCTGGGCACAGCGGATATTTCCGCCGACCGCTTTATCATCCATGCCCTCTCCATCACAGTGACCCGTCGCCATTACGATGCCGACGGCGTTGTCCGACTGCTGCAGGAGGCGGCACAGGTACACCGGCGCGTAAAAACCATTTACGAGCAGACGGCATGGGTGAAGGGGACAACAATTGAACGGCCCGGCGGGCCCGCCGCCTACACACTACCTGCCGACACTCAAGCGCTGTTCGATGAAGCCTCAGCGGTGTCCGTAAGCGGGTTTGAAACGGCCGGCGAGGAGCTCCGCGGTCTTCATTCACTGCTGTTGAGCGGGTTAAAGGGGGTAGCGGCACACGCCCACCATGCCTTCAAGCTCGGCAAGGAGAGCGATGAGGTCTACAAGGAGCTGGAGAGGCTGCTCGACTACCCGGGCTCGGCACCGACCGATATCGAAACAATGCTGGAAAAGGCGCTCAATGTCGGTACGCTCAACCTGATGGTGATGGAGCTGCTCGATGAGGCCATCACCGGCAGATTCGGCGCACCCAAACCTACCCGTGTGCGGGTCGCACCGGTGGCGGGCAAGGCGATCCTGGTCAGCGGTCATGATATGGCCGATCTCGCCGCCCTGCTCGAAGCAACCGAAGACAGCGGTATCCATATCTATACCCACGGGGACCTTCTCTCCGCCCACAGCTATCCCGAATTGAGAAAATTCCCTCATTTGGTTGGAAACTACGGTGGTTCCTGGCAAGCACAGCAATGGGATTTTGATGCCTTTCCAGGCCCCATCCTGGTGGACTCCAACTGCCTGATCGAACCCGGGGAGAGTTACCGGGAACGGCTGTTCACACTGGGCCGGGCCGGTCGGCCCGGTATCCATGGCATTGAGAACAACGATTTTTCCGCCCTCATCGAGGCCGCCCGGATACTTCCCGGTTTCAGAGAAACGGCAGAAAACCTAACCGTCACTACCGGCTTCAGCGGCGATGCCGTCCAGGCGCTATCCGGCAGGCTGACCGGCGCAATCAGGGAAGGTGCGATCAGGCATCTTTTTCTTCTCGGCGGCTGCAACGGCACAAGCCCCGGCCATCACTACTACAGCGAGTTTGTCGAGTGCGTACCGCGGGAGACGGTGATACTGACCCTGGGCTGTATCAAGCACCGTTTCAACGGGCGTGTATCCGGTGCGATCGGCGCCATACCCAGATTGCTCGATGTGGGGCAGTGCCACGACAGCTACTCGATGATCAAGCTGGCGGTGACCATGACCGAGGGACTTGAGTGCCGCCTCAGCGAG
>JAWOIT010000081.1:0-11214 GCA_046484535.1 Pseudomonadota bacterium | reverse complement strand
GGTGTACGCACCCTGCTGCTGACCCATAACATCGATACGTTGGGGCAGATGTCGTGTAATCCGGCCATCGGCGGTATCGGCAAGGGCCACCTGGTGAAGGAGGTGGACGCCCTGGGCGGTCTGATGGCCCGCGCCATCGACAGGGGGGGGATCCAGTTTCGCATCCTTAACGCCTCCAAGGGGCCGGCGGTGCGCGCCACCCGCGCTCAGGCGGATCGGCAGCTCTACAAGGCGGCGGTCCGATACGCGCTGGAAAACACGCCTAATCTGACCCTGTTCCAGCAGGCGGCGGAGGATCTAATCGTTGAGGGCGATCGGGTCGCCGGGGTAGTGACCCAGATGGGGCTGAAATTCCGCGCTCCGACCGTGGTGCTTACCGTCGGCACCTTCCTCGGCGGGGTGATCCACATCGGCCAAATCAACTATCAGGGTGGCCGAGCCGGGGATCCGCCGGCCAATGCCCTGGCCCATAGGCTGCGCGAGCTGCCGTTTCGGGTGGACCGGCTTAAGACCGGTACCCCGCCTCGCATTGACGGCCGGACCATCGATTACAGCGTGATGGAGCCTCAGCCCGGGGATGACCCGGCGCCGGTCTTCTCCTTCCTGGGCAGCCCCGAGGAACACCCGGAGCAGGTACCCTGCTATATCACCCACACCAACGAGCGAACCCACGCGATCATCCGCGGCGGGCTGGACCGCTCGCCCATGTATGGCGGCATCATCGAAGGGGTGGGGCCGCGCTACTGCCCCTCTATCGAGGACAAGGTGGTGCGTTTTGCCGACAAGGCTTCGCACCAGATCTTCATCGAGCCGGAGGGGCTGACCACTCACGAGGTCTACCCCAACGGCATCTCCACCTCGCTGCCGTTCGATGTGCAGCTTGAGCTGGTCCGTTCCATGCGCGGTATGGAGCAGGCGGTGATCACCCGGCCAGGCTACGCCATCGAGTACGACTTTTTCGATCCGCGCGATCTCAAGCCGAGCCTGGAGACCAAGCATCTGCCGGGTCTCTTTTTCGCCGGCCAGATCAACGGCACCACAGGCTACGAGGAAGCCGCCGCCCAGGGGCTGCTGGCGGGCCTCAATGCCGCCCGTCAGGTACAGCAGAAGGAGCCCTGGTCACCGCGCCGCGATGAGGGCTATATCGGGGTGATGGTGGATGACCTGATTACCCGCGGCACCGCAGAGCCCTACCGCATGTTCACCTCCCGCGCCGAGTACCGGCTGATGCTGCGCGAGGACAACGCCGATCTGCGCCTGACCCCGACAGGCCGGGAGCTGGGGCTGGTGGACGATGAACGCTGGGCGGTGTTCGAGGCCAAGCGCGAGGCGATCGAGCAGGAGCAAAAGCGCCTGCACAGCACCTTCGCCCATCCGGGCAAGGTGACCAATGCCAAGGCGGTGCTGGGTGCTGAACTAAGTCGGGAATATCGTCTGGAGGAGCTGCTGCGCCGCCCCGATGTCAGCTATCCGGACCTTTTCGCGTTGATGCCGGAGCTGGAGCCGGTGTCCGATATGCAGGTAGCCGAGCAGGTGGAAATCCAGGCTAAATACGCCGGCTATATTGAGCGCCAGCGCGAGGAGATCGAAAAGGCCCGTCGTAACGAGGATACCCCGCTGCCCGAGGATCTGGATTACAGCGAGGTGCGCGGCCTCTCCGCCGAAGTGCAGGAGAAACTGGCCAAGAACCGACCCACCACCATCGGCCAGGCCTCACGCATCCCCGGCCTCACCCCCGCCGCCATCTCCATCCTACTGGTGCATCTGAAAAAGGCATCGCACCGCAAAGGCGCAAAGGGCGCAAAGGGTTAATGATCAGGAATGCAGGGGGTATGCGCACCGACAGCAATTTCTTTGGTCGCAGGCAAAAGAGTGCTGCCATCATTCAAAAGGGTTTTCTTTGCGCCCTTTGCGTCTTTGCGCCTTTGCGTTGAGGTTTTTTGTACGTGACGGGACTCAGAACGAAACTGGATGCGGGGCTGGAGCGGCTGGGGCTGGATCTGCCCGAGGCGGTGCGGGACGGGCTGATCGCCTATGTGGAGCTGTTGGCCAAGTGGAATCGTGCCTATAATTTGACTGCGGTGCGGGATCCGGCCGAGATGGTCACCCGTCACCTGCTCGATTCGCTGGCGGTGGTGCCTTACCTGACGGGGCAGCGGGTCATCGATGTGGGCACGGGCGGCGGCCTGCCGGGCATTCCGCTGGCGCTGGTCTTTCCCGGAAGGCAGTTCGTGTTGCTGGACACCAACAGCAAGAAGACCCGCTTTCTGGTCCAGGCAAAGGCGGCGCTGAGGTTGGAAAATGTGACGGTGGTGCATGCGCGGGTGAAGGAGTATCGGGATGATCAGCTCTTTGATTGCATAATTACTCGCGCTTTTGCCTCGGTTGCTGATATCCTGAAAGGCTCCCGCCACCTTTTAGCCCCGGATGGGGAGTTTCTGGCGATGAAGGGGGCCGTTCCCGAAGCGGAACTGGCCGAACTGCCGCAGGGCTTTTGCCTGAAAGAGGTGATTGCGCTGAAGGTGCCGGGGTTGGAAAAGGAGCAGCGACATCTGCTGCGTATCGATCGAGAATAGCGACAGCGGACAGTCAGTAGCGGGGAGTGAGACAAGTATGGGCAAGATCATTGCAGTGGCCAACCAGAAAGGCGGGGTGGCGAAAACCACCACCTGTATCAATCTGGGCGCCTCATTGGTGGCGACAAAGCGCAAGGTGCTGGTGGTCGACATCGATCCGCAGGGCAATGCCACCGTCGGCAGCGGGGTCGACAACACGGAGCTTGCGGTCAGCAGTTACGATGTCCTGCTGGGCAAGGCGCCGGCCCGCGACGCCATAGTGCATGCCGAGGCCTCCAGCTACGATGTGCTTCCCACCAACGGTGACCTGACCGCCGCCGAGGTGGAGCTGATGAACATGATGGTGGCCCGCGAGCAGCGTCTGCACCAGGCCCTGGCGCCCGTCCGCGATAACTACGATTTTATCCTGATTGACTGCCCCCCCTCACTGAACATGCTGACCTTGAATGCGCTGGTGGCGGCCGATTCGGTGATGATCCCGATGCAGTGCGAATACTATGCCCTGGAGGGGCTCTCGGCACTGTTGAACACCATCGAGCAGATCCAGGGCTCCGTCAATCCCCATCTGGAGATCGAGGGCTTGTTGCGCACCATGTATGACCCGCGCAATAACCTCTCCACCGACGTCTCCGGTCAGTTGATCCTGCACTTTGGCGAGAAGGTTTACCGCACGGTGATCCCCCGCAATGTGCGTCTGGCCGAGGCGCCGAGTCACGGGGTGCCGGCATTGAAGTACGATCGCACCTCGCGCGGTGCGGTGGCCTATCTGGCGCTGGCCGGCGAGATCCTGCGCCGCAGCGGCGAGCAGAAAGAGGCGGTTTGACAATAGCTCACCGCAAAGGCGCAAAGAGCGCGAAGGTGAATAATAAATGCAGATAGGCTATAGGCCGAGCGTGACACTCTCAGGGCAGTGGCTCGGTTGTGTGGTTGCGCGATATGGTAACCGTAGGGGGCAGGGGGCAAGATATGCTGAAGTGCCACTACTCAGGTAGCTGCCTTGATGCCGATGAGAGGGTAAGTTTTCAGCAACCCGTAAAAGATAAGGTTTCCTTAGCGTCCTTTGCCCCTTCGCCTACACGGAGGTAGGTGAGGAGCGAGAGCAGGACGCGGTGATTGCTTTGGATTTGATTGGATAAGAGTAATGGCAGCGAAAAAACGAGGATTGGGTAAAGGGTTGGATGCACTGCTGGGAAGCAGCGGCGCCAGTGCGATAGAACAGGGCACCCCCGAGACCGTGGAAGAGGCGGAGGCGGACGGCCAGCTGCGCAAGATCCCTGTGGAGCTGCTGCAGCGCGGGGTCTACCAACCGCGTATCGACATGCACCCGGATACGCTGGAGGAGCTGGCCGACTCAATCCGCGCTCAAGGCGTAGTGCAGCCGATTGTGGTGCGTCCGATCGCGGGGGACCGTTACGAGATTATCGCCGGCGAGCGCCGCTGGCGCGCCGCCCAGCTAGCCGGTCTGCATGAGATTCCGGCGGTAATACGCGATGTGACCGATCAGGCGGCCATGGCGATGGCGCTGATTGAGAACATCCAGCGTGAAGAGCTCAACCCCATGGAGGAGTCGATGGCGCTGTCCCGCCTGATCGAGGAGTTCGGCCTGACCCACCAACAGACCGCCGATGCGGTGGGCCGATCCCGAGCCTCGGTCTCCAATCTGCTGCGGCTGCTCAGCCTCACCGAGGATGTCAAACGCATGCTGGAGAACGGCGACCTGGAGATGGGGCATGCCCGTGCGCTACTTGCCCTCGACGGTGAACAGCAAAGTCAGATCGCGCGGAGCGTGGTGGCCAAAGGGCTGTCCGTGCGGGAAACCGAGCGGCTGGTCAAGCGTACCCAGGAGCATCCCGAAGGGCAGCCGAAGAAAACGGAGCAGCAGGTCGACCCCGACATTCGCCGCCTTGAGCAGGATCTGGGCGATAAGATCGGCGCCCGGGTGGCGATTCAGCACGGCGCCAAGGGTAAGGGCAAGCTGGTGATCCAGTACAACAGCCTGGATGAACTCGACGGGATCCTCGACCACATTAAGTAGGAGCGGCTTCCAGCCGCGATAGTCAGGTCAAAGAGTGGCAATGTCGGGGCGCCTTGGCCCCATCATAATGAAGTTCAAAGTTTCAAGTGGAAAGAATAGCACCGTGCCATGGGCGCAGATCCCGGCTCAGGTGTAAATTGTAAAATCCACTTCTTTAAACTTTAAACTTCCAACTTTTAACTAAACGAAGGCCTGAGCCACAAAGTTTGCCATTCAAGGTAATGCCGAACAGTTAAGCGTCACGTTCATAGGTAGGAGCGGCATTTGCCCATCCATGGGCGGCAAAGCCGCTCCTACAAGCTATGCTGTCCTTAACTGACCATCATTATGCCGTTCGAGGTGCTTTTACGCCCTGTTCCGGGCAATATCCGACCAGCCGTGTGCACTAATATAAGCTTTTTTTATCCCAGTATCATTGACGCTGGGACGGCGTCTGGCTATACTTTCGCGCCGCTGAGAGCTCCATTTACAGGTTCTGTGTTGCATTGCTGCAACAGTAATTCAGTAATTTTTAATACAGGGTCGTCCAGGGAAACTCAATGAGCCATGCCCGGGCACAGCTAACTGCGCGGAGAAAGATTCTCCTTATCCAAACGGCTCTAGTGGGCGCAGTTGTCGGCCTGTTTATCCTGTTGCAGGGCCGGCAGGCGGGTATGGCGGCGATCTACGGAAGTATCATTGTGGTGCTTGTTTACCGGCTACAGGTCTGGCAGCTGAAACGCGCCGACCGTATTGCCGGTCTCAGCGCGGAACGCAATATGCGATATCTCTATCGCTGCGCCGCGGAAAGATTTGTTGCAACAGTGGTTCTGCTCGCCGTTGGCATCATTATGCTCCGGCTGGAGCCCCTTCCACTGCTTGCAGGGTACATCATAGCGCAAGCTGCGCTGGTGTATGGATGGTTTTTGGAATCAAGTGCGAGACGTAAACATGGCTAGCGAAGAGCTTACATCCTCGGAATATATCAAACACCACTTAACGAACCTGACCTTCGGCAAGCACCCGGAACATGGCTGGACCATCGCTCACGGTGATACCACTGCTGAAACGGCCCGTCAGATCCAGGAAATGGGATTCTGGGCCTTTCACATCGACACCCTGGGTTGGTCGCTTTTTCTCGGTCTGATCTTTATCTGGGTTTTCCGCAAGGCGGCAAAAAGCGCCAGCGCCGATACCCCAAGCGGTCTGCAGAACTTCGTCGAGTGGATCATCGAATTCATCGATACCAGTGTCCGCGGCTCCTTCAGCGCAAAGAATGATCTGGTCGCTCCACTGGCGTTGACCATCTTTGTCTGGATTTGGCTGTTGAACTTCATGGACCTGATAGCCGTAGACCTGTTGCCGGAATTGGCGACGCTAATCGGCATTCCCTATATGAAGGTCGTGCCGACCACCGATCCTAACGCCACCTTCGGCATGGCGCTGTCGGTATTTGCCCTGGTGCTTTATTACAGTATCAAGATGAAAGGCTTTGGCGGTTTCTTCGGCGAGCTGGCGTTCCAGCCGTTCCCCAAATGGCTGTTCCCGGTCAACCTGGTGCTGGAGGGCGTGGGGCTCATCGCCAAGCCGATTTCCCTGGCGCTGCGACTGTTCGGCAACATGTACGCCGGTGAGATGATCTTCATCCTCATCGCCATTATGTACGGCGCCGGGTGGTTGATGGGCGGTTTCGCCGGCTTCCTGCAGCTGGGCTGGGCAATATTCCACATCCTGATTATTACGCTGCAGGCGTTCATCTTCATGACCCTGACCATTGTGTACCTGGATATGGCGCATCAGGAACATCACTAAGATTTCGTATTAACTTTTATTAACTTTTTAACCTTTAGAAACAGGAGACTAAAATGGAACAAGCATTGTTGGTTATCGCCGGTGCAATCATGATGGGTCTGGGTGCTGTCGGCGCCGCTGTCGGCATCGGTATCCTCGGTGGCCGCTTTCTCGAAGGCGCTGCCCGCCAGCCCGAACTGATCCCGATGCTGCGTACCCAGTTCTTTATCGTTATGGGTCTGGTTGACGCGGTTCCTATGATCGCCGTCGGCCTTGCCATGTACGTGCTGTTCGCTCTGGCTGGTTAAGCAATTAGGAAGAAGGTTTTTGCTTAGTAAAGTTACCAGCTATCAACACGAGGTACAGGCATGAACATTAATGCGACCCTGATAGGGCAAGCCATTAGCTTCATCTTCTTCGTGTGGTTCTGCATGAAATTTGTATGGCCACCGATTATGTCTGCGCTCGAGGAGCGTAAGAAGAAGATCGCTGATGGCTTGGCCGCCGCTGAGCGCGGCAAGCACGAGCAGGAGTTGGCGGAGCAGCGTGCCAAAGAGGCGATGAGCGAAGCCAAACAGGAGGCTTCCAACATCATTGCTCAGGCACAGAAACGCGCCGGCGAGATCGTGGAAGAGGCCAAAGAGACCGCACGCAGCGAAGGTGAGCGTATCGTCGCCGCTGCCAATGCGGAGATTGAGCAGGAAGTTAACCGTGCCAAGGAGCACCTGCGTGGTCAGGTCGTCTCCATCGCCGTTGCCGGCGCGGGCAAGGTGCTGAATCGTGAAATCGACGATAAGGCACATGACGACCTGCTCAAAGACCTTGTCTCACAAATATAAGGTCTTGAGCTATGGCTGAAAATATTACGATCGCACGCCCCTATGCACAGGCGATTTTCTCCCTGGCCCGGGAGCAGGGCGACCTGAAAGGTTGGTCGGACATGCTGCAGTACGCTGCCGCTGTGGCCGCCGATGAAGAGATGGTCGCCGTTATCGACAGCCCACGCTTCGATGACAGCCAATTGGCGGATCTGTTTATTGAAATTTGCGGCGAGAAGTTGAACGATGCCGGCAAGAATATGATTCGCGTACTGGCTGAAAACGACCGCTTGAGCGTTCTGCCCGAGGTGGCTGAACTGTTTGAGGCGGAGCGAGCCAATGTAGAAGGCACCATCGTTGCCGAGGTGACTTCTGCTACGCAGCTTAACGATGCGCAGCAGAAGAGTATCGCCGAGGCCCTGAAGAAGCGTCTGGGTCGGGAAGTCACCCTGGAGTGCAGTATCGACGAGTCTCTGCTGGGCGGCGCCATTATTCGTGCTGGAGACGTGGTCATCGACGGTTCTGTGGTCGGCAAGCTGGAAAAGCTTGCCTCTGCACTAGCCCACTGAACCCGGACCTGTTAGAGGACACAAGACATGCAGCAATTGAATCCATCAGAAATCAGTGAACTGATTAAAAAGCGCATCTCGAGCTTTGAGACAGTCACCGAGGCCCGCACCGAGGGTACCGTGGTCAGTCTGACCGACGGTATCGCCCGTGTTCACGGCCTGGCTGACGTTATGTCCGGCGAGATGCTGGAATTTCCCAACAATACCTTCGGTATGGCGCTCAACCTCGAGCGTGACTCCGTCGGTGCCGTAATTCTCGGCCCCTACGAGCATATCTCCGAAGGCGACAAGGTCACCTGCACCGGTCGCATTATGGAGGTGCCTGTCGGTGAGGCCCTGCTGGGTCGCGTCGTCGACTCCCTGGGTAACCCCATCGACGGTAAGGGACCGATTGACTCACAGTCTACTTCTCCCATCGAGAAGATCGCCCCCGGCGTACTGTGGCGTAAATCGGTAGACCAGCCGATGCAAACCGGTCTGAAGTCTGTCGACGCCATGGTGCCGATCGGCCGTGGCCAGCGTGAGCTGATCATCGGTGACCGTCAGACCGGTAAGACCGCAGTTGCCGTTGACGCCATCATTAACCAGAAAGGCTCCGGTGTTAAGTGTATCTACGTGGCAGTCGGCCAGAAGGCCTCTTCTATCGCCAGCGTGGTTCGCAAGCTGGAAGAAAACGGCGCGATGGAACACACCATCGTCGTGGCCGCGACCGCTTCCGACTCCGCCGCACTGCAGTACATCGCCCCCTATTCCGGTTGCGCCATGGGCGAGTACTTCCGCGACAAGGGCGAAGATGCACTGATCATCTACGATGATCTGACCAAGCAAGCATGGGCCTACCGTCAGGTTTCCCTGCTGCTGCGTCGTCCGCCGGGCCGTGAAGCCTATCCCGGTGACGTTTTCTACCTGCACTCCCGTCTGCTCGAGCGTGCCGCTCGCGTCAATGAGGACTGGGTCGAGAAGCACACCGACGGTGCGGTAAAAGGTCAGACCGGTTCTCTGACCGCGCTGCCGATTATCGAAACCCAGGCCGGTGACGTATCCGCGTTCGTTCCGACCAACGTTATCTCCATCACCGACGGTCAGATCTTCCTCGAAACCGACCTGTTTAACTCCGGTATTCGCCCGGCGATCAACGCCGGTCTGTCCGTTTCCCGTGTAGGTGGTTCGGCGCAGACCAAGATCATCAGGAAGCTTGGCGGTGGCGTTCGTCTTGACTTGGCCCAGTACCGTGAGCTGGCGGCCTTCGCCCAGTTCGCCTCTGACCTGGACGAGTCCACGCGTAAGCAGATCGAGCGTGGTCAGCGTGTTACCGAGCTGATGAAGCAGATGCAGTATGAGCCGATGAGCATCGCGCAAATGGCCGTATCACTGTTCGCCGCCAACCAGGGCTTCCTGGATGACGTGGAAGTGAGCAAAGTGGTCGATTTCGAAGCCGCCCTGCAGGGTTATATGAAGTCCGAGCAGGCTGATCTGATGAACAAGATCAACGAGTCCGGCGACTACAACGACGAAATCGAAAACGCTCTGCGTGCTGCCCTGGAGAAATTCAAGGCGAGCAACACCTGGTAATCGGGAGCAATAACGATGGCAAGCGGAAAAGAAATACGCAGCAAGATCAAGAGTGTTCAGAACACTCAGAAGATCACGCGTGCGATGGAAATGGTTGCCGCCAGTAAGATGCGCAAAGCGCAGGATCGTATGACGGCAACGCGTCCCTATGCCGACAATATCCGTCGTGTAATCGGTCACCTCGCTCATGCCCATCCGGAATACAGCCACACTTTCATGAATGAGCGTGAGGTCAAACGGGTAGGCATAATTATCGTATCCACTGACCGTGGTCTTTGCGGCGGCCTGAACACCAACCTGTTCAAGGCCGGTGTCAATACCATGAAGGAGTGGCGGGATAAAGGTGCCGAGGTCGACCTCTGCTCCATCGGTTCCAAAGGCTTGAGCTTTTTCAAACGTCTGGGCGGAAACATCGTTTCCGAGGTCAGCCAGCTGGGTGATACGCCCCGTCTGGAAGAACTGATCGGCACCGTCAAGGTGATGCTGGACAAGTTTGACAACGGTGAGATCGACAAGCTGTTCGTTATCTCAAACGAGTTCGTGAACACTATGACGCAAACACCGACCGTCGAGCAGTTGTTACCGATTCAAGCCAAGGAGCTGGACGAGAGCCTGCAGCACCACTGGGACTACATCTATGAGCCTGAGGCCAAAGAGGTGTTGGACCAGCTGCTGATGCGCTATGTCGAATCATTGGTTTATCAGGGTGTGGTAGAAAACATCGCCTGTGAGCAGGCGGCGCGGATGGTGGCGATGAAGGCCGCTTCCGATAACGCCGGTAACCTCATCGGCGAGCTGCAACTGGCCTATAACAAGGCCCGTCAGGCAGCGATCACCCAGGAACTATCCGAGATTGTGGCAGGCGCGGCGGCGGTTTAACCGTCCGGGTATGCGGCACAGAATTTGAGCATTGTAAGGGGAACTGACATGAGTTCTGGAAAAATTGTACAAATCATCGGTCCTGTTATCGACGTGGAATTTCCGCGCGATAACATGCCGAAGGTCTATGAGGCGTTGAACGTCGAAGAAGCCGGCTTGACCCTCGAGGTTCAGCAGCAGCTCGGCGACGGCGTCGTTCGTACCATTGCGATGGGTACTTCCGAAGGTATCAAGCGCGGCATGGCCGTGGCGAATACCGGCGCTCCCATCTCCGTACCCGTCGGTAAGGCGACCCTGGGTCGCATTATGGACGTACTGGGTAACCCGATCGACGAGGCCGGCCCCATCGGTGAGGAGGCGCGTTCCGCCATCCACCGCAAGGCGCCCTCCTATGAGGAGCTCTCCGCCAGCGCCGAGCTGCTGGAGACCGGTATCAAGGTAATCGACCTGGTCTGCCCGTTCGCCAAGGGTGGTAAGGTCGGCCTGTTCGGCGGCGCCGGTGTCGGTAAGACCGTTAACATGATGGAGCTAATCCGTAACATCGCCATCGAGCACAGCGGTTACTCCGTATTTGCCGGTGTGGGTGAGCGTACTCGTGAGGGTAACGACTTCTACCACGAGATGAAGGACTCCAACGTACTGGACAAGGTATCGCTGGTATACGGTCAGATGAACGAGCCGCCGGGTAACCGTCTGCGCGTTGCGCTGACCGGCCTGACCATGGCCGAGTACTTCCGTGACGAGGGTCGTGACGTTCTGTTGTTCATCGACAATATCTACCGTTACACCCTGGCCGGTACCGAGGTATCCGCGCTGCTGGGTCGTATGCCCTCCGCGGTAGGTTATCAGCCGACCCTGGCCGAGGAGATGGGTGCCCTGCAGGAGCGTATCACCTCCACCAAAACCGGCTCCATCACCTCCATCCAGGCGGTATACGTACCGGCGGACGACCTGACTGACCCGTCCCCGGCCACCACCTTCGCCCACCTGGACGC
>JAWOIT010000030.1:0-6460 GCA_046484535.1 Pseudomonadota bacterium | reverse complement strand
GCGCGTCGATGCGCGACTCCTCGCGGCCGATCAGCTTCTCGGTACGGTAGGCGAGATCGTCGTCGCCGATGAGGCGGGCGAAATCGCGCAGTGCCCGGGAGGTGTCGGGCACCCCGTAGAAGCTGCCCTCGAACCAGGGCGTCTTGTAGTTCTCCTGCAGCTTGCGGGCAACGTTAATCATCGCCTTGGAGCAGACCATCATATTGGCCCGGCTGCGGTGCATGGTCTGGATCTCGCGAAAGCGAGAATCGCCGGAGAGGGTCGCCAGTACACGCAGCCCGAGCTCGTCGAGCAGCGGGGTGACGTGCCACAGCTCGCCGGCGATGTTGTATTCGCCGATGAGGGAGATGTCGTGAACCTTGTGGTCGCGCTCAAGCGCCTCGGTCGGCAGCGGGTCGGGCTCTCGGGTGCCGATCACATGTTTGACCATCGCCTCACCGGCGATGCGGTTGCCCAGGTTCTTGGTGCCGTAGAAGCCGGCGCCGTCCACCGGCACCACCGGCACCCCCCACTTTTCGCTCGCAGCCTTGCACACCGCATCCACATCATCGCCGATGAGTGCCGGGACGCAGGTGTTGTAGACGAAGATGGCGTTGGGGGCGTAGCCGTCGATGGCCTGCTTGATGGAGTGGAACAGGCGCTTCTCGCCGCGGCCCATGATCACATCCTGCTCGGTCAGATCGGTGGTCATGCCCACCTTGTACATCGTCGGCCCCGAGGAGCGGGTACCGCGGTTATCCCAGGAGGAACCGGCACAGGCGATCGGGCCGTGAACGATGTGCGCCACATCGGCAATGGGCAGCAGTGCGATCTGCGCGCCGTCGAAGGCGCAGCCGCCGGCAGTGGCTCCCGGTTTGGGCTTGGCGCAGCCGGATTTCTCCTTTTTGTTGTGGGCGCAGGCCGGTTCATCCAGTAGCGCGGCGATATCTTTTGGCTGCATGGCGACACCTGTTGTCGGCTGTTGGTTCAATCACAACAAAGCAACCTATATGCCACATACTATCTTATTGATTTTATTAAGATGAAAAGCCGTAGATTTGTCGTATTTACATCAAAACCGAACCCTTTGAATGCTTAATAACACACCGGCGGGATGCGAAATCAGCTTGCTGTTCTACACTTTTATGCAGTTGTGCTGCGCCGGTTTTCGCGGCACAGGCAAAATTCAAGCAAACCAGCAGTTAAGGGACTGATACGCATGAAACAAGACAATGCCACCACTATGCGGCTGGGTGAAACACACCGACAACCCGCCCCCCCGGCCCTGTTAGAGGAACTCATCAGCGGTACCGGGATCCGCTTTAACGGAGACGCCCCCTGGGATGTACAGGTCTACGATCCCGAAACCTACCGTCGCATTCTGAGCAAGGGATCACTGGGCTTCGGCGAGGCCTACATGGACGGGCTATGGGATACGGAAGCCCTGGATGAGCTTTTCTATCGACTGTTGTCGCTCGATATCAACGAAAAAGTAGCGGGACTAAACCGCTGGCGGGTGGTTGCGGAGATCTTGCGTAACACATTGATGAATCCACAATCCTACCGCCGCGCCTTCCAGGTGGGAGAACACCATTACGACACCGGAAACGATATTTTTGAGGCCATGCTGGACTCAAGTATGAGTTACTCCTGTGGTTATTGGGCCAAGGCCGACAACCTGGAGCAGGCCCAGTTCGATAAGCTCGATCTCATCTGCCGCAAGCTGGAGCTGAAACCGGGGGAAAAACTGCTGGATATCGGTTGCGGTTGGGGGGGAATGGCCCGACACGCCGCTCAGCACTACGGGGTGGAGGTTACCGGCATCACCGTATCCCGTGAGCAGCAAAAGCTGGCGACCATCCGATGCCAGGATTTGCCGGTACAGATCAAGCTGATGGATTACCGCGATCTGACGGGCAGCTTTGATAAAATCGTTTCCGTCGGTATGTTCGAGCACGTCGGCCCGAAGAATTACGTCCGCTATTTCGACAAAGCACTACACCTTCTGAAGGACGACGGCCTTTTCCTCTTGCACACCATCGGCAACTACACCACCACCTCCAGCACCGATCCCTGGATCGAAAAATACATCTTTCCCAACGGCAAACTTCCCTCCGCGCGGGAGATCGCCGCGGCTGTGGAAAAGCGGTATATCATTGAAGACTGGCACAACTTCGGCCCCGATTACGACAAGACGCTGATGGCCTGGTGGTACAACTTTGAACAGGCCTGGCCGAAACTGAAACAGAATTACGATGAGCACTTCTATCGAATGTGGAAGTATTACCTGATGTGCTGTGCCGGCATGTTCCGCGCAAAACACGGGCAACTCTGGCAACTGGTTTTGAGCAAACGCAAAAACCACGGCGTCTACCGCTCTGTGCGCTGAGCGCGAAGATTGCAGTTAAAACCGGCATAAGGTTCAATAGGCACTTCATCCTCGCCGGGCAACCGCATGAAGCGCCATGAACATCCACTATTTACAGCACGTTCCATTCGAGGGACCGGGAAGCATTGAGTCATGGGCAATCACCCATGGCCACTCCCTCACCTGCACACGCCTTTATGCCGGTGATCCCCTGCCCGCCCTGTCCCGCTTCGACATGCTCATCGTCCTGGGCGGACCGATGAGTGTGCATGATGAGTTTGAGCATGTCTGGCTGAAAGCGGAAAAATGGTTTATCCGCCAGGTAATCGATGCCGAAAAACCGGTGCTGGGGATCTGTCTCGGCGCCCAACTCATTGCCGAGGTTCTGGGTGCCGAGGTCTATTCTGCGAACCAAAAGGAGATTGGCTGGTACCCCCTGACCCTTGATAAAACATTTGCCGCTTCTGCATTAGGAGAAAATCTCCCTCAAAACCCTGAGGTGTTCCACTGGCACGGTGAGACATTCACCCTTCCCGACGGCGCTGCCCGTATCGCCTCAACGCCACTGTGCGAAAGCCAGGGGTTCATTTACGACAATAATATTATTGCACTGCAGTTCCACCTTGAGGCCACCTACAGCGGCGCTGAAAGCCTGATTGAGAACAGCCGCCATGAAATGACGGGCAGTGGAAACATTCAAACCGAAGAGGAAATATTGAGTGATCCGTTGCGCTTTACACGGGCCAACCGAATGATGGAGATTTTCCTGACAAACCTTGAAAACCTGTCCGGCTAACCACTGTCTTTGATCGCAAATAATTATATAAAAATATCCTGAATTACTTTTGACGATTGTTTTAATAAAACAATGCTTGCTTTACACATCTATTTTACATAGCCTGATTAAACCCTTTTTTATTTATGGTTAATTCCCCCTTGGAGTTCGAAGCATAAGTATTTAAGAAGAAACACAAAGGAGGACTCAATGCATAACACCAAAGTTAGCCGCCGTCAGATTCTCAAGGGTATCGCATCCATCCCGGTCGTAGCGGCCGTTGGTTTTCACGCTACCGCCTCAGCGGAGATGGTCAGTGCTGACGATCCCACCGCCAAGGCGCTGAACTACACCGAGAAGAGTGAAATAGACGGCCAAACCTGCGCCAACTGCCAGCTTTATCAGGGCGGTGCGGAAAAAGGCGGCTGCCAGATCTTTGGCGGCAAAGAGGTTACCGCCGACGGTTGGTGCAAATCCTGGGTGGTCAAAGGCTAAACCGGCACACCACAATCACAATCGGCCCTGCGGGGCCGATTTTTTTGCAATGCGATTTACCTCTCTCGACACCCGCCAATAAATCAAATATTTTCGTCCTCCGCCATAGCTCGTATACCCCGCATCGCTCAATCCACCCAACCGCCACTTTGTCGATTTCCTGCTATGTTTTTAGAGTCGATACTGAAATCGGGATGGAGGGTGGCAGGCGTAGAATGAGACCTTCCTGCTATACCTGTAGCCAACACTCGTCGAGAAGGGTGTAATATCGCTGTTAATAACCCTGCGTATTCAGAGAGACTGTTTCCGACAAACTGAACGATGGCAGCAGCATAGCGCTGGAGGATGAATATGGGAAAGTTGGAGGATATTGGTAAAGAAACCTATATGAAGGAACAGGGCTATGAATGGGATGGAGCCTATGAGGCCTTTGTCAGCCACCGGGACTGGAAGATATTCACCCGCAACTTCCTTGAGGATCACAATTTCGACACTATACGGGAAAAAATATCTGCACCGCCTACCGAGGGAAAATGGCAGGTCTATGCCAACAACGAATCCGAGGAGGACATTCATAACATTCACCGCCATTTCGGTGCGACCAGCTGACCACCCCACGAGACTCTATCCGAATACCTTCAGGTAGAAAGAGCATTGTCACACAGGGGCGTCAGAGGATCTCTGTCGGTGAAGTCAGCAACCGTGAAGTGGTATCGGAGGTGTTGACGGATCTTGCCTCTCTCATTGCCAAGTAGCGGTTCACGGAGAGCCGGACACGCCCCAGATGCGGGGGATAATTTCACCCATAGCTAAAAATAGAATCGCAGGCGCAAACTCAGGCTGCCTGGAAGATGTCCGAACTCAGATTGAGGCAGACCCGCATCACTGAGCCCTTCACCGTTGGCAGTCAGGATCGACATAAGAAGGTCCGCTTCGTTGCTCACCGAGTAGGTAAGATTGATCTGATGAAGCTGTGAAAGATGATCTTCACCATCATCATCCCGTAGCGAGTTTGCCAGTAGCGTGTAGCTGCCGTGCAGCAGTGGGGTAATATCTCTTGCAATTGAGAGCCCCGCAACCCGGCGTCCCAAATGTTGCTGCAAACCATAGATGACCGGCACCTCATCGGTCATCCCGGCAAGCTCTTCTTGCTTTGTGGCGCCGCGGCTATTGTCATACCACTCGACAACCAGCAACGTACCGTCATCGAACTGATAATCGACACCCGCGACCCAGAAAAAGGCGCTCTCATCGGTTTCATCAAAACGGTAGTGGAGCCCCTCCACTCTCCAGCCCATACCGCCCCAGGCGCTTTCGAATCCCCCACCCATCACCTGATTACCGATCACAGTACCGCCGAGCAGCGACAACTCTGATATTTCGCCGACCCCGCGGCGGTAATAGAACGCGGCACTGTTATCCAGCTCCTCATCCTCCTTTGGTGCAAGGACGTAGGCGGCGGTCAGTGAGGAGAATGGCGAGGGGTACCAGTCCAGGGTCGCCGCATCGATGCCCGGTTTGAAATCGGTATCCAGGTCGGTCGGGGAAAAGGCGCCGAAGACATTGAGCGGTTGCCAAAAGCGGCCGCTGCCCCAGTCGATCGGCTGACGACCCACTCCGAGGGTGAAGTTATCCAGGCGCTGACGATAGAGTACGCGGTCAATTTCATAACCTACACGCGTCGATGTTTCAGCCCCCTCCTCGTCCAACCAGTTACCGTCGCCGTCACGATAACGAAACAGCGCGCTGGAAGGAATCGCCGTGGCAGTAAATCCGTCCTGATGTTGTCGTAGCGTTTTCAGGTGCAGCGACCACTCGCCGTTTTCAGCGGCCTCATCGAGCATCAGCCGCAGGCTTTGCTGATCCGCGGTGAGGGTCTCGTAATCCCCGCCGAGATAACCCAGCTCCCCCTCCTCGGCCAAGGCGGTAACACCGAGCATGGAGAACCGGCCGGTAAGCTCGACCGCCTGTGCCGCCGGGTGCAACAGCAGCACAAGCAAGCCTGCCATGGCCGAGGCTTTAGTCATGATCTCGCTTCATCGCCGGAAATCCTGCCATCACGCAGGGTAATGATGCGCTCGGCCCGCTCCATCACCCGCGGGCTTTGCTGACCCGGGGTGAGGACCCCGTAATCCCCGCCGAGATAACCCACCCCCCCCTCCTCGGCCAAGGCGGTAACACCGAGCATGGAGAACCGGCCGGTAAACTCGACCGCCTGTGCCGCCGGGTGCAACAGCAGCACAAGCAAGCCTGCCATGGCCGAGGCTTTAGTCATGATCTCGCTTCATCGCCGGCAATCCTGCCATCACGCAGGGTAATGATGCGCTCGGCCCGCTCCATCACCCGCGGGTCGTGGGTGGAGAAGATGAAGGTGGTCTTCTCCTCGTGGGAGAGCCGGTGCATGATGTCGAGCAGCGCGGTGGCGTTCTCCGAATCGAGGTTGGCGGTCGGTTCATCGGCCAAAACCAGGCGAGGTCCCGCCGCCAGCGCACGCGCTACCGCCACACGCTGCTGTTGCCCGCCTGAAAGTGCCGAGGGACGGCGGTGCATCAGTTTACTTAATCCCACCATTTCCAAATAATGCTCGGCCCGCTCGCGCCGCTCGCCGGCATGGCGCCCCTGCAGCACCATCACCAGCTCCACGTTCTCCAATGCGCTCAGCACCGGCACCAGGTTGTAGGCCTGAAAGATAAACCCCAGCTCGAACAGGCGAAAGTCCGACAACGCGCCTTCGCTCAAATGGCTGATGTCGGTGCCGTTGAGGCTGACGCTGCCGCTGCTCGGCGCATCCAGTCCGCCGATGACATTGAGCAGGGTGGTCTTGCCGGACCCCGATGGCCCGA
>JAWOIT010000020.1:0-6136 GCA_046484535.1 Pseudomonadota bacterium | reverse complement strand
GGGTGAGGGCGTGAGGGCGTGAGGGCGTGAGGGCGTGAGGGCGTGAGGGCGTGAGGGCGTGAGGGCGTGAGGAGTATGAAGTTCCATTGCCGGTTGTCACACCATTTCCGCTGCCTGGAAGCTTCGACTATCCACTTTGAACATTTAACGTAACTGCTCTCTCTGAATAATGCGTTACCGCAGAGGCGTTGCAGGCGAGTTGACAGGAAATGACCATCCTCTGCGTCTTTGCGCCTCTGCGGTGAGATTATTGAGCAACGAGTAGATGCCAACCAACCCTAAATTCGACACGGTGTACCCGCATGGAAGACGTACTGACCTGTAACGACATCGACCTTAACGCCCTGGGCGAGCTGCTCGGCCGCTTCACCCTGAGTCTGGAGCGGGTCGCGGATGACGCCCCCATACCCGGCAGCTGGTTCGGCGAGCCCGAGGCCGGGATCATCGCCCGACGGGTGATCGTCCGTGGCGACACCCCGGTGCACTCGGCCCTGCACGAGAGCTGCCACCTCATCTGCATGGACGAAACGCGCCGCGCCCACCTGCACACCAATGCCGGCGGCGACTACGATGAGGAGAACGCGGTCAACTACCTGGAGATCACCCTGGCGGGCTACCTGCCCGACGTGAGCCGCGCGCGCATCATGGCCGACATGGACAGCTGGGGCTACACCTTCCGTCTCGGTTCGGCCCGTGCCTGGTTCGAGGAAGATGCAGAGGATGCCCGCCAATGGCTGCTTCGCCGTCACCTGCTCGATGAATCAGGAAGCCCCACCTGGAAATTGCGCCACTGACACCCCATTGTTGCATCTATACGGGGCGGTTGATTAAGCCACCCCTCCTGACTAAGCTCAAGTTGACTCTTCATGATCCTCTCTGGAGGAGGCGCCACCGTGCACTTCGAGTCGATTCACAACTACTATGAGGCCCTGGTGGTGGAGCACATCATGAACACACTGGGCAGGGAGCCGGATGTGGAGCAGGGTTTTCTGGAGGATGTCGCCTGTCTGGCCCTGAATCAGCTGCCGCCGCGCTACGTTCGCCACGATGAGGACATGGCCTTCTTCCTCAGCATCCGCGAGCGGGAAAAAATGCAACAACGCATCACCGAAGCGGTACTGGAGGCAACCCGGCGGGCTCGTGAGAACAACGCACAACAACGACGGCATTAGGCATAATCAGCTGCAGGCACAGGAGCCCGACAATGGCAATCAAGCCGCACATCTACCAGGAATCGGACACCCTTTATCGGGAGTGTGCTGCGCGTATTGTTGAGCTGGCGCTCGATACCCTGGCGCATCAGGAGCACTTCCACATTGCCCTGGCGGGTGGAACCACGCCGCGAGGGCTCTACCAGTTCCTCAGCCGTCTTGGGCACGAAGAGTTTCCCCACTGGGAACGGGTGCGCTTTTACTTCGGCGACGAACGCAACGTCCCCCCCGAGCATGAAGAGAGCAACTTCCGCATGGCCCGGGAGTCCCTGTTCCTGCCGTTGCAGATCAAAGAGTCCGCGATTAAACGGATCAAGGGTGAGCTCCCGCCGGAGGAGGCGGTACCCCACTATCAGGAGATACTCGAGGAACTGCCCAAGGAAAACGACGCTCCCCGCTTCGACCTGATCCTGCTGGGAATGGGCGCGGACGGCCACGTGGCCTCTCTCTTTCCCGGTACACCGCTACTGCACGAGCGGCAGCAGGTGGTTGGTGCAAACTTCGTCGAGAAGCTCGAATGCCGGCGCTACAGCCTTACCCTTCCGGTGCTGAATAATGCCCGCCATATCATCCTTCTGGTCAGCGGCGCCAAAAAGGCCGACGTGATCCGCCATGTTTTTCACGGCCCGGACACCGCCGAGCCGTTACCTGTCCAGATGCTCAACCATGAGAAGATAGAGTGGTTTCTGGACGCCGAGGCGGCCCGCTTTTTGGATACAGAGAATGAGGCCTGAACCCGATGCAACCCACCCCCTCCACCAAACCGAAGAGGTTGCTGCTGGCCGCCGATGTAGGCGGCACCAAAACCCTGCTGCAGCTGCGCACGGTTGATAGCGGTGGGCATCATGTCCCGGTGGCGGAGCAGCGCTACCAGAGCCGTGCATTCGATTCACTCGAGGCGATGATTGAACGCTTTATCAGCGAATCCGACAGCGAGCGGCCCGACAGCGCCTGCCTTGCCGTCGCCGGCCCAATCCACCAGCAGGACGGCGGACAACGCGCACGACTGACCAACCTGCCCTGGGAGCTGGACAGCCTCCGCATGGCCGAATCGCTGGCGATCCCCCGCATCGCCCTGCTCAATGACTTTCAGGCGGTCGGCTACAGCCTGGATGAACTGGAAAGCAGCGACCTGGTCACCCTGCAGCAACGCCCGCACCGCGCAGGGGCGCCGCGTTTGGTGGTCGGCGCCGGGACCGGGCTCGGCGTCTGCACCCTCTTCCCGGACGGCGGCCGCTATATCAGCTACCCCTCCGAGGGGGGGCATATGGCCTTCGCCCCCCGCAACGCCCTGCAAAGCGAACTGCTGCAATTTCTGCAACAGCACTACAGCCGGGTCTCCTGCGAGCGCCTGGTTTCCGGCACCGGACTGGTCAACATTTACCGCTTTTTGTTGGATAAAAAAGCAGTGGAAGGGGATTCGTTGCTGGCGGAGACTGACCCGGCGGCCGCCATCGGCGAGCAGGCCGTCGCCGCCGGCCACCCGTTGGCGGTAGAGGCGGTCAATCTTTTCAGCAGTATCTACGGCGCCGTTGTCGGCGATCTGGCCCTGGCCACCCTACCGGCAGGCGGCGTCTATATCGCCGGCGGCATTGCGCCGAAACTCATTTCCTTCCTGCAGGACGGCCCCTTTATGGAGGCCTATCTCGACAAAGGCCGCATGAGCGGGCTTGTGCAAAGCTATCCCCTACAGATAATCACCAATCCCCGCAGCGGGCTACTGGGCGCCGCCCACTACGCCGCACGCCTTTAATGGAGAACCCGATGACCGACCTGCTGACCAATCAAATCGATATCGATGTCGAAACCCACTATATCGAAGAGCAGTCCCTCCCCGAGGAGAACCGCTACGTCTTCGCCTACACCATCACCATCCACAACAACGGCGACCAACCGGCCAAACTGTTAAACCGCCACTGGATCATCACCGATGGTGAGGGCGAGACCCAGGAGGTCCGGGGCGAAGGAGTGGTTGGCGAACAACCCCACATCGGTCCCGGCGCCTATTTCCGCTACACCAGCGGCACCGTGCTGGATACCCCGGTGGGCACCATGCAGGGCAGCTATGAAATGCGCGCTGATGACGGCACTGTGTTCGACGCCACCATCCCGGTGTTTACCCTCTCGCTGCCGCATACGTTGCATTGACTTGCGGGAGAGCGGGAGAGCGGGAGAGCGGGAGAGCGGGAGAGCGGGAGAGCGGGAGAGCGGGAGAGCGGGAGAGCGGGAGAGCGGGAGAGCGGCAAGAGCCTCCCTTTTTACCTTATCCTGTCAATCCATACGATCTCGCGATCTCACGCCCTCACGCTCTAGCGCCCTCACGCCACACCCCCATAACCTGCTACCATAAGCGCTGTTTTCAGCCACAACGGACGGTGCTATGGCCACCTACGCCATCGGTGACATACAGGGCTGCTTTGATGAGTTGCAGCAACTGATCGAGAAGATTCATTTTGACCCTTCCGCGGACCGCCTCTGGTTCACCGGCGATCTGGTCAATCGCGGGCCAAAATCACTCGAGACCCTGCGCCTGGTCAAAGCGCTCGACACCGCCGCGCTCACCGTCCTCGGCAACCATGATCTGCACCTGCTGGCGGTCTGGCAAAACAAGCAGCACCACTTCAAACCCAATGACAGTCTGGGCGCGATTTTCCGCGCCGATGACGGTGAGGAGTTGCTGGAGTGGCTGCGTACCCGCCCGCTGATGCATTACGATGAGTCTCTGGATGTGGCCATGGTGCACGCCGGCCTGCCGCCGCAATGGGACCGGGACAAGGCCCTGGCCTGCGCCGCTGAGGTCGAAACCGTTTTGCGCGGGCCGAAATTCCATGAGTTTCTCAGCCACATGTATGGCAACAAACCCGATCTCTGGTCCGACAACCTGCAGGGCTGGGAGCGCATGCGCTTTATCGTCAACTGCTTTACCCGCCTGCGCTTTTGCACCAGCGAGGGCAGACTGGACTTCAAACACAAGGGGATGCCCGGCGAGGGGGAGCACGGCTACCTGCCCTGGTTCGCCGTACCGGAGCGTCAAAACCGCGACCTGACCGTCGTCTTCGGCCACTGGTCGACCCTGGGGCTGTATCAGGAAAATAATGTCCACGCCATCGACACCGGCTGCCTCTGGGGCGGCAGTCTGAGCGCCCTCAGGCTGGAGGATGGCAGGGTCTTCTCCCTGCCCTGCGAAGGCTATTCCAAGCCAGGTTAAACCTTGACCAAACCTTTCTAAATGATCGCCACTCAGTCAGCTCCCTTCTCCCCCGGGGAGAAGGTTAGGATGAGGGGGTCAACGTTACCTTTTCGAAGTACTTGTCAGTCATACACTGCCACTGCGTTGGCTTACCCCGACGCCACTGATACACTTCGCCGGCCATGATACGTTTCAACGCCCTCTCACTTCGCCGCGGCCCCCGGCTGCTGTTTGCCGATGCCTGCCTGACGATCAATCCCGGGCAGAAGGTCGGCATCACCGGCGCCAACGGCTGCGGAAAATCGAGCTTGTTCGCCCTGATCCGTAACGAACTTCATGCCGACAGCGGTGAGCTGAGCCTGCCGCCCGACTGGGTCATCGCCCATGTGGCCCAGGAGACCCCCGCCACCGAGCGCAGTGCCATCGATTATGTGCTCGACGGCGATGCGGAACTGCGTCAGCTGGAGCAACAGCTTCGCGATGCCGAGGCCGATAATGACGGTCATCTGCTGGGAGAACTCCATGCCCGGATGGAGAACATCGGCGGCTATACCGCCCATGCCCGCGCCGCCCGCCTGCTCGACGGCCTCGGCTTTACCGGCGAGCAGATTGAACAGCCGGTCAGGGCCTTTTCCGGCGGCTGGCGCATGCGGCTCAATCTGGCCCAGGCGCTGATGTGCCGCTCGGACCTGCTGCTGCTCGACGAGCCCACCAACCACCTGGACCTGGACGCGGTGATCTGGCTGCAGGAGTGGCTGGCGCAGTATCCGGGAACGCTGCTGCTGATCTCCCACGACCGCGACTTTCTCGACGAGGTCGCCAACACCATCCTGCACATCGAGCAGCAGCGGCTCACCCTCTATACCGGCAACTACAGCGCCTTCGAGCAGATGCGCGCGGAGAAGCTGGCGCTGCAGCAGTCGGCCTACGAGAAGCAGCAGAAGGAGATCCAACACATCGAGTCCTTCGTCAACCGCTTTCGCGCCAAGGCGACCAAGGCCAAACAGGCCCAGAGCCGGCTCAAATCCCTCGAGCGGATGGAACGGATTGCCCCGGCCCATGTGGACTCACCGTTTCACTTTAGCTTCCTGCCGCCGCACAAACTGCCCACCCCGCTGTTGACCCTCGACCGGGTCGATGTGGGCTACGGCGGGCAGGCCATCGTGCACGGCGCCAATCTGTCGCTGCAGCCGGGCGATCGCATCGGTCTGCTCGGCCACAACGGCGCCGGCAAATCAACGCTGATCAAACATATCGCCGGGGAGCTTGAACCCATCGCCGGTGAGATCATCACCGCCCGGGAGCTGCGTATCGGCTACTTCGCCCAGCACCAGCTGGAACAGCTCGACCCCGAGGCCAGTCCGGTGCAGCACCTGCAGCGGATTGACCCAAAAGCGAGCGAACAGTCGCTACGCGACTACATCGGCGGCTTCGGTTTCAGCAACGACATGGCCTTGAGCCCCGTCGCCCCCTTCTCCGGCGGCGAGAAGTCGCGACTGGTGCTGGCGATGCTGGTCTACCAACGGCCCAACCTACTGCTGCTTGATGAGCCGACCAACCACCTGGACCTGGAGATGCGCCACGCCATGGCCATGGCGCTGCAGGAGTATCAAGGGGCGCTGGTGGTGGTCTCCCACGACCGCCACCTGCTGCGAAGCGTCACCGACACCCTCTACCTGGTGCACGACGGCCAGGTGAAGGAGTTTGACGGCGATCTGGAGGATTACCGCCACTG
>JAWOIT010000156.1:0-7362 GCA_046484535.1 Pseudomonadota bacterium | reverse complement strand
CTGCGCGATCCCAAGCTCTCCATCACGCCCCAGGGCGAGCTGATGGTCCTCGCGGGAGGATCGGTGTACGAGGGAGAGGTGCTCAGAACGCGGCAACCGAGGGTCGCTGCCTCCACCGATGGACAGGAATGGGGGCTTTTATACATTATGCGCTGTCGCAAATGCGACAAAAACCTTTCAACGCAAAGGCGCAAAGACGCAAAGGACGCAAAGGAAGATATGTAAGGATTGTCATAGCCATGTTTGGCTCTGACAGACAGTTCAGAACAATCTGATTTCGTTTTGCCTAGACGAGGGTATGTGTATCTGGAAGGTTAACAGCGACGATTAAATCTATGAATGCATCCTGCAATCGTCCTGGTTTTCTTTGCGTCCTTTGCGTCTTTGCGCCTTTGCGTTGAGATTTTTCTAGATCACATCACCCGTTCGCACTCGTACACGCCGCCGAGCACGAGGTATTCGTTTTCCGTTTTCAGATAGAGGGGCAGGAGGTCAGCGTAGAAGAAGATCTTGCTGAGCGGCACTTCCATGCAGTAGCCCTGAACGCCAAATTCGTAGGCGCGTTCGATGCTGGCGCTGAAGGTGTTGAGGTTGTTGAGCAGCAGCATCGGTTTGTCATTGTCACTCTGCTCCGGTTGCATTAGTTGTTCGACGTCGTTACTGCCGCGATTGACCGCTAACCTGAACATTGACGGATTGGACTTGTCGACCAAACTTCCAATATAGGTATTCGCCGTGGATTGGGAGCCGCAGGTTATTGCAAATCATGAGGTGTTGAGGTTACGCACGCCCTTTGCGCCAAAGATTTGTCCTATCTTTTAGCGCAGGAGCACAACATATAACCAAGTACTATACTGGGAAAGCAAGGGCTGCCAATCATTTTATAAAGTGAGGCTTAAATGAGTATCCTGAGATGGATGCAGGACCGATTGGTAAGCTGGTTGATCGATGAGGATATCCCTGACGAGTCACTGCTCTGCAATTTTGAGCAGCTGCAATATGAAATTCGGCGCGGTGACGTTCTGCTGGTTGAAGGGAAAAGCCGGATTAGTGAGGTCATCAAGACTATCACCCACAGTAGTTGGTCCCACTCAGCACTATATGTCGGTCGTCTTCATGACATACAGGACGATAGGCTATGCGAATTGGTGCAGTGTCATTACCATGGCGATACACGTGAACAGTTAGTGATCGAGGCCTTGCTGGGCCAAGGGACCATCGTTGCTCCACTCAGCAAATACCGTGGTTACCACTTACGCATTTGCCGCCCCAAAGGGTTGGTGCCGCAAGATGCACAGGCGGTGATCCACTACGCCCTGCAGCATTTGGGGAGCGACTATGATGTCAGGCAGCTAGTCGATCTGGCCCGTTTTATCTTCCCGTACCATATGCTGCCACGGCGCTGGCGCTCCAGTTTATTTGCCCATAATGCCGGGATCCCAACCAGTACCGTCTGCTCATCCATGATTGCCTCGGCATTTGCCCGGGTGCACTACCCGATTCTCCCGGTGGTAAGAAGGGAGGGGGAAGGGCGGTTGCACTTCTTCAAGCGTAACCATCGCCTCTCTACCCCTAACGATTTCGACTACTCGCCCTATTTCGAGATCATCAAGTACCCGCTGATGGGGCTGGATGAACTGGCGGCCTACCGTCACCTGCCCTGGAAGGAGGGATTGATCTGCAACGATGATGATGATTGCTACCTCCAGGGCGATCCCTCAGCTGTGCAGCCATTCAACCGAGTAATCGAAGAGGTGAAGGCTGAAGTTGAAGAGGTGGCTGTTCCGGATGCAAAGGGAGGTGTGTAATGAGCGTGCTACTGTTCACTGTTTCAGGCGTATCGGTGCTTTGGCTGCTGGCCTATCACCGAGCCCCCTCATGGGCATGGAGTGTGGCGTTAGCGGCGTCTTTGATACCAATAGTGCTTTTATCTTCAATCACTGTGGCGGCGGCTATCGCAGTGCTGGTGCTTTTGCCTCTGCTTGCGATATTCCACATCAAGGCGCTGCGCTGCCGTCTGCTGACCGGGCCACTCTGGCGGGCCATGCGGCACCGGTTACCGGCCATATCGAAAACCGAGCGTGAGGCGCTGGAAGCGGGGACTGTCGGTTGGGATGCCGAACTTTTCTCCGGCAACCCGGATTGGCATCAGCTCCTGGCAGAGCCGGAGCCGGAACTGAGTGCCGATGAGCGTGATTTTATCGACGGCCCTGTGGAGGAGCTTTGCCGACGGCTTAATGAATGGCATATCACCGAGGTGGAGCACGACCTGCCCCCGGAGATATGGCAATTCATAAAGGACAACGGCTTCTTCGGCATGATCATTCCCAAGGAGTATGGCGGTCTGGGCTTCTCGGCTTCCGCTCACTCCGCGGTGGTAATGAAAATATCCACCCGCTCGATCGCCGCAGCCGTAACGGTGATGGTGCCCAACTCTCTGGGCCCGGCTGAACTGCTACTCAATTACGGTACCCGGGAACAACGCGATCACTACCTGCCGCGCCTGGCCAAAGGAGAAGAGATCCCATGCTTTGCCTTGACGGCTCCCGAAGCTGGCAGCGATGCCGCCTCGATGGAGGACCGCGGTGAGGTCTGCTATGGCGAATTCGAGGGCAAAAGGGTGCTTGGGATCCGCCTCAATTGGCGCAAGCGCTACATCACACTGGGACCGGTGGCCACGGTGCTGGGGCTCGCTTTCAAGCTCTACGATCCGCAGCAATTGCTGGGCGGAAAAAAAGCATACGGCATCACCTGCGCGCTCATTCCCACCCATACCGAGGGGGTTGAGATCGGGCGTCGCCACTCACCGCTCAACCAGTGCTTCATGAACGGCCCCAATGAAGGGCATGATGTATTCATCCCTATAGACTGGATCATCGGCGGCGCTGAGTGTGCCGGGCAAGGATGGCGGATGTTGATGGAATGCCTAGCGGCAGGCCGCTCGATCTCGTTGCCCGCCCTGAGCACAGGGGGTGGCAAATTGGTTAGCCGCGCAGTGGGAGCCTACGCTCGTGTACGCACCCAGTTCAAACAACCCATAGGACGATTCGAAGGGATTGAAGCGGTGTTGGCGCGTATCGGCGGAAATACCTATTTAATGGATGCGGCTCGTACGATGACCTGTGGTTATGTGGATCGGGGGCAAAAACCGTCGGTGATATCAGCGCTGATGAAGTACCACCTGAGTGAAAAGATGCGCCAGGTCGTCAACGACGGGATGGATATCCTTGGGGGGCGCGGTATCTGTATGGGGCCGGGTAACTTTCTCGGCCGCATCTACCAGGCCATTCCGGTGAGCATTACGGTCGAGGGCGCCAATATCCTCACCCGCAGCATGATCATCTTCGGGCAGGGAGCGATACGTTGCCACCCTTACCTGTTCGATGAGATTCAGTCTTTCGGAATGAAGGACGAGGAAGGGGTTGCACGCTTCGATCACCTCATCGGCAAGCATCTACAGCATATTTTGGCGAATGGTGCTCGTACGCTCTTTATGGGCCTTGGTGCAGGGAGGCTGGTCGGTACACCCGGCGGCGGTCCATTGCACCACTACTATCAGCGCCTGACCCGCATGAGCAGCGCCTTTGCCCTGCTGGCCGATACCACGCTGTTGTTGTTGGGCGGCAACATCAAACGGCGTGAAAACCTTTCGGCCCGCCTCGGTGATATCCACAGCCAACTCTACCTTAGCTCTGCGGTACTCAAACAGTTTGAGGATAACGGCCAGCCCCATGATGAGTTGCCGCTGGCACGCTGGGCGCTGGAGGATGCGCTATTCACAATGCAGAAAAGCTTCCACCATCTGTTGCGCAATCTGCCCAACCGGCCACTGGCGTGGCTGTTGCGCCTGGTCATCTTCCCTCTGGGGCGTCACTGGGCCTGCCCTAATGATGCCCTTAACCGCCAAGCGGCCAATTTGCTGCTCGAACCCTCTGAAGTGCGGGATCGTCTGACCGCTGGAATGTTCATTCCCACCCGGGACGGCGAGCCGATCGCGACGCTCGAAGAGGCGCTAAAGAAAACCATCGCCGCCGAACCCCTGGAGCGGGAACTTCGCCATGCCGTTAAAGCGGGGCGTCTGCTCTCGGGTGATGAGGAATCCATGCTGCAGGAGGCAGTCGCACGCAAAATCCTCAGCGAACATGAGGCGGCACAAGTGCGGCAGGCAAGGGAGCTTCGCCAGGCCGCCATCAGTGTCGACGATTTCCCCCACAACTACTGGCGCGAGGAGGTCTGCCATGCAGCAAACACAGCGGCATAAATGCCCACGACCCGTTTACGTGGTAGACGGTTTGCGGACGCCGTTTCTCAAGGCAGAAGGACCGGGGCCCTTCCGGGCCGCTGAGCTGGCGGTGCAGGCTGGGCGGCAGTTGCTGTTACGCCATCCCATGGCACCGGACGCTTTCGACGAAGTGATACTGGGGTGTGTCATGCCGGGCCCGGACGAAGCGAATATCGCCCGCATCGTTGCGCTGCGTCTCGGCTGCGGTGATCGTGTTCCCGCCTTTACCGTGCAACGCAATTGTGCCTCGGGTATGCAGGCCCTGGACAGTGCCGCGCGGAACATCGCTAACGGCCAAAGTGAGCTGGTGTTGGCCGGCGGTACCGAGGCGATGAGCCACGCCCCGGTACTGTGGAATACGCTGATGGCGGCTTGGTTTTACCACTGGAGCCGAGCACGCACCGTTAACGGGCGGCTGCGCGTCCTTGCCGAGTTAAGGCCCGCCCACCTCCGACCGATAATCGGCCTGCTGCGCGGCCTTACCGACCCGGTTGTGGGGCTGAGCATGGGGCAGACCGCCGAGATTCTGGCCCACCGTTTCGCCATCAGCCGTGAGGAAATGGACCAATACGCCATGGAGAGTCACCAACGGCTTGCCCGTGCCCGGGAGCAAGGCTGGCTGGATGAGATCACCCCCCTCTATGACAACCAAGGCAATGTCTATGCGGATGATACCGGCCTGCGCGCCGACAGCACGGTGGAGAAACTGGCAAAACTCAAACCGGTATTCGACCGTCCGCTCGGTCGTGTTACCGCCGGCAATAGCGCCCAGGTCACTGACGGCGCCGCCTGGCTGATCCTGGCCAGTGAGGCGGCGGTAGAAAAATACGACTTACCGGTACTGGGGAGAATCGTCGACAGTCACTGGTCGGGCCTCGACCCGGCACAGATGGGGCTCGGCCCGGCCCACGCGATGAACGCCATCCTCAAGCACCGCCGCCTCAAGCCGGAGGACATTGACTACTGGGAGATCAACGAGGCCTTTGCCGCTCAGGTACTCGCCTGTCTTGCCGCCTGGCGGGAGGATGACTACAGCCGCCGGGAACTGGGACGCGGCAAGGCGGTCGGCGATATCCCCCGCGAGCGGCTCAATGTCGATGGCGGCGGTGTTTCGTTGGGGCATCCGGTAGGAACGAGCGGGGCGCGCATCGTGTTGCATCTGCTCAAGGTGATGCAACGCAACAACGCCAAACGCGGAATGGCCAGCCTCTGTATCGGCGGCGGCCAGGGCGGGGCGATGCTGTTGCAGCGAGGGGAGGACTGAAGATGGGTGACAGGCGAAACGGCAACTGGAACGCCTCGAAAGACGGCGACGGCATCCTTTGGCTCGCTCTCGATGTGCAGGGGAGCTCCACCAACGTCCTTAACGCCGAGGTGCTGGGTGAGCTCTCTTCGCTCCTCAGGCAGATTGAGGAACAGCCGCCGACAGCGGTGGTATTCCGCTCCGCCAAGGCGGGGGGCTTTATCGCCGGGGCTGATGTGAACAGTTTTGTCGGCCTGAGAGAGGCGAGTGAGGCGATGGCACTGATCCGCCGCGGCCAGGAGGTGATGGATCGTATTGAGACACTCCCGTGCCCGACCATCGCACTGATTCATGGTTACTGCCTGGGTGGCGGCCTGGAACTGGCGCTGGCTTGCCGATATCGCATTGCCGATGACGGCAGCACTTCGGACACCGGCGCACGCCTCGCCTTACCCGAAGTGCGGCTCGGTATCCACCCGGGATTTGGTGGCACGGTACGGCTACCGCGCCTTATCGGTCACCTCCCAGCACTGCAAATGATGTTGAGCGGCCATAGCGTTGATGCCCGCAAGGCGAAACGACTCGGCCTGATCGATCAAAGCGTACCGACTCGCCACCTTGAGAATGCGGTACGCCTCATAGTACAGCGGCACCCCGCCCGGCACCGTGCCGCCTGGTGGCAGCAACTACCGAATTTACCGCTGTTGAGAGCGCTTACGGCAAAGGTGTTGCTGCGGCAACTGAAAAAAAAGGTGCGTGAGGCACATTATCCTGCCCCCTTCGCTTTATTGCAGCTATGGCGGCACTACGGCGGTGATCCCCGTCGTATGATGCTTGAGGAGGCGCGGTCGGTAGCCGGGTTAATCACCGGGAGTACCGCGCAAAATCTGGTGCGTGCCTTCTTCCTGCAGGAGCGCCTCAAGGGGGAGGGCGATAAGCGTGACTTCACACCGCATCACATCCATGTCGTCGGCGGCGGCGTGATGGGGGGCGATATCGCCGCTTGGGCGGCATTGCAGGGGATGCGGGTAACGCTGCAGGATCGCGAGGCGGAAACCCTTGCCCGTGCGATCGCCCGTGCCCACAAGCTGTTCAAGCGCCGGCTTAAGCAGCCACGCCCCATCCAGGCAGCGATGGATCGCCTGATCCCGGATCTGAGTGGCGCCGGCATCGCCCATGCTGATGTGGTAATAGAAGCGATCTTCGAGAATGCTGAGGCGAAACAACAGCTGTTTCGTGAGATTGAGCCACGGTTGAAAAAGGGGGCGATTCTCGCCAGCAACACCTCCAGCATCCCCCTGGAAATCCTCGCCGAGGCGCTGCAACAGCCGGAACGGCTGGTCGGCATCCACTTTTTCAACCCGGTGGCGAAGATGCAGCTGGTGGAGATCGTCCGCGGCGCCGAAAGCAGTGACGAGAGTTTGCGCAAGGCCGCCGCCTTTACCCGACACCTGGATCGCCTGCCGCTACCGGTGAAGAGTTCGCCCGGATTCCTCGTCAACCGCATTCTCATGCCCTACCTGCTGGAAGCCTTGATCCTGGAGTCAGAAGGGGTGCCCGCCACTGCCATCGATGAGGCGGCATTGTCTTTTGGTATGCCAATGGGGCCGATTCACCTGGCCGATACCGTCGGACTGGATATCTGCCTCTCCGTTGCCGAAGTCCTCGGCAAAGCGTTCGATATGGAGATACCACAGCGGTTACGCGACAAGGTGGCCGCCGGCGAGTTGGGGGTGAAAAGCGGTCACGGCTTCTACCGCTATCGCGGCAACGTCCCGCAACGTCCCCCGGTGCGCCACAACGAACAGATACCGGGCGACCTTATCGATCGCATGAT
>JAWOIT010000071.1:0-7405 GCA_046484535.1 Pseudomonadota bacterium | reverse complement strand
AGGTAGAGAAGATGATTCACTCAACCACGCCCACCATTCAGGGAAAAGAGATCACCGCTTATCATGGGGTGGTGACAGGTGAAGCGATCCTGGGTGCCAATATTTTCAAGGATATTTTTGCAAGCATTCGCGATATCGTTGGCGGTCGATCGGCGGCCTATGAGGAAGAGTTGAAAAAGGCGCGTACAATTGCATTTCAGGAGATATCGCAGCAGGCCGACGAGTTGGGGGCAAATGCGGTGGTTGGGATAGACATCGACTACGAAACCGTCGGTGCCCAGGGCGGCATGTTGATGGTGAGCGTCAGCGGAACGGCTGTAACAGTGAAGTGAGAAAGTCGCGGTTTGGTTAGGCTACCGATTTTTCCGACATCACCATGCCGGTAGCGCGGCGACAGAATCGAGCACGGTTGTGGGTGAGATGCCCAGTGAGAGATCGCCTTCGCGGAACTTGTCGGTGCGAACCAGCACCCCGTTGATGCCTGCACGCTGTGCGCCGTCGATATCCCCGCGTATATCGTCACCAACCATTACCACCGCTTTTGCCTCAATATTTAGCATCGACCGTTACGTTGGTCGCCATTTTCGCCGGCTTCTCTACCAGTGCACGGCGCGGGCGTGAGGTGGTGTTGGTGAGAAAGGGGTGGGGGATGTGGTTGTTTTCACACCAGGTGATGGCATCGCCGGCACCGGGGATGGCAAGGTCACCCTCGTAGAGCACACCATCCATGTCGAAGAGAATACCGGGCATGTTCTTTCAGTACCTTTGTTTTGCTTAGCGGATTTGAACCCTGGAGAAAAAGTGTAGGTGCTTTTGCTGTGCACTTACCTTCCCATCTCTTGCATGGCGTCTATACTTTCGAGTGCGTGATTGGCATTGAAACCGGGCAAGGTAGTACACCGTTCAAGGTCGGGGGGCAGCGATGTATTCATGTCGTGTAGAAAAGCTTGTTTGGCGCACACCCGAGCGTACCTCAGGGTACAACCGTCTCATCTTCAATCTTGAAGTGGAATCCCCGCCGAAGATCGGACTGGAGCTGAGCGAAGGGCGATGGTTCTCCGGGCCGGTGAAATTTGTTATTTGGGACATGGATAACGAGCGCTTCGTCTGCAAGGCGGATGATGAGTATCCTGTATATGATCGGGATGGCGGTTTTTCCTATGAGCGGATAATGGAGAACTACCTGATTCAGGGTTGGCGAGCGGAGGAGTAGAAGCGCAAGTTGGCCGGACAGATGGTTGCGTTGGGGTTCGTTTCTCACCCCAACCTACGTGTTACCTCAGGGCTTGCGTTAGCAATCATTTGTCTATCGACTGCGAAGGAAAAGAATTCTCGTAAATAAGAACATCGCCCAACGCCCTGAATGGGCCATGAACCTCCCCAGGTGGACGGGAGGCGTAACACCCTGGTTCCAACCACATATCAAATGCCTCGTCATACAGTTTCCCTGAAATTACAAAGATCTCCTCGGGGTACGAGTGCGATTTACTACCAAATGCCCCGGTATAAAAGCCATCCCTAAACCAAGTTAATCGAGTGTAGTCTCCCGTTTTTTCGTCGACGGCCAATGTAAGTTCCTTCAAATTTCCATCGGCGCCATCAATATCTTCCCAACGATCGGCGTTGGCCGGATCTAACGGATTCCAATAGGTCGATGTTGTTTTCAAAGTCACCCCTTTTAATTGCTTATGGTATATTAATGAGACCTCATGTCTCGTTATACATTTATGACCAGACCAGTTTATATCACTATAACTCACGAAAAAGTAATGAGATAGAAAATTATTGTCTCGTTAGATTTGGATAGTAAGTCGTGGCACGGGAAAACAGGGCTTATCGTGCTCCTCCAAGGGTATTTTTTGGGGATGTCCGCTTCAGGTATGAGAGCGGCAGTAGCAGCCCATGAAGTTTTAAGTCAACTCTTGGCTGTGTCCGGTAATTACTCTCCGTTAGGAACTGGTAGTCAAGGGTAGTGATATCTGCTCAGAACCCTTAACTCACAACGATCTGCATGTTACGCCATGGGTGATCCGCTGAGGTTATCCGCCCTTCAATCCCTGCCTCATCGAAGCGGCCGTAGGCGGTCGAGTTGTCCCACAGCTCCAGCCGGTTTTCTTTGTGGTCGAGTCGAAAGCGGCCGCCGCCGATGACCTCAAGGCGGTCATCGTCGATCTCCAGGGTCTGATCGTCCACCCAGCGGTTGGGTATCTGGTGCTCATCGAGAAAGCGGCCCAGGATCTGGTTGTGAAAGCGATGGTTGCCCCGGTCGGCGAACAGCAGATAGTCCACCCCCTGCCAGATAAATTGGAGGAATTTTCCTTCGTTGATTCCATCCTCGCCAGAGGGAGTTTGCGAGGCATAGTGGATGATGCGACAGGGATGCTTGGAATTGCTCATGCGGAGATGTTGGTTAAACGTCAGCTGCAGTTTTCGCTGATCAGGGATTTTAGTTGATCCAGTTCCGTGCACTGGTCTATCTGTTCCGCGCCGAGGCAAAGTTTCCAGCCATCGTCTTTCCAGCGATAGACCGCGGGCAGGTTGTCGGGGTCGACACCGGACACTTTATCGATCTCATCGCGGTGCAGAAATTCAACCGGCATCCCCAGCTCCTTGATGAAGGCCTCCCACTCCTTGCGGATGGAGAAATAACCGTAGGTCAGGGCGCAGAGGTTGCACTCGTAGGTCTCCGGAGAGAAGATTTTGTGGGCAATGTCGGTTGCGGTATTGAACAGGCCACTGTCGGCCTTGTAGATAAACAGGATACCGTGTTCAGCCATCACTGACTCCCGGGTTGCCATGGCAGGCGCATCAGTTTGGCGGCTAAAAGCACTGCCGGTGCGCCGTGCATGAATAGGTCGAAGATATCGATGGGTCGGACCAGTGTCCCCGCAGCCAGCATCTTGAGCTTCTCCCACAGGTGCGGTTCGGGGGAGAAGGGCGCCAGCCCTAGCAGCAGGGCGACGATGGCGAGGGTGCTTAGGGGTATTCGGTCCAGCCAGTTAAACATTTAACCACCTTTATAGGGCGCCTCGACAAATCCACTAAAGCCGCGATTGCTGCGTTAAGAAGCTCCTCAAAATGCTCATTTACGCCATGTAAATTCCGCTTTTTCGTCGCTTTTTGCCTTGCACTCATCGTCTTGATTGAATTTATCGAGGCACCCTTTACTCATTATAGTTCAGGAAAACGGTACAGATCTTCGGGACGATCCAGATCGTGTTTCACCGTCAGTTTTTCACAGTGCATACCGGCACGCTGCAGCCGCTCCAGAGTCTCTTCCAACACCGTGTTGTCGCCCCAGCTTACCCCTTCGAACAGGGAAGGTTCAAAACGGCTGAGGCCGAGCAGGTAGTAACCACCGTCGGCCGCCGGTCCGATCACCGCCTCGTTGCCCGCCTGCAGCAGGCGCAGGCCATGGCGAATATCCTCAGCCTTCAGTTCAGGACAATCGGTGCCGATGACGATGGCAACGGGGTAGTGCTCCAGGGCAGCTTGCATGGCGCGTGAAAGCCGTTCGCCAAGGTCTGCTCCCTGCTGTGGCTGCAGGGGGAGCCCTGTGGTGCTGAAGGCCGGGTGTTCGGTATCCGGGGTGCACCAGAGTTCAACGGCGCACTCCCCAAGTTCCTTTGTCATCTGCACCGTGTTGGCCAGAAGGCGCTGCTGCAGTTCCGCGGCGCCTACTTTGCCCAGCGCCGGGATCAGGCGGGTCTTGGCCTGGCCGGGGATGGGTGCCTTGGCGAAGATAAGCAGGGCGGTATCTGGACCTTTCATTTGTACAGTCCCGCAAGGCGGGTTGCCGGGACACCCAGCGCATAGGCGGCGCGCAGCCCCCACATTAAAAAGATGGTGCGCAGAATACAGTGTTCTTCCCAGCGGCGGCTGGAGGTTTGCAGGGTCTGTTTAAGGCAGGCCGGGCGGCCATGGCGCCTGAGCCGGCGGCTAAGCTCCACATCCTCCATCAACGGCTGCTGCGGCATGCCGCCGATCTCCCGGTACAGCCCGGTGCGCAGAAAGATCCCCTGATCCCCGGTGGCGATGCCGCTGAGGCGTGAGCGCAGATTGATCATCCGCTCCACCATCCGCAGCATGGGGTGGTGGCCGCTGAGTGCTACATCGAAGCGCCCCCATTGCCTCCGCTGCAGGGCGTCGTGAATGGCCCTGTCCGCCTCCGGCGGCACCAGTGTATCGGCGTGGAGAAACCAGAGGATCGCGCCGCGGGCCCGTTCGGCGCCCGTGGCCATCTGCACCGAACGCCCGGCCGGGCTGACAAGCACGGCATCCGCCAACGGTGCAGCGAGTGCCGGGGTGGTGTCGTCGCTGCCGCCGTCGACCACGATTACCTCATGCCCTCGCTCCCGCAACGGCTGCAACCGCAACAGTGTCTCGCGGATATGCCGCGCCTCGTTGAGGGCGGGGATGATGATGGAGATGATGGTTACCATAGCTTTATTTCACCGCAGAGGCGCAAAGGGCGCAAAGTCGTCATTCTGGGCTCCAGCCGGAATCCATGTGAGCCGCCCAGCGGAGTGAAATTTTGCATGGATGCCGGAACATGTCCGGCATGACAGGGCAGATATAGATATCCATTGTGTCTTCGCAGTTTCCAGGGTGAGTAGTGACGCCACTCTGTGGCCTCTGTGCGCTCTGTGCGCTCTGTGGCAATGAGTTTTTTTTTGCGTCTTTGCGGTGAGATAATTTTAACTCAACGCCCCGCCGCAACTACTGCCCGCGCCGGCGGTGCAGCCGTAGCAGTGGTCGGCGATGGCGATGAGGGCGCCTTCCAGTGTGCCGGCATCGATTTCGCTGAGGTGCCGTGCCCCGTTGCCGGGTCGGGCCAGTCCCAGTACCTGGTTGAAATCGCAGTCGTAGACGTTCCCCTGCCAGTCGACGCTGATCAGGCTTCGGCACATCACCTGCGGCAGGTTGGCCGGTGCATAGTTCTCCCGCAGCAGTTTCATGTAGTCATCGAACTGGCCGGTGGAGACCAGCATACTGCCGAAGCGCTGGATCGGCATATTGACCAGGGTGAGCAGGTTGTTGAAGCGGATGCCGTACTGCTCGCCGAGCACGCGGTGGTAATCCGCCGCCAGGCCCTCCTGCGACGGCGGCAGAAAGGGACCGGTCGGGTTATACATCAGGTTGAGTTCCAGCCCGCTTTCCGGTTCGCCGTAACCGAGTGCATTGAGTCGCTGCAGTCCCTTGATGCTGGCGTCGAACACCCCCTTGCCGCGCTGGCCGTTGACGTTCTCCTCCAGGTAGCAGGGCATCGAGGCGACCACCTGTACTTTTTGTTCGGCGAGAAATTCGGCCAGTCCCTCCTGGCCCGGCTCCTCCAGCACGGTGAGGTTGCTGCGATCCAGCACCGCCACCCCGAGCTCCCGTGCCCGGCTGACCAGATAGCGAAAGTGGGGGTTCATCTCCGGTGCGCCGCCGGTCAGATCGAGCTGCCGGATGGCGTGATTCTCCAGAAAACGCAGCACCGCCTCGACGTTGGCGGCGTCCATCACCTCGGTGCGCTTGGGTCCGGCGTTGATGTGGCAGTGTCGGCACTGCTGGTTGCAAAGGTAGCCGAGGTTGACCTGCAGCGTATCGAGTTTGCCACGCTTGAGCGGCGGAAAGTCGGTCTGGTGCGGATGGAGCAGGGGGAGCATATCGTGCATGGATTGAGCCTGTTTGCTTGTGATAGGGCGGGCCGCGCCCGCCGAACAATGTTCTCTGTGAACTCTGTGATCTCTGTGGCTAAGAAATCTATCACTCCACGGGAAAGTGTTGTTCATTCCAGGCGGTCATGCCACCGCGTACCACATGCAGGTCGGCGAAGCCCTGGCGGGCCAGCAGCAGCGCCGCCTTGTGGGAGCGCACATCGGTGCGGCAGACCAGGGCGATGGGGCGCTGGGGGTCATCACCCAGCTCCGCCAGCCGCTGCGCCAGCTCCGGCAGCGGGATATTCACCGCGCCGTGGATGTGGCCCAGCTCGCCACGGTACTCCTCTTCACCGCGCACATCGAGCACCAGTGGCTCAGCGGCGCCATCCAGTTGCTGTTTCAGCGTCTCGACGTCGATCACCGGCCCCTGGCGCATGCGGCTGATGAGCCGCGGCAGGAAGGCCACCGCCGCCAGCAGCGCAAGCGCCAACAGCCCCTTCCGGATCGCTCCCTCACCGCCGGCCACCGCCTCGCGCCCGGCATAACCGAGGTAAGTATACGCGACCGCCCCCGGCAGCATGCACAGATAGGAGGCGATGATGTAGTGGGAGAGGCGGATGCGGGTCAGCCCCAGGGCGTAGTTGAGCACGTTAAAGGGGAACAGCGGCACCAGCCGCACGAAGGCGACGAAACGCCACCCCTCGTTCTCCACGCCGTGCTTAATCTGCTTGAGCTTGCCGCCGCTCTTGCGCTCCACCCACTCGGCGGCCAGGTAGCGGGCGATGAGAAAGGCGAGGGTGGCGCCGAGGGTGGCCCCGGTGAGGTTATAGAGCGTGCCCCAAACCGGGCCGAAGATGGCGCCGCCGGCGAGGGTCAGCACCGAGCCGGGCAGGAACAGCACCGTGCCCAGGGCGTAGATGAGCATGAACAGCAGCGGGCCGGCCATGCCGGCGCCCTCAACCCACTGCTCAACCACCGCAGGATTGAGTTGATCGCGATAACTGACCGCCACGGCGATGGCGGTGATAACCAGGGCGGCGAGCAGGCCGCGCAGAACGGTTCTATTCATCTTTATAGGGTACTCGTAGTCTTTTCACCGCAGAGGCGTAAAGAAATGGCTAAAGGAGCAGTGCGGAAAGTGTGCCCGTTAGCCGCTCTCCTCGGCGTCTTTGCGCCTCTGCGATAAGGTTTTCTGATTGGCCGACCCGTTGGCATCCGCGGGTCACGCTAATAAGCGGCTACTCTTCCGGCTTGCCCCACTGCCGCCGGTTGATGGCGTATTCACTGATTTTGCCGCGGAAGGGCATCAGCAGCAGGCCGTCGAAGCGGCTCGCCTCGGCCGGAGTGCGGAACTTGTGGATGCCGATGGTCATCCCCTCGTGGCCGCCGCGGGGCTGGTCGCGGTAGGTGCCGAGGAGGCGATCCCACAGCGAAAGGTTGAAGCCGAAGTTGCTGTTGGCCTCGTCATCCTCCACCGAGTGATGTACCCGGTGCATGTCGGGGGTGACCACCAGCAGCCGCAGCACCTTGTCCAGCCCCAGCGGCAGGCGGATGTTGCCGTGGTTGAACATCGCCAGACCGTTAAGGATCACCTCGAAGATGACCACCGCCACCACCGGCGGGCCGAGGACGATGATGGTGGCGAACTTGATCCCCATCGAGAGGATGATCTCGATGGGGTGGAAGCGGGCGCCGGTGGTCACGTCGTAGTCCAGGTCGGCGTGGTGCACCCGGTGCAGCCGCCACAGCATCGGCACGGC
>JAWOIT010000062.1:0-9502 GCA_046484535.1 Pseudomonadota bacterium | reverse complement strand
TACCGTAACCGCTATGGTTTTCCCCATGAACAGGTGGTCGCGCGATATCAGGACATCGATGCAAGGATGCATCAAACCGGACTGAATGGGGCGCTGAGCGTCACTTTGGGGAGTGGATGGCGCCAAGTTGATGCCTATCGGGTTACCCGGCGTCGAATCTGGCACAGCCAATAATGTGACTCCCGCCACTAGGCGCAGAGGCCGTACTTTGTTACATTATCCTGCTGTTTTTTAAGGTGTTAGAGGAAGGCTAAACGGTGTTTGAACTGGTTACTGCAGGCGGGTGGTTAATGGTGCCGATTGTGCTCTGTTCGGTTGTGGCGGTAGCCATCATCGGCGAGCGTTTCTGGGCGCTGAAGCAGGAGAAGGTCGTTCCGGCCAATTTGGTGGCGCAAGTTTGGCAACAGCACCAGAAAAAGGAGCTGAATAACGAGGGGATCCAGCAGCTGCGTGACAGCTCACCGCTTGGTCGCATCCTGGCCGCAGGGCTTCTCAATATGCAACATGAGCGTGAAGTAATGAAAGAGTCCATTGAGGAGACCGGCCGGCAGGTGGTCATCGAGCTGGAGCGTTTTCTCAACACCCTCGGCACCATCGCCTCGATTACCCCGCTGCTGGGTCTGCTTGGTACCGTTATCGGCATGATTAAGGTGTTTGCGGCGATTACCGCCCAGGGGGTCGGTAACCCGACCGTGCTTGCCGGCGGCATCTCCGAGGCACTGATTACCACAGCGGCGGGCCTTGCCGTGGCGATCCCCAGCCTGATGTTTTACCGCTATTTCCGCGGCCGTGTGGATATGCTGGTGATTAAGATGGAGGAGGAGGCGCTCAAGCTGGTAGAGGTGATCCATGGTCAGCGCGAGGCGGGCGAGGAGGCGGCCTGATGCAACTGCAATTTCGCCGCCGTGAAGAGCCGGATGTTAATCTGACGGCTTTGATCGATGTGGTCTTCCTGCTGCTGATCTTCTTCATGGTCTCCACCACCTTTGAACGGGATACGGAGATCAGCATCGAACTTCCGGAGTCCGACGGCCCGGTGATGCAGGGGGAGAAAACGGTTGTGGAGATCAGCATCGATGCGAAGGGGCGCTACTTCATTAACAAGCAGGAGGTGGTCAATACCCAACTCGCCACCCTGAAGCAGGCGATTAAGAAGGCGGCGGGTAGCGCCGACAAGCCTCGGGTGATTATCAGCGCCGATCGCAGCACACCGCACCAATCGGTGGTCTCGGCCATGGATGCGGCGCGTCAGCTTGGGTTTGTCAACCTGACCTTCGCCACCAGCAAACCCGCCGAAGGTAACTGACACTAATGAGTTCAATAAAATCCGACGGGAAGCGCATATACCGCCGCCTGTTGGGCTATGTGCTTCCGCACTGGCGCGCCTTTGCCATCTCCATTATCAGCCTGTTGACGGTGGCGGCCTCCGAGGTGGGCTTCGCCGCCTACATCAAGCCGCTGATGGACGAGAGCTTTGTCGATAAAGACCCGGCTGTCACCCACTATGCGCCGTTGATTCTGATCGCTCTGTTTTTCGTCCGCGGCCTGGCTACCTATCTCTCCAAGTACTGGATGGCCTGGGTTGCGCGCAAGGTTATCAACGTGCTGCGGGGGCAGATGTTCGGCCGGCTGTTGCGTCTGCCGGTCTCCTTTTTCGACTCCACCCCTTCCGGCACCCTGCTTTCCAAACTGATCTACGATGTCGAACAGGTCGCTAGAGCCACCACCGATTCGATCACCATTTTGGTGCGCGACAGCATCACCGTGGTGGGGTTGCTCGGCTGGATGTTCTATCTGAACTGGCGCTTGGCGCTGATCCTGCTGATCGGTGCGCCGTTTATCGCCCAGGTGATTAACACGATTAACCGCCGCTTCCGCCGTTACAGCACCCGTATCCAGGATTCGGTGGGCGATGTCACCCAGATCGCCGAAGAGGCGATTGAGGGGCAGCGGGTGGTCAAGACCTTCGGTGGCGAGCCCTACGAGGCGGAGCGTTTTGAGTCGGCCAATGAGAAGAACCGTCTTTTGAATATGAAGCTCCTCAAAACCAATGCGGCCAGTGTGCCGGTGGTGGAGTTCATTGCGGCGATCGCCTCGGCCGGGGTGATCTACATTGCCCTCAAGGAGGTGAACCGGGATGCCTTGAGCGTCGGCTCATTTGTCTCCTTTATCACCGCCATGATGCTGGTGCACTCGCCGATGAAGCGGCTGACCAACGTTACCGCCCACCTGCAGAAAGGGATTGCCGCGGCGGACAGTATATTCACCCTGATCGACTCCCCATCCGAACGTGATGAGGGTAAGCAGCATATCGCGCGGGTGAACGGTGAGGTGGAATACCGTGAAGTCTCGTTCAGCTACCCCGAGAGCCACGGGGAGGTATTGCAGGATATCGGCTTGCACGTAAAGCCGGGGCAGACCGTCGCCCTGGTCGGACGCTCGGGCAGTGGCAAGTCGACCCTGGTGGGGCTGCTGCCGCGTTTTTACGATGTGAGCCACGGGCAGATCCTGATCGATGGTATTGATATTCGCGAGATGCCATTGGCCAACCTGCGGGATCAGATCTCCCTGGTGAGCCAGCATATCACCCTGTTCAATGACACTATTGCCAACAACATCGCCTACGGTCGGCTCGAGGGGGCGGATCGGGAGGCGATTATCGCCGCCGCCGAGGCCTCTCACGCGATGGAGTTTATCCGTGATCTGCCAGAAGGCTTGGAAACCATGGTCGGTGAAAATGGGGTGCTGCTCTCCGGCGGGCAACGTCAACGCCTGGCGATCGCTCGCGCCCTGCTTAAGGATTCACCTATTCTTATCCTGGATGAGGCGACTTCGGCACTGGATACTGAATCGGAGCGCCATATCCAGGCGGCCTTGGAGGAGGTGATGCAGAACAGAACCACGCTGGTCATCGCCCACCGCCTCTCCACCATAGAAAATGCCGATACGATCATCGTGATGGAGAAGGGCCGGATGATCGAAACCGGTTCGCATCAGGCGCTACTGGAGAAAAACGGCCAGTACGCCGCCCTCTATAACATGCAGTTTCAAGACAAGGACTGAGTTGCGCCGTGAAGCGCCTGGACTATTACTGGTATCGGAAAAGTCCCTGGCTGTGGCTGTTGTGGCCGGTGTCAGCCCTGTTTTGCTTGTTGGCGATGATCCGTCGCCGATTGTATCAAGTGGGTATGCTTCATTCGGCACGCCTGCCGGTCCCTGTGATTGTCGCCGGTAATATCACCGTTGGCGGCAGCGGCAAGACTCCCCTGGTGTTGTGGCTGGCCGGGTATTTGCAGCAACACGGGTATCGTCCGGGTTTGGTAAGCCGCGGTTATGGGGGAAACGCCGAGACATGGCCCCAGGAGGTTTCGGCACAGAGCGACCCGGCAGTGGTGGGGGATGAGGCGGTCATGCTGGTCAGGCGAAGCGGCTGTCCGATGGTGGTCGGACCGGATCGGGTTGCCGCGGCCGAGCGCCTCCTGCAGACGCAGACGGTGGATGTAATTATCTCCGATGATGGGATGCAACACTACCGACTGCAGCGGGATATCGAGATCGCCGTGATCGACGGCGAGCGCCGGCTGGCCAATGGCCTCTGCCTTCCCGCAGGCCCTTTGCGTGAACCGGCCTCCCGGCTGGCCGATGTCGATTTTGTGGTCTGTAACGGTGCGGCAAAAAGTGGGGAGTGGGGGTTGATTTTGGCTGGTGATGAAGCGCTGCAACTCGCAGGTGAAGGACGCCTTAATTTATCTGAGTTTGCCTCCTCACCGGTTCATGCCGTGGCAGGAATCGGCAATCCTGAGCGCTTTTTCGGTTTTCTGCGTAATAACGGGCTGGAGGTTATCGGCCACGCCTTTCCCGACCATCATCCCTTCACCCGGGCCGATTTGAAGTTTGCCGATGACTATCCGGTTCTGATGACGGAGAAGGATGCGGTAAAATACCGCAAATACGCCGGCGAGCGGCACTGGTTTGTCCCGGTCTCCGCCTCCCTGCCCGACGCGTTCGGCAGCAGGCTACTCATTGCTTTGGAGAAGCATTATGGATAAGAAATTGCTCGATATTCTCGTTTGCCCTCTGTGCAAAGGCCCGTTGGTCTATCAGAAGTCACAGCAGGAATTGATCTGCAAGGCCGATCGCCTTGCCTACCCCATTCGTGATGATATCCCGGTCATGCTGGAGGAAGAGGCGCGGCAATTGGAAGCGGACGAGGAGGTCTGATTGGGCTTTCATGTCATCATACCGGCCCGTTACGCCTCCACACGCCTGCCGGGGAAGCCGCTGCTGGATATCGCCGGCAAGCCGATGTTGCAGCATGTTTGTGAGCGTGCCAAGGAGAGCGGTGCCGATTCGGTAACAGTCGCCACCGATGATCAACGGATCCGGGAGGCCGTCGACGCCTTCGGTTTTCCGGTCTGTATGACCGCCGCGAATCACCGTTCAGGTACCGAACGTCTGGCCGAGGCCGCCGTACAGCTTGGCCTGGGCAAAGAGGATATCGTGGTAAATCTGCAGGGGGATGAGCCGCTGATGCCGCCATCACTGCTGCAGCAGGTCGCCGGGGTGTTACAGGGCGATCATGGCGCCGATATGTCGACCCTCTGCACCCGCATCCATACGGCGGCTGAGCTGTTCGACTCTCATGTGGTCAAGGTGGTGATGGACAGCCTGGGCAATGCGCTCTATTTCAGCCGCGCCGTCATTCCCTGGGACAGGGACGCCTTTGCCGTGACAACCGAGGAACTGCCGGAGCAGGCGATACATTATCGGCATCTTGGGATCTATGCTTATCGCGTCGGTTTTCTGGAAAACTATGTCACCAAAGAGCCGTGCGAACTCGAACGGATGGAGTCACTGGAGCAATTACGCGTATTATGGCACGGGGGACATATCCATGTGGCCGAGGCGGGGGAGCTGCCCGGTCCGGGGGTGGATACCGCGGAAGACCTGGAGAGGGTAAGGCAACTACTCGCAGGGCATTAAACCAAGCTGCAGCAGGTCCGGGTGGAATTCGCTGCGATCTTCCTCATCGAACAGGGGGATGGTAAAGACTTCCGGAACCCTTCGTCCCGGATTGCCGTACTGGTTATCCTGCAGTGAGGTGCGCGAACCCTGTGCCTCAAGCACCAGTGCCGGTTCGCTCTCCAGCACCTCAACAACCGTACAGGTTACGCCACGGTGGTTAACCGTTCGGCCGATAAGGTTGTGCAGTTGTATCTTGAGCTGATGATTGAGAGCCATAGGGGTAAATCTATCAGGCTGGTGTATTCAGTTGATATTGAGGCCCGCCACGCAGAAAACAACACTATGCGGCAATTATCTGACTTGACGAGTCGGTAGGCCTGTTAATTAAACTGTTGTTTTTCGTTGCCACTGGATAGATCATTTTCTGTTATCGATGGCTGCCGGCCTGGCCATGTTTTAAGGTGAAAGTTACAGTTAAGTGGAAAGTGTAAATCCTATGAGTAAGAAAGAAGTACGTGTTCTAATGGTCTGTATGGGCAATATCTGCCGCTCTCCGCTGGCCCATGGCCTGTTTGAGGATATGGTCAACAAAGCCGGGTTGTCGGACTCGATTGTGGTCGAGTCTGCGGGTACCCACGCCTACCATGTGGGCGAGTCTCCGGATCCGCGCTCACAGCAGACAGCAAAGCGCCATGGGATTGACCTGAGTCGGCAGCGGGCACGTAGGGTGGAGCAGAGCGACTTTGATCGGTTTGACTACATCATGGCGATGGATCAGCATAACTACAGCATCCTGATCGGCAATGCGCCGACCGAACATCAACACAAGATTCGTTTGTTTTTAGAGTTTGCGCCGCACATGAATGCCGAGGAGGTTCCGGATCCCTATTATGGCGGAGCCGATGGCTTCGACAGGGTCTACAGCCTTGTGGAGGCCGCCTCAAGCGGACTGCTGGAACACATTCGCGGCGAGCACTTTTAACTACAACAATTCAACATAAGGGTGGTGCCATAAGGCCCCTTCGCATCTGCCTGCTCAATATTCCCACATCCCCTCAAGGAGCTTTGCATGGGGGCGGTACTCGTTGCCGTCAGAGCCGATAAAGCGTTCAATTTGAAGGCTTTCCAGCGCTTTTACTCCCGCGTTGTTATTTTCGGCATCGAGAAGCGCCTCGCGGATCGCATTTTTCACCTCCTCTTCCACAGAAGAGGAGGCGGAGAGAGCCGGAGCGGGGAGCTGTTCAGTATTCACCACTGTCAGCAATTGTGGATAGTTACCGACCATGGCGGCAGGGATCACTGCCGCATGAGCTCTGCCTTCCAGGACATACTCCGCTGCGGTTTCCGAGTCGTCGGTTTCGACAATGGCGGGTTGACGAAGTGGGTTAGGGAAGAGTTCGTGCAGACGCAGTGCCCCCAGTGCCGGTGACGGAGTGGTGGCGACCTTTTTGCCGATCAGCTCTTTCGGTTCCAGTATCATTTCCTTTTCACCCGCCACCAAGGTATAGCTGACGACATCCGGGAACCTGCCAAGGACGGTGTAGCCCAATTTCTCCAGGCGATATCCCGTGAATTGGGGACCGTCCAGGACAAGATCGTATTTATCCGCTTTGGTCGTTTGCCAATGGGTCAGGAAGTTTGTGTTGGTGACTATCGTAAAGTCATGGCCGGTTTTCTGTGAAAGATAACGTACCAGCGGTTGATAGACTTTTAAGGTGTCATTTTGCGGTAGGACGGGGTGGACGGCAAGGGTGTACTCCTCGGCAGGCAACGCGATGGCATAAAAGGATACAACGAAAAGCAGGATAACCTTATGAAGGGTATTGTTTGGCATTCTTTGTTCCCCCTGTCCAGGCATGATATTGGCCTGTTCTCCAATCATGCTAGCACAAGCTGACTGAAAGAAGGAATGGGGCGGGGAATTAGATGAAAGGCAGGGGTGGTGATTAATGCACCACCCCTGTAAAAAGATTAGAGTCTCTTACTCAGACCGCTCAGCCTCTGAACGGCTCTTTTCAGTGTTCTCTTCGGCCTTGTCATCGACTGGTTTGCGGGTTTCAACCTGCTGTAGTTTGGGCGCCTGCTTTTTTTCCTCCGCAGGTTTGTTTTCTACGGGCGTTTTGTCTTCAGCAGCAGGCTGCACCGGTTTGCTCTCGACCGGCCCGGGCTTGTCTTCAGCGGCAGGCTGCACCGGTTTGCTCTCGACCGGCTCGGGCTTGTCTTCAGCGACAGGCTGCACCGGTTTGCTCTCGACCGGCTCGGGCTTGTCTTCAGCGGCATGCTGCACCGGTTTGCTCTCGACCGGCTCGGGCTTGCTTTCGGCGGCAGGCTGCACCGGTTTGCTCTCGACCGCTTCGGGATTGTCTTCAGCGACAGGCTGCACCGGTTTGCTCTCGACCGGCTCGGGCTTGCTTTCAGCGGCAGGCTGCACCGGTTTGCTCTCGACCGGCTCGGACGTGCTTTCGGCGGCAGGCTGCACCGGTTTGCTTTCGACCGGCTCGGGCTTGCTTTCGGCGGCAGGCTGCACCGGTTTGCTCTCGACCGGCTCGGGCTTGTCTTCAGCGACAGGCTGCACCGGTTTGCTCTCGACCGGCTCAGGCTTGTCTTCGGCGACAGGCTGCACCGGTTTGCTCTCGACCGGCTCGGGCTTGTCTTCAGCGACAGGCTGCACCGGTTTGCTCTCGACAGATTCGGGCGTGTCTTCGGCGGCAGGCTGCACCGGTTTGCTCTCGACCGCCTGGGGCTTGCTCTCTACCGGCTTGGCTTTGTTTTCAGCCGCATTCTGTTCCTCCCGGCTTACGCTAGCCGCTTTCGTTTCGGGGGCTTTCGTTGTTACAGGCCCGGGACGCCCACCTTCCTCTCGGGCGGCAATGCGGGCCGGACTCTCAACGACATCGCGACCGGGTCGACGGCGACGCTTTTGAGTGTCATCCCGGCCCCCAATCTGTTTTTTGGTCGCCTCTGCGCTCCCGCTATCAGCAGATTTGCTTTCTTTTTGCTTCTCGCTGGTAGTAGCAGTTGTTTCGGTTTGTGCCCCGCTGCTGCGACGCCCTCCGCGACGACGGCCACCACGCTTTCCTCTGCGGGTGCCGCGGTCAGTGGTGCTGCGTTCTTCAGTTTCGTCGCCATGGCGACTCTCCTTGGTCGAACTGCGTTTTTCAGCCGCTTCCTTGCTCGTTTTACGGCGAGACTGCTTCTCTTCCTTTTCGGGTTTCCGCTGGCGCCGGCGACCGGAGCCTGTACGTGACTGGCCGCCGGCTTTGCTGCGCTGTTCATTCGGTGTTCTCTTGCCGCGTGTTTTTGTCTCACCCTTTTTTTTGCCTTTCTCCTTAGGCTCTTCTTCACTGCTGAAAATACTGCTGAACAGACGCTGAAGAAAGCCTGGCTGGTTTTTTTCCTTGGCGGGGGGCTCGCTCACGGGGGGGGCCGTTGTTTGCGTCACCATTTTCACAGCAGGCTCTTCCGGTTTTATCTCAGCTTTTTCGCTGGAGGCATCGGATGTCTCTTCAACCTTGGATACCTGCTCGTAGCTTTTTTCTTGTTCGGTATCAACTTCATCTACTCGAACACGCTCAATTTCATAATGCGGCGTTTGCATATAGGGGTTGGGGATCAGCAGAACGGAAAGCCGCTGGCGGGATTCGATTTCATTGATCGCCGTGCGTTTCTCGTTAAGCAGGAAGGTAGCCACATCCACCGGCAGTTGTGCCTTGATCCGGCCCGTCTTCTCCTTCATCGCCTCCTCTTCAATGATGCGCAGAATGGATAGCGCGAGGGATTCGATACTGCGGATGGTGCCCTGGCCGGTACAGCGTGGGCAGACAATCTGGCTCGATTCACCGAGGGAGGGGCGCAGGCGCTGGCGCGACATCTCCAGCAGGCCAAACCGCGAGATCCGCCCGACCTGTACCCGGGCGCGATCCAGTTTCAGCGCTTCGCGCAGGCGGTTTTCCACCTCCCGCTGGTTGCGCGTCGGCCCCATATCGATGAAGTCGATGACCACCAGACCGCCCAGATCGCGCAGGCGCAGTTGGCGGGCGATCTCATCGGAGGCCTCAAGGTTGGTGTTCAGGGCTGTCTCTTCGATGTCGCCGCCCTTGGTGGCGCGGGCCGAGTTGATATCGATGGAGATCAGCGCCTCGGTATGATCGATTACGATGGAGCCGCCGGAAGGAAGGCTGACCTCGCGCTGGAAGGCGGACTCGATCTGGGACTCTATTTGGTAGCGGGTGAAAAGGGGCACACGGTCCTGATACAGCTTCAGCTTGTTCAGGTTGTGCGGCATCACCTTGCTCATGAAGTCGCGGCCTTGATGGTAGACCTCTTCGTCATCGATCAGGATTTCGTTGATGTCGGTGCGCAGGTAGTCGCGAATGGCGCGGATAACGACATTGCTCTCCTGATAGATGAGGAAAGGGGCCTTTCGTTCGGCAGAGGCGGTCTCAATCGCGCTCCAGACCTGAACCAGGTAGTCCAGGTCCCACTGTAGCTCCTCGGAGCTCTTGCCGACCCCTGCGGTACGGACGATGACGCCCAT
>JAWOIT010000051.1:0-2571 GCA_046484535.1 Pseudomonadota bacterium | reverse complement strand
TGCTTCATGGCCGGGGCCAACTCGCTGTTCTACGGCGACAAGCTGCTGACCACAGAGAACGCCACCACCGACCACGACATGGCGCTGTTCCAGCGGCTGGGAATACAGGCCGAAGGATGATTTCACCGCAAAGGCACAGAGGCGCAAAGGAATGCCGCAAGAGCAATCAAACCTCTGCGCCTTTGCGCCTTTGCGGTTCGGCTGTCCCACACACCAGGCAACCATGAAAGACCTTGCCGCCGAACTGGCCGCCCGCGAGGCGGCCAAGCTTTATCGCCGCCGCCGCACCATCGACGGCCCGCAGGGGCCGGTGCTGCACAGCGGCGGTCGGGAACTACTCAGCTTCTGCAGCAACGACTACCTTGGGCTGGCCAACCACCCCGAGGTGGTTGCCGCGCTGAAAAAGGGGGCCGATGAGTACGGTGTCGGCAGCGGCGCCGCCCACCTGGTCAACGGCCACAGCCGCGCCCACCAGCAACTGGAGGAGGAGCTGGCGGCCTTCACCGGGCGGCCCCGCGCGCTGCTCTTCTCCACCGGCTACATGGCCAATCTCGGTGTGGTCAGCACCCTGGCCGGTGCCGGCGATGCGGTGTTCGAGGACCGGCTCAACCACGCCTCGCTGCTCGATGCCGGAATGCTCTCGCGCGCCCGTCTCAGCCGTTATGCCCACGCCGATACCGGCGCACTGGAGCGTAAACTCAGTGACAGCAAAGCCGGTGAGAAGTTAGTACTCACTGACAGCGTCTTCAGCATGGATGGCGATATCGCCCCGCTGCCCGAGCTGGCGGCAGCCGCCAGACGGCACGATGCCTGGCTGATGGTGGACGACGCCCACGGCATGGGTGTGCTGGGTGCACACGGTGCCGGCAGCCTGGAGCATTTCGGTTTGGGGCTTGCTGAGGTGCCTATTCTGATGGGCACCCTGGGCAAGGGCATCGGCACCTTCGGCGCCTTTGTCGCCGGCAGCGAGACGCTCATCGAATACCTCATCAACACGGCCCGCCCCTACATCTACACCACCGCCACCCCGCCGGCCATCGCCGAGGCGACCCGCGCCAGCCTGCGCCTGGTGCAAAGCGAGGGGTGGCGGCGGGAGAAGCTGCAACAACTGATCGGCCGCTTCCGCCGCGGCGCCGCCCAGCTGGGACTGCAGCTCATGGATTCGCCCACCCCGATCCAGCCGCTGCTGGTCGGCGATGCCGGTGAGGCGCTGCGCCTCAGCGAGGCCCTACGGGAGCGCGGCATCCTGATCAGCGCGATCCGCCCGCCCACCGTGCCCGAGGGTACCGCGCGGCTGCGCATCACCCTCTCTGCTGCCCATACGGAGGAGCAGGTCGACACACTGCTCGCCGCGCTGGAGGCGATCTGCCGATGAGCCTCTATATCGACATTCGCGGTAACGGCCCGGACCTGGTGATGCTACACGGTTGGGGCCTGCACGGTGGGCTGTTCGGGCCGGTGATCGAACCGCTGGCCCAATGCTTTCGCCTGCACTTAGTCGATTTGCCCGGTCATGGCCGCAGCCCGATGTTGGACGGGGACTACACCCTGGAGCGTGTGGCCGAGGCCATCGCCGCTCAAGTCCCTGCCGACGCTCACTGGCTCGGCTGGTCGCTGGGCGGGCGCATCTCCCTTGCCGCGGCAAACGCCGGTGCGGCCATCGACAAACTGATCCTGGTCGGCGCCAACCCCTGCTTTACCCAACGAGCGGACTGGCCGCACGCGATGCCCGAGGCGGAGCTGGAACAGTTCGCCGCCTCACTGCGTGACAATTACAAAGTCACCCTGCAACGCTTTCTTGCAGTACAGTCACGCGGCTCGGAGCGAGCACGTGAGGAGCTGCGCAACCTGCGCGAGGCACTGTTTGCCCACGGCGAACCCGACCCGCAGGCCCTGGCCGGCGGGCTCGAGATCCTGCGCAGCGCCGACCTGCGCCCCGCCCTGGCCGCCATCGCCCAACCGACGCTGGTGCTGCACGGCGAGCGCGACACCCTCGCCCCGCTGGCCGCCGCCGAATACACCGCCGCGCACCTGCCGCACGGAAAACTCGAGGTCATCGAAGGGGCCGGCCACGCCCCCTTCATCTCCCATCCCGAGCAGTTCCTCGCCGCCGTGGAGGGGTTTTTATTATGAGTAAAAGACTTTTAACGCAAAGGCGCAAAGACGCAAAGGCCGCAAAGGAAATCCTTTAATGGAAAAACCATCACCATGCTTCGAGTTCATCCTGGTTTCCCGGAGGGAAGCTAACACCGGGCTGTTCATAGTGAAACCAGTAGGTGACTCAGACAGCGTCATTAAATCTGCATTGAATTCTTTGCGTCCTTTGCGTCGCGACAATATGTTCCAGACATTGTCTAGCACCGCCATCCATGGCGGCGTTAGCGCCTTAGCGTTGAAAGGTTTTTGACCTTGTCTCTCCCACGTCCAAGCAAGCATGCTATCCGCGCGGCCTTCGAGGCCTCGTCCGACCGCTACGATGAGGTGGCGGTGCTGCAGCGCGAGGTCGCCTCGCGCCTGCTGGAGCGACTCGAACTGCTCAGGATGACGCCCGCCACCATCCTCGATCTCGGC
>JAWOIT010000039.1:0-4705 GCA_046484535.1 Pseudomonadota bacterium | reverse complement strand
CCCTTTATCGCCGTCAACTGCGGCGCGATCCCCGCCGATCTGATGGAAAGCGAACTGTTCGGCCACAAAAAAGGCAGCTTTACCGGCGCCAACGCCGATAAAGCCGGCCTGTTCCAGGCGGCCAACGGCGGCACCCTGTTCCTCGACGAAGTGGCCGACCTGCCGCTGGAGATGCAGGTCAAGCTGCTGCGCGCGATCCAGGAGAAGGCGGTGCGGCCTGTCGGCGCGCAGCGGGAGGAGCACGTCGATGTACGCATCCTCAGCGCCACCCACAAGGATCTGGCTGCAGCGGTGGCGAATGGCGACTTCCGTGAGGACCTGTTTTACCGGATTAACGTCATCGAACTGAACATCCCGCCGCTGCGGGAGCGGGCCGAGGATATCCCGCTGCTGGTCGAGCATTTCACCCACCGGCTGGCGCAGGAGATGGGGGTTCCCCGGCCGCGGCTGAGCGAGGCGGCCATGCAGCAGCTCATGCAGTACGCCTTTCCCGGTAATGTGCGAGAACTGGAGAACATTCTCGAACGGGCCATGACGCTGTGCGAAGGCGACACCATCGGCACCGAAGACCTGCAACTCAACGGCCACTTACAGCAAGACCGCCGGCCCGCCTTCGCCATGGCCGGGGTGGAGGGGCTCGGCCTCGAGGCCTACCTGGAGAATATCGAGCGGCAGCTACTCAGCGAGGCGCTGGAGAAGTGTGACTACAACAAAACCGCCGCCGCCCGCCGCCTCGGCATCACCTTCCGCGCCCTGCGCTACCGGCTGAAGAAGCTGGAGCTGGAGTAAGGGGGGCGCCGCAAAAGCCTTCTCGCCAAGTTGTTGCTCGATCCTCAAAGCCACCAGGCTTGCACATACCGCCCCGCCCCTGCCTCGCAGCGTCACTTCGTGTGACGCTCAGCGTCACACCCCTGTCGGACGGTTTACCGAACCGCCACTACCTCGACAATCATTTTGTGACGTCCGTCGCATAAATAACCGCCAGATCCGGCGAAACATACAGGCATCCGGGATTGGCATGCTCAGTGCATACATGTAGGATGAGGACCTCCCCCAACATACCGGGGTAGTTTGACATAAACACATACGGAGCCAGACACATGAAGAAAACACAAAAGGGTTTTACCCTCATCGAACTGATGATCGTGGTTGCGATCATCGGCATCTTGGCCGCGGTAGCCATTCCGCAGTTCAGCGAATATCGCGCCAAGGCGAATGACTCGACAGCGCAGGCGGATGCCCGCAATGCCGTCAGCGTCATGACCGCCTCACAGCTTTAATGCTGCCGATATTTTATTAAGGAGATTAACCATGAAAAAACTGATTATCGCTGTACTTTCCGGGGCGGCAATGACCCTGTCCATGACGGCTCAGGCGGCCCCCGCCGAAATTACTGTCGACCCGATTACAACCACTGATTGCGAACTGCTTGCCAGTGGCGTTAAGGTCAATCTGTCCGCCAACGTTAGCGGCGCCTACGAGTGTGACCTCGAAACCAATGCCATCCAGATTGCCACCTGTCACGCCGCCGGCAGCCGCTCCGCACGCGATGTCACCTGTCGTGTCGTCGGTCAGGACGCGGAGGGAGCTGATGTCTACAACCATGCAGACTGCACGGGCGTTGCGGATGAAACAATTACGGATGTCATCGGATTCAGGGCCTATGTTGCCGCCAGCAGCGGCGGTGGCGTTGCCGAGGCTGCACTTGACGGCGCTTGCAATGCCGGCAACCTGCAAAACCTCACCTTCTTTGCTAACTAAGTTTGTGCAGACACCGCCTTGGCGCGCCAGAGGGCGCCAAGGCGGTATCTCTTTCTCACATAAACTAACAGAGGCTTTGCCCCGTTATGCCGCTGAAAATACAGGGCTTCACCCTCATCGAACTGATGGTCGTTGTCACCATTATCGGTCTGCTCGCGTCGGTTGCAGTACCGCTCTTTTGGGAATTTCGCGCCAAATCAAACGATGCCGTCGCCCACGCCGATGCAAAAAATGTCATTAGCATTATCACTGCCACCCATAAGTAGCCTGTTTACACCGATGTGGACAATTGACACCACACCCGCCTCAGGGTAAAAATCCGATCTACTCCTGACACCGATTTCAAACCCATGCTTATCTTTGCCGACATCCAACTGGGCCTGCGTTTGGCACTCCGCGCCCGTTTTTTAGTGGTCGGTTTTTGGCTGATCGTCGCCCTCGGCGCGATAGTATTGATGGCCGCACAATTCAGCGGCAGACAGCCGGCTACCATCGCGCTGGACATCGGTCTTTCCGCCATCCGCCTCGCCCTGCCCGTGGTCCTGGTCATGCTGATGCAAGAGCTGTTTTCCAGAGAGTTTGAGCGGCGCTACTACCTGAGCTCCCTCAGTTATCCCCGGCCGCGCCACGCTTTGCTCCTGGGCCGATTTATTGCGGCCTATGGGCTCACAATTTTCCTGCTCTTGTGCATGGCCATACTGCTGGCCGTGCTGGTAAGCGTAATTGGCCAGGGTTATGCGCAGGCCACTCCCGTTTCGCTCGGACTGCCGTATGCCATCACCATCGCTTTCATCTCGCTGGATCTCCTGGTGCTGGCTGTAGTGGCCAACCTGCTTGCCATCTTCGCCACGACCCCCGGCTTTGTCCTGATCGGCACCCTGGGGTTTATGCTGATCGCCCGTTCCTTCTCTGCCATTATCACCTTGCTACAGCGGGACGGCGACGTGGTGGCAAACCCTGAACGCTATCAGGAGTCTCTCAGTCTGATTGGCTATCTGTTTCCCGATTTGGGCGCACTGGATGTCCGAATGATCGCCCTGTACAACACCCTGAATTTTCTGCCCGGCAACTGGCCTACCGCTGTAGTGACGGCCTTGTTGTATAGCGCCACCTTGCTGGGTGTTTCGTTATGGCTACTCAACCGACGACGATTCAGTTAGTAATGGCCCGTTTCCGCCTGCCCCTGTTTAGCCTACTGACCGCGATGTTATTTGTATTGGCCGTTACGCTTAGCGGCCCGGCACATGAGCGTTCCTCAGTGTACATTAACGATCGGGTAGTGATTACAGCGCCGGTGCAGGTTTTGTTGATGGCCGGGGATCGCTTTTTGGCCGCCAACATGGAAACCATACGCCTTGCGGCGACGGGGCTGGAAATCAACCCGCAGACCGGCATGACGGACGGTCGCTACCTGCTCCGTGCACATCGCACCATCTCCGAACTCAACCCCTGCCATGAAGATAATTACTATTTGGCCAATGCCCTGCTTGCCTGGGGTGGGGCGGAAAACGAGGCCAATGAGGTATTGCAACGAGCCATCGCCTGCCGCAGTTGGGACTTTCTTCCACCATTTCTCTATGGTTTCAATCAGTATTTTTTTGATCGTAATCTTGCCGAAGCGCAGGACGCCTTTGAAACCGCTGCGCTACGCTCACAAGAAAATGCCATTCAGCTGCGCCGGCTTGCCATCATGATCGAAGCGGAGGGCATGGATGATGAGGTCATGGCGCTGAATTATTTGCGCCGGCAGCGAGATGATGCTGTTGATGCCGGCTTGCGTGATATGCTGGCCAAACGCGTTCTGCGCCTGGAGGGGCTGATTGCCCTGCGACGTGCCCAGGCGGAGTATGAGGAGAGGTTCTCGCGTCCGCTCAGCTCGCCACATGAACTGCTCAGCAGCGGAATCATAGAGGACTTTCCACCGGATCCGCTCGGGCTGGGCTACGAATTTGACAATGGCGACTTTCACATGAGGCAACTTAAAATTCCTGGTTTGGAGCCGCGGTAATGGATGCGATACTAAAATTTAGCCGGGTTAGCAAGACCTATAGCAAACGTGGCAGAGCGATCCACGCACTACGAAATATCTCCTTCTCCATTCGCAAAGGAGAGGTCTTCGGCTTCGTCGGCCCCAACGGCGCCGGCAAATCCACCACCATCAAGGTCTTGCTGGATATCATCAATGACTATGAGGGCGAGGTGCACATCTACGGCAAATCGGCACGTCAAGCCGAGGCCCGTCGCGGGGTGGCCTACCTGCCCGAATCCCCTGCCCTTTACGAACAGTTCACCCCGCTGGAGATCCTGCGCACGGCGCTGCGCATGTACGGCATCCGCCGCCGTGATGAAGAGGCTTGGTGCATGCAATGGCTCGAGCGCTTCTCGGTGGCGCAGAACGCCACCCGCAAGATTCGCCAACTCTCCAAGGGCAACGTGCAGCGCGTGGCGCTGGCCCACGCCATGGTGGTGGAACCGCAGCTGCTGGTGCTGGATGAACCGCTCTCGGGCCTGGACCCGGTCGGGCGCAAGGATGTCATCGACATCCTGCAGGAGTACAAAAACGAAGGGGGCGCCATCTTCTTCACCTCGCACGTGCTGCACGATGTCGAGCGCATCGCCGATCGTTTCGGTTTTATCAATGAGGGTGAACTGCTCACCACCCGCTCCCCACGCGATCTGATGGCGGAGCATGCCGATCGTTTTCTCGTCCGCTACCAAAGCAATGACGGTTCACTGGCCGAAGGGTTACAGTTGAGAGAGGGTGAGTTCGAGCATGAGCTTTCCCAGCAGGAAATGCCGCAGTGGCTGGCACAGTTGAATGGCAACGGGGGGACACTCGTGGACATTAAACCCGCCGTCTCGCTGGAGAAAGTGTTTTTCCGCATGTTGGAGGGAAGCAACGATCACAACCCAACGACTTAGCTGCCTTAAAGGCCGCTGACTC
>JAWOIT010000106.1:0-4859 GCA_046484535.1 Pseudomonadota bacterium | reverse complement strand
GCGACCTTGACGATACCGCGGATGGAGTTGACCACCAGGGTGGCCAGCGCCTCGCCCTCGATATCCTCGGCGATGATCATCAGCGGCTTGCCCGCCTTGGCTACGGCCTCGAGGGTCGGCAGCAGTTCGCGGATGTTGGAGATCTTCTTGTCGTACAGCAGGATATAGGCATCCTCCAGCTCGGCGACCATCTTCTCCTGGTTGTTGACGAAGTAGGGGGAAAGGTAACCGCGGTCAAACTGCATACCCTCGACCACTTCCAGCTCGTCGTACAGGGAAGAGCCCTCCTCGACGGTGATAACCCCGTCCTTGCCCACCTTTTCCATGGCATCGGCGATGATTTTGCCGATTTTCTCATCGGAGTTGGCGGAGATGGTGCCCACCTGGGTGATCGCCTTGTTGTCCTCACAGGGCTTGGAGAGCTTCTTCAGCTCCTCAACAGCGGCGCCAACCGCCTTGTCAACACCACGCTTCAGGTCCATCGGATTCATGCCGGCGGTCACCGCCTTCATGCCCTCGCGCAGGATGGCCTGGGCCAGAACGGTCGCAGTGGTGGTGCCGTCACCGGCGATATCGGCGGTCTGCGAGGAGACCTCCTTGACCATCTGCGCCCCCATGTTCTCGAACTTGTCCTCCAGCTCGATCTCGCGGGCGACGGAGACGCCGTCCTTGGTGATGTTCGGGGCGCCGAAACTCTTCTCCAGCACCACGTTACGACCCTTGGGGCCGAGGGTCACCTTGACCGCATTGGCCAGGGTGTTCACGCCCTTGAGCATCTTCTGGCGGGCGTCATCAGAAAAACGGACTTCTTTTGCGCTCATTGCTTCGTATCCTCTTTTAAATCTCTATAAACAGTCGCTACGGGCCGGCCAATCAGCCTTCGATAACGCCCATGATGTCCTCTTCACGCATCATCAGCAGCTCCTCACCGTCAACCTTGACGGTACTGCCGGAATACTGGCCGAAGAGGACCTTGTCGCCGACTTTCACGTCCATCGGACGGACATCGCCGCTCTCGAGGATGCGACCCTTGCCCACGGCCAGCACCTCGCCCTGGTTGGGTTTCTCTGCGGCGGAACCCGGCAGGACGATGCCACCGGCGGTGGTGGTCTCCTCCTCCATGCGACGGACAAGCACTCGGTCATGCAACGGACGAATGTTCATTCTTTTCTCCTTAACAAACGACTAAAGATGTTAAACGACATCGCACCGCCTCCCCGCGAATATCCGGGTGCAACGGTGTGCCGCTTGGGGTGTGGGCAACACTGCTAGCACTCCCCTCACGTGAGTGCTAATAATAATTATCAAAACAGAATAGTCAAGGGTTGGTGGGGGGGGTCAGTCGTCGTCTTCGCGGCGGTATTCGCCTTCGAGGGTGCGCGGTTCGTCCTCACGATGGCGGGGTTGGGCGCCCGGTCCCATGGTCCGGACGATCCCGCGTTCGATCACCTTGAGGATCACCCATTGGCGCAGCGGCGGGATCAGGCCGAGAAAGCCGAGGGTGTCGGTGAAAAACCCCGGCGTCAGCAGCATTGCTCCGCTAATCAACAGCACCAACCCTTCCAGCATCGCCACGGTGGGCAGCTCGCCGCGGGCCAGAGCGGTCTGCACCTTGGCATAGGTATAGAGCCCCTGGTGGCGCAGTAACAGAGCGCCCAGCGCGGCGGTGAACACCACCATAAAGACCGTAGGTAGAGCGCCGATGAGGCTGCCGACCTTAATCAGCAAGTAGATCTCCAGCAGGGGGATGAGGATGAAAAGTGTAAATAGAATTCGAAACAAGGTTATAGCCAATGTCGGGTAAAGATGGGTAGTATAACGCCCCCGGGCCGGGAAAGAACAACCGGCCTGCAGAGGGAGTCAGCCAATGATGTTATGCTGGCGCAACAGGTCCATATCAAGTCACAACCCTAACTGAGCTCGAATGAATTATCGCCTGGTCATTTCAACCTGCCCCGACATGGAGATCGCCGAAGCACTGGCCGGCATGCTGGTGGCCGAAAAGCTGGCCGCCTGTGTCAGTATACTACCCGGCGCCCGCTCCATCTATGAATGGCAAGGCAAGGTAGAGCGGGAGAACGAGCTCATATTAATGATAAAGAGCCGCAGCGATCGCCTGGCCGAACTGGAGCGTCGGCTACTGGAAGAGCACCCGTACGAACTCCCCGAGTTGATCGCTGTCCCTATTGAAGAGGGGCTTGCCCCCTATCTTTCCTGGATTGATACACAACTGGATAAGTAAGAATGAAAAAAATTCTCACATTATTTCTGTCGCTGCTCCTTCTCACCAGCCTTCAGGCCAACGCCCAGGAGGAGGAGTTACTCGAACCATCCAAGGCCTTTGCCCTGAGCGTGGAGGTCGTGGATGCCGAGACGCTTGAGGCCACTTGGGAGATCGCAGAGGGGTACTACCTCTATCGCGACAAGATCCAGTTCGAAAGCGGGTCCGAGGGCATCACCCCGGGTGAGCCGCAACTGCCCGAAGGCAAGATCAAACATGATGAATTTTTCGGCGATGTGGCGACTTTCCGCGGCTCGGTGACCGCCACCATCCCACTGGAGCGCGCTGACGGCGCCGCCGAGACCCTGATACTGAAAACTACCTCGCAGGGCTGTGCCGATGTCGGCGTCTGCTATCCGCCCCAACGCGAAACCCATGAACTGGCGCTACCCGTTGCCGATGCCGTCTCCGCCCTCTCCGAGATGGATAGTGAGCTGAACGGCGCCTCCGGCTTCGGCGGCGAGAGTGAGGTGCTGGACCCGGAGCAGGCCTTCCGCTTAGAAGTCGAGGCGGTGGATGGCAACACCCTGCTCGCCCGTTGGGAGATCGCCCCTGAGCACTATCTTTATAAGGACAAACTCACCTTCGAGCTGGTGGATGCCGAGGGCATTGCCTTGGGCCGGGCGGAGCTGCCCGCGGGCGAGGAGAAGGATGATGAGTTCTTCGGTCGCATCCAGGTCTATCACGATTATGTCGAGGCGCGCCTGCCGCTGCAGCGCGAGAACCTGGAGCCCACCGAGCTCACCCTCAAGGTCGGCTATCAGGGTTGCGCCGAGGCGGGGATCTGCTATCCGCCGCAAAAGCAGACCGTCAATCTCTCTCTGCCTGCAGGACAGAGCGGTCCCGCCACAACGGCCCCAGCCGTCGGCGACAGCAGCACGAGTGCCGGCAGCGACATACCGATGTCCGAGCAGGATCAGCTTGCCGCGGCCCTGGCCGGCGGTAACACCTCCTGGACCATCCTGCTGTTCTTCGTCGCCGGTCTGCTGCTTGCCTTCACCCCCTGCGTCTTCCCGATGATCCCGATCCTCTCGAGTATCATCGTCGGTCAGGGTGAGGGCATCACCACACGACGGGCATTCACCCTCTCCGTGGTCTACGTATTGGCCATGGCACTGACCTATACCGTCGCCGGTGTCATTGCCGGGATGTTTGGCGCCAACCTTCAGGCCGCCTTCCAGAGTCCCTGGATCCTGATCAGCTTCGCCGCGGTCTTTGTCGCACTCTCACTCTCCATGTTCGGCTTCTACGAGCTGCAGCTACCCGCATCACTGCAGGGCAAGCTGACCGAAGTGAGTAATAAGCAGCAGGGCGGCACCCTTACCGGTGTGGCCATCATGGGCCTGCTCTCGGCACTGATCGTCGGCCCCTGTGTCGCCCCGCCGCTGATGGGCGCACTCATCTATATCGGCCAGACCGGCGATCCCTTCCTCGGTGGCGCGGCGCTGTTCGCCCTCTCCATGGGCATGGGTGCGCCACTGGTCGCCATCGGCACCGCAGGCGGCAAATACCTGCCCCGCGCCGGCGGCTGGATGGATGCGGTCAAGGCAGTCTTCGGTGTGCTCTTGCTGGCAGTCGCCATCTGGATGCTCGAGCGTATCCTGCCCGCCGGCATCACCCTGCTGCTGTGGGCGCTGCTGCTGATCGTCTCCGCGGTCTACATGGGCGCCACCGATGCCATCAATCAGGGCGCATCAGGCTGGCGAAAGCTGTGGAAAGGGCTTGGCCTGATACTGCTGCTGCAGGGCGCACTGATGATGGTCGGCCTGTCTGCAGGCAATACCGACCCGCTGCAACCGCTTAAGGGCATCGGCTTTGCCGGTGCCGGCGCCGCGCAGCAGCAGCACCTCAACTTCAAGACCATCAAGACCGTCGAAGACCTGGAGCGCGAAGTGGCGGCCGCCAGCGCCCGGGGCAAGAGTGTGATGCTGGACTTCTACGCCGACTGGTGCGTCTCCTGCAAGGAGTTCGAAAAGTACACCTTCTCCGACCCGAAGGTCATAGCGGCCCTGTCCGACACCGTCGCCCTGCAGGCGGATGTCACCGCCAACGACGAGGCGGACAAGGACTTGCTCAAGGCGTTTAATCTTATAGGTCCCCCCGGCATCATCTTCTATGACAGTGAAGGTAACGAGCTGCCGAATCACCGCGTGGTCGGTTTTATGCCCGCCGATGAGTTCGCCGCTCAGGTCAACCGCGCCTTTGGTCGATGACAGGGGATAGGAGACGGATATATGCCACGGTTATTGCTTATTCTGTTACTCGCCCCGCTGCTGTTCGCCTGTAGCGAGCAAGGGGGTGAGACAGCGCAATCTGACGCTAACGCACCCGCTGCAACCGCCTTCACTCTCCCCGATCTGGAGGGTGAAGAGCGAAGCCTGGACCAGTGGAAGGGACAGGTGGTGATGGTCAACTTCTGGGCCCCCTGGTGCCCGCCCTGCCGCGAAGAGGTCCCCGCCTTTATCGCGCTGCAGGAGAAATACGCCGACCAGGGCTTCACCATTGTCGGCATCACCCTGGATACCCGGGCAAATGCGCAGACCTTTGCCGACACCATGGGCATCAACTATCCGATACT
>JAWOIT010000040.1:0-4682 GCA_046484535.1 Pseudomonadota bacterium | reverse complement strand
CGCAAGGTATTTCCATCGGACCGCTCGGCGCAGAAGGTGATTTACCTGGCTATTATGGATGCCTCGAAAAGATGGACGAAGCCAATCAAGAATTGGAAAATGGCCTTGAACCGATTTATTATCGAATTCGAAGACCGTCTTATTGAGTACCTTTAACTCGGGCAGTTACACAGAATTATTTACAGTCTCGCTCTTGCCGCTCTCCCGCTCTCCCGCTCTCCCGCTCTCCCGCTCTCCCGCTCTCCCGCGCTAGCCGGTGTTGCGCATCCCGGCGGCAACCGCATTGATCGATCGCAGCAGCGGCTCCAGCCACTGATCGCGATCCTCGTCGCTCAGTGATTCGTCACGATAGCGCTTGAGTAGCGTGATCTGGATATGGTTGAGCGGGTCCAGGTAGGGGTTGCGGCGGGTCAGGGAGAGCGCCAGGCTGGGGGTCTCCTCCAGGAGTCCGTCCAGTTGCGCCACTTCCAGGACGTTAGCCACGGTTTCGCGGTGCTCCTTGCTGATTCGGGAATAGATCTCCTTGGCCACTTTGGAGTCGCTCATCAGCTCGGAATATTCCGCAGCGATCCCCATATCGGCCTTGAACAGGGACATCTGGGTATTGCTCAGCAGGGCACGGAAGAAGGGCCACTCCGAATACATCTCCTTTAGCTTTCGCATGCGGAAATCTTCGGCGTCGAGCCACTGTTTCAATGCGCTGCCGATGCCGTACCAGGCGGGAATGGTGTGGCGTGACTGGGCCCAGCCGAACACCCAGGCGATGGCGCGGACCGAAGATTTGGAGCGGTCACCCTTCTTGCGGTGGGAGGGGCGAGAGCCGATATTCAGCAGGCCGATTTCGGTGACCGGCGTCGCCTCGTAGAAGTAGTCGAGGAAGCCTTCGGTGTTGTCGGTCAGTTCACGATAGACCTGCTCACCGTTGTCCGCCAGTTGGTGCATGACCTCGAGGTACTCCTCGTTATCTTCCTTGGGCGGACAGATCAGACAGCGGCTCGCCTTGAGCAGGCCGGAGACACCCATAGTCAGCTCATAGGTGGCGGTCTCCAGGTTGCTGTACTTGTTGGACAGTACCTCGCCCTGTTCGGTGAATTTGATCTGACCGTGGACGGTGCCGTCCGGCTGGGCCAAAATTGCTTCATGTGTCGGGCCGCCGCCACGACCGATGGTGCCGCCACGGCCATGGAAAAGGCGAAGGTCGACATTGCGGCTGCTGGTCAGGGCGGTGATCTGCTTCTGCGCCTGGTAAAGATTCCAGGCGGAGGCGAGGATACCGCCGTCCTTGCACGAGTCGGAGTAACCCAGCATCACCTCCTGGGTGTTGCCCGCGGCCTCCAGCAGGGTGGTATAGATGGGGGTGTCGAGCAGCGCGGTCATGACCGGCTTGATGTGCTCCAGGTCTTCGATGGTCTCGAACAGCGGGCTGATGCTGATGTCACAGAACCACTTGTCATTGACCCGCCCCACCAGGCCCGCCTGGCGAGCCAGCAGCATCACCTCGAGGATGTGGCTGGCGGCGTGGGTCATGGAAATGACGTAGCTGCCGAAGGCCTTGGTGCTGATTTCCCGGCGCATGCGCACCATCACCTCGAACACCTCGAGGGTCTCGCGGGTGCGGTCGCTGATGGCGCTACGGTCGATATTCAGCGGGTCATTGCGGGCGATCAGATCGGCCAGACAGGCGAGACGCTCGTCCTCGTCCATGTCGTTATAGGCGATCGGCTCATCCAGACTGGCAAGCACCTCGGCCACCGCCTCACTGTGGCGGGTCGACTCCTGGCGCACATCCAACTGAACCAGATAGAAACCGAAGGTCTCCACCTGCCAGATCAGGTCCTGTAGTTCACCACGGGTGGCCGATTCGTCGCCATGACTAATGAGTGACTGGCGGATCTGCAGCAGGTCGGTGCAAAACTCCTGCTCGGTACGGTAGGCGGCATCAAAGCTACTGCCGTCATTGCCGGCGATATGGGCTTCGACCAGGCGCAGGTTCTCGCGCAGGCGGTGGCGCATGATGTAGAGCTTGCGCCGATAGGGCTCCGTGCGGAAGCGCTCGGGTTTGTCGCTGAAGGCATCGGGGTAGGCCGCCTCGTCGCGCTCCAGTCCGGCATTAAAGGCGTCGCTCGGCCGGCACAGCAGTGACGATTGGGTCAGTACGTGACTAAGATCGGTGATGCGCCGCAGGTATTCACGCAGGATCTCGCGGTGCTGCAGGCGTACCGCCAGGGCGGTGGTCTCCGGGGTGACGTAGGGGTTGCCGTCCCGGTCGCCGCCGATCCAAGAGCCGAATTTGATGAAACTGGGCGACTTAAAGTCGGCATCCTGTCCGTAAATGCGGCGAACGGCCTTTTCGGCATTGCGATAGACCTGGGGGACGGCATTGAACAGGCTTTCACGGAAATAGAACAGCCCGTTTTTGATCTCATCCCGCACTTCCGGCTTCTGGGTCCGGACCTCGTCGGTCTTCCAGAGGATTTGGATGTCGGTGCGCAGTTGGTTGATGATGCAATCGCGCTCCTCCTTACCCAGGCGCGGATCGTTGAGCTGCTCGCTGGTGACGAAGATCCGGCGCAGGTTCTCCATGACGGTGCGGCGCTTGGCTTCGGTGGGGTGGGCGGTGAACACCGGTGTATAGGCGAGTTTACCCAGTACATCGTTCAGCTCTTCCAGTTTGACGCCATCTTTGTGGAATTCGCGCAGCACCGAATCGAAGGAGCCGGTCCAGAGGGGGCCGCCGCTGCGCACCTGAAGGCGGCGCTGACGATGCTGGTAGGCCTCTTCGGCGATATTGACCAGGCTGAAGTAGATGCTGAAAGCACGCACCACATGCACCAGGGTATTGGCGTCCAGCCCTTCGATAAACTTGGCCAGCTTGCGGCGTTTGGACGCGCTGTCTTTTTTGCGCAGGTTGATATAGCCCTTGCGCAGGGTCTCCACTGCATCGAGTACGTTACCGCCTGCCTGGTCATGTAATACCTCGCCCAGCAGGTTGCCGAAAAGTTTTACCCGAGCCCGTAATGTCTTGTCGCTGATAACCGCCATAAGTGGTTGTCACCTTAAGTCTGTTCGCCGGCCGCTCACGCTTATTACAGCCATAAAATCTGTGAGCGGATTCACACAAAGCCGACCATTATACCTGCTATAGCAGCGGCATGGTAATCTCAGCTGGAGGCCGCGTCCTGTATGGCCTGGCGGTATACCGCCAGGTATTCCCGGGCGCTTTTTCGCCAGCTGAAATCCTGCCGCATACCATTCAGCATCACCTGCTTCAGGCAGTCCGGCCTGTGGTAGCAGGCCAGAGCCTGTTGTACCGCCCACATCAGTCCTTCCGGCGTTGCATCTTCAAAGACAAAGCCGGTGGCGGTGCCTTTCTCCAGGCTCTTCCGGTCCGTATGGACCACCGTATCGGCCAGTCCGCCGGTGCGATGGACCACAGGCGGCGTGCCGTATCGCAGGCTGTAGAGCTGGTTCAGCCCGCAGGGCTCGAAGCGCGAAGGCATCATGAAGAAGTCGGCGCCGGCCTCGATTTGGTGTGCCAGCGCTTCATCATAGCCAATTGCTACGGCCACCTGACGGGGGTATTTGCGGGCCAAGCGCTTCGCCGCGTTTTCCAGTTTGTGATCGCCACTGCCGAGCATGACCAGCTGGATATCTTCCGCGAGCAGATGTGGGGCGGCATCTACCAACAGGTCAATTCCTTTTTGCGCGACAAAACGGCTCACCAGTCCGAGTAGTGGGGTATCGGTCTTGACGGGCAGGTTCAGCCGCCTTTGTAACGCGCTCTTGTTCTTACGCTTGGGCGTCGGGTCATCCCGGTTGTATGGCGCCTCAATTAGCGGGTCCACCTCCGGATCCCAGACATTGTAGTCCACCCCGTTCAGGATTCCGCTAAGCCGGTCACGGCGGTAGCGGAGCAGACCGTCGAGGCCGCCGCCCAGCGATGGCTTACAGATTTCATCGGCATAGGTGGGGCTGACGGTAGTAAGGCGATCGGCAAAGACCAAACCACCCTTAATCATCGACATATCGCCGTGGAACTCCAGGGCGCTGTAGTGCCAGAAGCGATCAGGTAATCCCAGTCGCTGGAATGTTGAATAGGGGAACACGCCCTGGTAGGAGAGGTTATGAATGGAAAACACGCTGCCCGGCCGCCCCTTTTCCAGGCTTAACAGGGCGGGGGCCAGTCCGGTCTGCCAGTCATTGCAGTGGACCACCTCCGGGCGCCATTTGAGGTTCGCCCGGCCCATGGCGATCTCCACGATCACCCGGCAGAACAGGGCGAATCGCTCGGCGTTGTCGGCCCAGTCATTGCCCGTTTTGTCGACATAGGGGCCGCCGTCACGTAAGAAGCACTGCGGGGCGTCCACCAGCCAGACGGTGACGCCGCTGTCGGGCATTCGCCCTTCAAGCAGGGTGACTGTGTGGCCATCGAGGACGAGACTGGCACATTGGCGTGTTTTGCCAATGCGCTCCAGTACCTGTGGATAGGCTGGCAATATCAGCCGAATGCTATGGCGCAGGGCCTTGAGCGCAGCGGGAAGACTTCCGCCGATGTCGCCAAGACCGCCGGTTTTGACCAGGGGAGCCGCTTCACTGCCGGCAAAAAGGATTCGACACATTTGAACTTGTCTTGGTTTGGTTGTTATTGGGTGTTCGCTATAAAGGAACACTAATGACAATCA
>JAWOIT010000123.1:0-10180 GCA_046484535.1 Pseudomonadota bacterium | reverse complement strand
GGATCGCAGCGGCAGTGTCGATAGCGTCGAGGCGCGTATCATAGATGGTAACGTCGAGACGGTGATCCGTGGTGAGGGCGAGGGCGCACTCTCCGCCTTCGTGGATGCCTGGCAGAAACACCGTGGTCAGGATGTGGTTGTCGTCGACTACGCCGAACACGCCGTCGGCGAGGGCACTGACGCCGAGGCGGCCGCCTATGTGCAGCTCAACATCGATGGGCGGCGTGTCAGTGGCGCGGCACTGGATCACGATACGGTGAGCGCCTCACTGATGGCGGTGATGGCGGCGCTGAATCGGGCGCAGATTCAGGCAGCCGCGTGATAAAAATGGAATGCCCCGGCTCACGTCGGCATATTTCAACCAAAGTATAAGGACGATAATGTGAAGGCCTTTCAATGGAATGCCACTGACTATGCCCGCAATGCCACGGCACAGCGCGGCTGGGCCACAGAGTTGCGCGAAGCATTTATCGACCAGGTCATAGCGCACTATCTCGCGGCTCATCCCCCCGACGAAGACGGGACGACTGCGGTGGCGATGGTGCGGTTGGAGGTCGAGGCGATTGCCCGGCATACGGGTTAGCCGTCAGGCTAACCCGTCAATCCTACTAAAAGAATTTGTGAATCATCTTGCTAAGCAGGTTCCCTGAGGGAGGCTTGATATCCAGCGAGGCCACATAATCGGCATCGTCATTCTTGATATGGCCGGAAAGCCAGACTTGTAGCTCGCCCGCCAGCGGCAGGGCCACATTCTTGCCTTTGTTGTGGTCTTCCTTGTGCTTGTTGATACGGTTGATAAAGGCTTGGTGAACTTTCTTGTGCGCATCGATAAGGTGGTAGTGATGCTGCTCGAGCATCTCCTCCTCAAAGGCGAAATGAGAGATCGTATAGCCGATCAACCCATCGAGCACCTCCGCTACCTTCTCACGATCTTTGGTGGTGGCGGCATCATGAAGTTCGTTGATGTATTTTACGATACCTTTGTGTTGATCATCGATCACGTCGATGCCGGTGTCCAGTGAAGAATCCCATTCCATAAATGCCATAATGACTCTTGCCTCGGGTTGATTGCCGGTTTTAGAGGTCGGCTGTAATAGTGGATTTTTTATGTAAAAAGGTAAAGGACGGTCGTGTTTTCTGCCGGGTCTGTCAACAATCCCACAATCGTCCTTGACAAACAATAAGCCCCGCTGTTGCCGGAGCCGGTGGAACCCGCCTATGGGCAGCGCTTTGTCCCTACATATCATACGCGTATTTAGGTGCGGTGCGAAGATAGTTATCCCCTGCACGAGTTTTTACACCGGGATGACCGGCTTCCGGGGAGCGCCTGGGCAACTTTGCCCGACACTGGATATTGCGGTAAAACAATCTAGGCTTTTTTAATTCGCAACGGTTTCCATGGGCTATGCCGGGCATGGCCGGGGGCTTTGTGTTGTCGAGCATGACATGGATAAGGAGAGAGTAATGATCAAACTCAACGTCAACGGTGAGTCCCACACGCTGGATGTCGACCCCGACATGCCCCTGCTTTGGGTGTTGCGCGATCGGCTGCAGCTGACCGGCACCAAGTACGGTTGTGGGATTGCGGTTTGCGGAGCCTGTAATGTGCATGTGGATGGCTCGGTGGTCCGTTCCTGTATCACTTCGGTCGGGTCGGTGCAGGGCAAGGCAATCACCACGATCGAGAAGGTGAACTCGCCGGTGGCCGCTGCGGTGCAGGGGGCGTGGGAGAAGCACGATGTGGTGCAGTGCGGCTATTGTCAGTCCGGACAGATCATGGGGGCCATCGCCCTGCTGGAGCGGAACCCCAAGCCCGACGATGCCGACATCGACCAAGCGCTGCAGGGCAATCTCTGCCGCTGCCATACCTATGTACGAATCCGCGAGGCGATCCACAGCGCCGCCGAGGCGCTGGCTTCTCAGGGAGGTGCCGCATGAGACGTTGCCGGTTCAACAACAGTCGCCGTCAGTTTCTGATAAAAAGCCTCTACACCGGTGCAGGGTTGACCCTCGGAATTCATCTGAGCGGTTGCGCCGAGGAGGAAGAGACCGCTGCTCAGACCGCCCCCGGCATTCGTGAAGATGCACCGGCGGCTGATACGATCTTCGAGCCCAATGCCTTTGTGCGCATCAAACCGGACAATACCGTTACGGTGATCATCAAGCACCTGGAGATGGGCCAGGGCACCTACACCGGCCTGGCCACGCTGGTGGCTGAGGAGTTGGATGCGGATTGGTCGCAGATCGTGGCGGAGGGCGCTCCGGCCAACGCCAAACTTTACAACAATCTCTTCTGGGGCCAGGTCCAGGGGACCGGCGGCAGCAACGCCATTGCCAACTCCTACGAGCAGATGCGTCAGGCAGGCGCCGCCGCCCGCTATATGCTGGTCCAGGCCGCCGCTAAAAAGTGGCAGGTGCCGGAGGACGAGATCACTGTAGTTAGAGGTGTTCTGCGGCATGAGGCGAGCGGTAACCAGGCCGGCTTCGGTGAACTGGCGGATCTGGCGGCGCAGCAGCCGGTGCCGGGCGAGGTCTTCATCAAGGAGCCGGAGGATTTCACCCTGATCGGCAGCTATGTGCCGCGCAAGGACAGCAAGCCGAAGGTTAACGGTAGCGCAGTGTTTACCCAGGATATCCAGCTGCCCGATATGCTGGTGGCCGTGGTGGCGCATCCGCCCCGCTTCGGCGCACGGGTGAATAGCTTTAATCCGGAGAGCGCCCTGAATGTAAAGAATGTGGAGAAGGTGGTGGAGATCCCGACCGGGGTCGCGGTCCTGGCTAAAGACACCTGGAGTGCGATGCAGGGGCGTGACCGGCTGCAGGTGGAGTGGGACGAGAGCCAGGCGATGAGCCTCGGCAGCAGCGAGATCATGGCCGATTACAAGCAGCGGGCGGAGAAGCCGGGGAAGATTGCCAGGAAAACGGGCGACAGTGCCGCGGCCATGGCCTCGGCGGCGGCAACCCTGGAGGCGGAATTCCACTTCCCCTTCCTCGCTCATGCAACGATGGAGCCGCTCAACTGCGTGGTGCAGCGCACCGCCGACGGTGTTGAGATCTGGAACGGGGTGCAGAGCCAGACCGCCGATCAGAATGCCGTGGCCAAACTCTTCGGCATCGAGCCCGAGCAGGTGAAGATCAACATGCTCTACGCCGGCGGTTCGTTCGGCCGCCGCGGCAACCCCCACTCGGACTACGTGCTGGAGGCGGCCAATATCGTCAAGGCGGGCGACCTCAAGGTGCCGGTAAAGATGGTCTGGACCCGCGAAGATGACATGCACGCCGGTTACTTCCGCCCCATGTACTACCACAAAATGTCGGCGGGGCTGGACGAAGCCGGAAAACCGGTGGCCTGGCAACACCGCATCGTCGGCCAGTCGATCATGGCGGGCACCGCTTTTGCCGGTTCGATCAGCGACGGTATCGATCCCACCTCGGTGGAGGGGGCGGAGAACATGCCCTACGCCGTGCCGAATATGACCGTGGATCTGATCACTACGGAACTCAAGGTCCCGGTGCAGTGGTGGCGCTCGGTGGGTTCCACCCACACCGCCTTTGCGGTGGAGACCTTTATCGACCGGCTGGCGCGAAGCGCCGGACAGGACCCGCTGGAGTACCGGCGAATGTTGCTCAGCGGATATCCGCGCCATCTCGGTGTGCTCAATCTGGCGGCGGAAAAGGCCGGTTGGGGTGAGCCGATGAAGGAGGGGCGCGCCCGGGGTGTGGCGGTGCACAAATCGTTCAACAGCTACGTCGCCGAGGTGGCGGAGGTGACGCTGCACGATGAGAAGAGCTTCAGCGTCGACAAGGTGGTGATCGCCGTGGACTGCGGCGTGGCGGTCAATCCGGATGTGATACGGGCACAGATGGAAGGCGGCATGGGCTATGGCCTGTCACCGACGCTGCTCAGTGAGATCACGCTGGAAAAGGGCGCGGTCAAGCAGAGTAATTTTAATGATTACCGGATGATCAACATCGGACAGATGCCAAAGGTGGAGGTGCACATCGTCAAGTCCGCCGAGCCGCCGACCGGGGTCGGTGAGCCGGCCACCCCGGTGATTGCACCGGCCGTGGCCAATGCCCTCACTTCGCTTACCGGCGAGCGCTTCGACCGGTTGCCGTTGCGGCTGAAGGCCTGAGCCGGACCGATCCTCTTTTTTGAAAGCAGGACGAAAAGCGCGTCCGGGACGGTTGAGTACCCGGCTTGTGGAGTGCGGCACGGGGTGTGTCCAAGACGATAGGGAAAGGATTATGAGTTGTTACGGTAGCGATTACGAGCTTATCCGGACCGCCGGTGACTGGCTCCGGCAGGGTCATCCGTTGCGCCTGGTGACGGTGCTGAAAACCTGGGGTTCCTCCCCGCGACCGGCGGGATCGATGCTGGTGATGCGAAAGGACGGCGTTCACCTCGGATCGGTCTCCGGCGGCTGCGTCGAGGAGGACCTGATCAGACGCTTCCGCGATGATGAGCTGAGCGAGCGACTCCCCGTCCTGATCGATTACGGCGTGAATCGTGAGGAGGCGGCGCGCTTCGGCCTGCCCTGCGGCGGTCGCCTGGAGCTTTTGATCGAATCGCTGACCGAAGCGGATTCTCTACAGCCTCTTCTCGAGGCGATGCAGCAACAGCGCCTGCCGGCAAGAGCGGTGGACCTGAAAACCGGTGCGGTCGTCTTTTCCACGGCACGGCCGGACCAGGAGTTCAGTTATACGGAGGATAGAGTCAGCCGTGTTTTCGGTCCGCAGTGGCGGATGCTGCTGATAGGCGCAGGGCACCTTTCACGCTGCGTCTCCCGGGTAGCGACAATGCTCGACTACCGGGTTATCGTCTGCGACCCGCGCGAAGAATACGCCGAGAGCTGGAGCGAGGAGGGGACGGAGTTGACGACGATAATGCCCGATGAGGCGGTGGCCGCGTATACCGGGCATGAACGCACAGTGGTGATCGCCCTGACCCACGATCCGAAGCTGGATGATATGGCCCTGCTCGATGCACTGGAGAGCGACGCCTTTTACGTCGGAGCGATCGGTTCGGTGCGCAATTGCGAGGCGCGGCGAAAGCGGCTGTTGCAGATGGGGCTCACGACAAAACAGGTAAACCGTCTGCGCGCTCCGGTGGGGCTGGCGATCGGCAGCCACACACCCGCGGAGATCGCCGTATCAATCCTGGCTGAGGTCACCGCACGGCGGAACGCGGTCAAACAAACAACGCGAAAACAGGTGAGTGCGGCATGACAGAGGTAACAGGGATTCTGCTGGCGGCAGGCGACGGGGAACGTTTCGGCAGCAACAAGCTGCTGCATCCGATGGCGGACGGGAAGCCGCTGATTCTGCATGCGGTGCGAGCTTTGAGGGAGGCGTTGCCGCATACCGTTGCGGTGGTCAATGCACGGCACGGGGAGGTCATCAGGCTGCTCAAAAAGGAGGGCGTGAGCATCGTGCTGAACCACTCGTCGGCCGGCATGGGCAAGAGTATCGCCTGTGGTGTGCAGGCCTCACGGCGCTCCGACGGCTGGGTGATTGCGCTTGGCGATATGCCACTGCTCAGCGTTGCCATTATCCGGGCGGTTGCCGGGTGTATACGCAGCCGCAAAACGATCTGTGCCCCGGCCTACCACAACAGACGTGGTCACCCCGTCGGTTTCGGTAAGGCCTATGCAAAGGAACTGATGCTGCTAAACAATGACGAAGGCGCGCGACATATTATTGAGGCCAACCGGGATTGCCTGGAGCTGATTGAAACCGAAGAGCCGGGAGTGATTACCGACATTGATTACCCGCAGGATATTCAGTCCCTTGCGGAACAGGCTTCATTATTTCGCGGGTGACGAAATGTTACTGGCAGAGCCCTCCCCACTGTACTAAACCAATAGTCTCGGTTAAGCAAAACAGACCTCAACGCACACATTTGGCACGGAGGTGACCCATGCAGGTTCTGATCCCTTTCTACTCCATGTATGGCCACATCAAACGGATGGCCGAGGCGGTCGCCGAGGGTGTCGCGGAAGTCGATGGGGCCGAAGCCGAACTGCGCCGGGTGCCCGAAACACTCTCCGAGCAGGTGCTGGAGATGATGGGCGCGACGGAGTCACAGGAGTCGATGGAGGATATCCCGATCTGCACCGTCAATGAGCTGGCCGCCGCCGACGCCATCATCTTCGGCACCCCGACCCGTTTCGGCAACATGTGCGGCCAGATGCGCCAATTCTTCGATGCCACCGGACAGCTTTGGGCCTCCGGCGCCCTGGTGGGCAAGGTCGGCAGCGTCTTCACCAGCAGCGCCACCCAGCACGGCGGTCAGGAGTCCACTATCCTGAGCACCCACACCACGTTGTTACATCAGGGGATGGTGGTGGTCGGCCTGCCCTATAGCTTCGAAGGCCAGACAAAGATTGACGAAATCACCGGCTGCTCGCCCTACGGCGCCTCCACCATCGCCGGGGGCAAGGGTGAACGGATGCCCAGTGACAATGAACTGGAGGGGGCACGGTTTCAGGGACGTCATGTGGCGGAGATTGCAAAAAAGCTGACGGTGTAACGATTCGATCAGTGATCTCATCGCAGAGGATAACCGCTCAAGTATAACGGTGCGCCTGACGGCACACCCTACAACGGATGTAGGGTTTGCCGAGCTTGCGAGGCGAACCGCCTTGACTACCCCACACGAGAGCAGGGCAACCACCGCTAGCGAAAAGAATAAGGTGGCGCAAAGACCTGTATTAAGAAGCCTCTGCGCCGCTGCGGTAAGCTTCATGGGGCGGGTAGTTACAGCCGGTGAGCTAAATGGTGGCGGTTATCGCCCCAGGCCGAGCGCCTTGAACGCGTCGGCCTTTCCCAGAATGGTCTGTATCGGTTGCCCCATCACCTCGGCGAAGGAGGAGTATTCCACACTCATCGCCTCGAGAAACGCCTCGGGTGTCAACACACCGGGGTTGATCGCCCGGTCGATCACCGACTGGCAGGGGTAGAGGGCGGCGATCACCTCCTCAAGCGACACCTCCCCCACCACCATCACATCGATCTCCGCCCGCGGATCGCCCTCGTCGGCGGCCCGCCCGTAGATAAACGCCAGCGTGATCGCCTTTCCCAGCGGCAGTAGCGCTTCCCGCAGCACCTCGGTCAGACCCAGGGTCTTCGTCACGATCCCGCGCAGCTCGTTAAAAACCGGAGAGTCGGGGTTCGCCCGGAAATACTGCTGGTTGCCCTCACGACTCGTCAGCAACAAACCGGCCGAGCTGAGCCGTTGGAGCTCGCGCCGAATCGTCCCGCGGCCCATTCCCGCACGGCGCACGATCTCATTGCCGTACAGACTCTCGTCGGGATGGGCATAGAGTAACGCCAGCACCCGCTGTTGGCTTTTGGTGAACAGGACGTCAGCGATAGAGCTTGTCTGCATCGGCTTGCCTCAAATAGACCCAATATGGGTACTATAGGACCCATTAAAGGTCCTTACAAGTTTTGCCGTCGGCAGATGAAGTCGGAAAAAAGGTGCGCGGCGGAGGGCGATTCGGAGCCGACAAGAAGGCCCCGGACTTCCCGCCAAGGCCCTCACAGTTGTGGTTTAAGCCGAGGCCGGAGACAACCTCCTCCGAAACGGTTAGAGGCTGTTTCCGTCGCCAAGGACCTAATTTAGGTCCATAAGGACCCGAAAAAGGTCTTTAAGGGCTGAGTCTTATCAATGCAGGCAACACTTTTTGAATTTCTTACCACTGCCGCAAATACAGGGGTCGTTGCGACCCACCTGCTTCTCACCGCCACTCGACAGGGCCTGCCTGTTTACGGCCTCGCCCCTTGCCGCCCAGAAGGTATGCAGTTTGCGCACCGTCGTCGGCAGAGAGAGTTTCAGCGTTTCAAGCTCCTCATCGTCCAGCTTCTCAAGGCTTTTACGCCCCTCAGCCGTGGTGAAAACCATGATCGGAAACAAAAGATCCATCACCTCCTCGCCGCCATCCTGCCATGCCGCTGTGGAGAGGCTCACCCCCTTCATGTAGCCCAAACACCACTCTTCGACACTGGTTACGATCGCCTCTCCCTCTTCGACCTCCAGCACGATGGGCTCAAACTCATCAGCCGCCTCATTGAGAGTAAACACGATACCGTTGAGATGACGCAAGACCAGGGTGATGATCCTCTCCGACTCCTCTTCCGAGATCCATTTCGGCTCGAAATCCCCCCACACCACGGGCAGCCACTCCGAGGGCGACAGTGAGTGCGGGCCGCTGACGATCGCGGTGAGAAAACCATCCAGCTCGGCGACATCCAGCACCCCTTCATCGGTCCCGTCCGGCGCGGCTTCCGCCTCCTCCTCCGGGATGCGCTCAAGCAAAAAACGGTTAAGTTCATCGATCTCCTGATCGGAGAGCGGTGTGTCGATTAGCGGCATAGCTTCCTTCTGTATATCTGTCTGGTGTGACGGAACATTATGAAGCGCGGCCCTATAATGGGCCAGCGAAATTCACCGGTATCGCGGTGCAGGAAACCGTTTCGAGCTCGGTGTGGGACGGATAATAGGGCAGCGACAATCCGGTGCCGACCCCTGCCTCCAATACCCTCTCCCCCGCCCGGCAGTCCAGCTGCTCGGCTACCCGCTTGCGGCCCGGTTCGAAGACCAAACCAAAGAGCAGATCATAAACCCCTGCATACCGTCGATAAGCGGAAATGACTGCTTTGTGGTCCATTAACTTCTTTACTCGCCTTTGAGAGAGTCCATAACAGTGTGTAGGGGGTAGCAGGGGCGCTGTCAACCAAACCGCAGTGGGCTACAGCATCATGACAGCGGCGATCACCGTTGCAGTGCATGCCCCGCCCACAAGCGCTACCTTCAGAATAGAAATTTCACATTGGCGAGGAGTGACGACCATAAACGATGCGCAACAACCCGGCTTGCGGGTGGAGTGTTACGCCGGCCACCGCGCCGATGAGGAGCCGCGGCGGTTTTACATCGGCGAACGGGAGGTCGGCATCACCGAAATACTCGACCGCCGGCTCGACCCTGAGCACCGCTGCTTCAAGGTGCGCGGCGACGACGGCGGCATCTACCTGCTGCGCCACGACACCGCCCGGGACCACTGGGCGTTGACGCTCTACGACAGCGGCGGACGGGAGGAGACCCGCCTTTCCTCCACCTGAGTCCCTTAACGAAGCAATCTCAAGACATACAACAACGGGATTACTTCATCATGGCCATTCCTCGTAATGACAATAGAAAAATTCGTCATTCCCGCATGCTCCCGGCGGGAATCCAGAGAGTCTCATCCTGGATTCCGGCTACAGGCACGCCGGAATGACAAACAAGAAAGACTGTTTTCCTAATGACTTCGTCATTCCCGCATGCTCCTGACGGGAATCCAGAGAGTCTCATCCTGGATTCCGGCTACAGGCACGCCGGAATGACAAACAAGAAATACTGTTTTCCTAAAGACTTCGTCATTCCCGCATGCTCCCGGCGGGAATCCAGAGAGTCTCATCCTGGATTCCGGCTAAAGGCACGCCGGAATGACAGCAAAGAGACCGCGAATCAATGCCGGTTGATGCGATAGCACGGCACATAAACCTTCCCCGGCAGTTTCATCCGGTGCTGCTCGACAAAGGCCGCCAGCAGCTCATCCATGGTGTCCATCACCGCCGCATCCCCGTTAAGATCAAAATGGCCGTACTGCTCGATGGCGCGGATCCCCTCGTCCTTGACGTTACCGGCCACCACACCGGAGAAGGCGCGGCGAAGGTTGGCCGCCAGCAGGTGGCGCTCCTGTTCCAGGTTGAGCTTGAGCGCCGCCATGTTCTCGTGGCTCGGTTTGAAGGGGCGCTGAAACTCCGGGTCGATCTTCAGTTTCCAGTTGAAGTAGTAGGCATCGCCGTGCTCCCTGCGGTACTGGCGCACCTTGCCGATCCCCTCACGCATCGCCACCGCCACCGCGGCCGGATCGTCGATGATGATCTGATAGCGCCGCTGCGCCTCCTCACCCAGGGTTTTGCCGATGAAGGTATCGATCTGTCGGAAATAGTCCTCGCTGTCGGCCGGGCCGGTGAACACCAGCGGAAAGGGCATCTCGCGATTGTCCGGATGCAGCAGGATCCCCAGCAGGTAGAGGATCTCCTCGGCGGTCCCGGCGCCGCCGGGAAAGACCACAAAACCGTGGCCGCTGCGCACAAAGGCCTCCAGCCGTTTCTCGATATCGGGCAGGAT
>JAWOIT010000155.1:0-7576 GCA_046484535.1 Pseudomonadota bacterium | reverse complement strand
ACGACAGGCGGAAAGCCGAACTCTCCCGAGCGTGTGACCACCCGGGTGCGCCGGGTGATTTCCGGATTGAATCGCTCCATGCTCTCCCAGATATAGCCATCCACATAGGCACCGTCGGCTAGCCCGACACTGACGGCTTCAATTGCATTGCGGTGTCCGCTGGTAAAAAACGTTTTGCGAAAGAAGGCCTCAGGGTCGAGGCCGTGGCGCGCCAGTTCGAAGCGGGGGACCAGAAAGCCGGAGTTGGAGTCGGGATCCGCATAGGCGAAGACATGGCTGCGCAGGTCGGTGAGGCTGGCCGTTGCGGTATCCCGCGACGGTACGATGAGATAGGAACGGTAGAGAGGCTTCCCTTGATATAGCGGGACAGCGGTCAACTCCAGCCGCGCGCGGTTGGCAACGTAAGGGAGACCGCAGATCCAGGCGAACTCAAGCCTTTGCGCGAGCAGGTTGTTGAGGATGTCACGATAAGTGTTGCTCTGTTCGAAGTGAACCGGTTGCCCGAGATGGCGTTCCAGGTAGTCGCGCCAGTCCCTGAGCAGGGAGGTCCGTTCTGTCTGAAAGACAGGGGTGATGCCGATACGCACGGGTGTCTGTTCCGCACGCAGTGCCATTCCCGGGACAAGCCCACAGGCGGCGAGGTATTTCAACAGTTGGCGTCGGTTCAGTTGCAGCATGTCACATAAATAACCCGCTCTGGGAAATAGGACCCTGTTCTGCACGGTCGGTTCACTATATCAGAGATATTTGCACCGATGCCGATCCATGGCGGCATTTTTGCGTCAGTATCACATCCCGCTATATGAGCGAATGATTGTCTCTGCGCATGGTAGTGCAAGGCTTGGTACATCGGCTAACCTCCAGTGACAGCCATCAGGCGGCGGCCACGCGATGGCTCCTGATTAAAATGGTGGTGTCCCGGCTTGTGCCGTAGCGCATCGAGGATTGTTGCGCGGATCTCTTGGTCTGTTGCGCCGTCCCGCAACGGCGTGCCAAGGTCCACGCCGCCAATGCCGTCGAGGCAGGTATAAAGCGTTCCTGTGGCTGTCAGCCGCACCCGGTTGCAACTGTCGCAGAAGTGTTGGGAGAGGGGGGTAATCAGCCCGAGACGCAGTCTGCCGTCGTGGCTCTGCCAATAGCGTGCGGGGCCGCCGCCTTCGAGTTGAGTTTCTTTCAGATCGAAGCGTTCTTGCAGACGCGCCAGAATGGTCGTCACGTCGGCCGGACGGGAGTAGATATCCCCCATCGGCATCGGCTCGATGAGGCGCAGTATGTAACCACGCTGGGCACAGAACTCCGCCATCGCCTCCACCTCTGTGTCGTTGACCGAGTCCATGACCACCATGTTTATCTTGATTGGCCCGAGTCCGACGGCATCCGCGCTGTCGAGGCCGCTCTGAATTCGAGAGAGTACATCTGCGCCGGCAAGATGCTGGAGGCGTGACGGATCCAGGCTATCGAGGCTGACGTTGATCCGGTGGAGTCCCGCGGACTTGAGGGCGGCAGCGTGACGTTTCAGTAATACCCCATTGGTGGTCAGTGAGATATCCTCGATGCCGGGAAGAGCGGCAAGGGCTGCCACGAGGTCAGGCAGATCCCGCCGCACCAGCGGCTCCCCTCCTGTAAGCCGTATACGATTAACACCAAGCGCCGCGAATGCCCTTGTGAGGCGGGTCAACTCATCAAAGTTGAGCATGTTCGGCGGCTCCGGTGGCGCACCGTCCGGCAGGCAATAGCGGCATCGCAGGTTGCAACGGGCCGTCACCGACAGGCGCAGATAGTTGGTAAGACGACCGTGGCCGTCGTACATTTTGTTGCGTAACGTGGTCACGTTTGCGTCCTCGGAATATCCGTTTTCATAGCGCTTCACCAGCAGGAAACGGGCCAGTTCACCGTTACGGCACCTTGCCGATCTGAAATGTAAACAAACGGCTGGTATAAGTCGTTTTTCCCCGGATACCACCGGCCTTGTCCGGTAGTAAGAGTTACCGTTTGGTAACGGATGATGTTTTCTTTGTCGGAGCCTGGTTACGGTTCGGTAACATGCTTCCGACGTTCCCCTGCCCTCATTCCAATGGCATCGAATTTCATCAGGGCGGAGCCCCCTCCCGTAGCCGCGCAAGATGACGTTATGGTTGTCACCCCCATGTCAGTATGGTCCGCTGTTTGCTTGGGCCATGTCGCAACAAGACGGGTACCCCGGCACCGGGACATCGTTACCATTACCGTTGTTACCGGCTAGCGGACCCCAGCTTGTGCGTCCATTTGTGAAGGGGAATCCTCGTGGCCATGAAACCGACTGTACCAGGTGATTTTTCCGTTACTGGCCTGATCCTCGCTGGAGGCCGCGGCACGCGCATGGGGGGCGTAGCCAAGGGACTTCTGGTGTCGAGGGGGCAGCGTCTTATCGACACGATTACCGATGTGCTGCAGCCGCAGGTGCATCAGCTACTCATCAGTGGCGACCCGGCCGTTTACGGCCATCTGGGCTTTCCGGTACTCAGGGATGCCATCCCCCGTGGTCTTGGGCCTCTGGCCGGTCAATTGGCCGGTCTGGAACAGGCGACGACCGACTTCGTCGTAACGGTGCCCTGTGATACTCCGACCCTGCCGCCGGATCTGGTTACCCGTATGGTGGCGAGGTTGTCGGCCGAAGCGGCCGAGGTGTGCACGGTGCTGGATAGCCAGGGTGAGCATCCAGTAATCAATCTCACCACCCCCGGCTTGGCCATGGCGCTGCGTCACTATCTGGAAAACGGCGGACGCGCCGTAGGCCGATGGTTGAAAACGCGAGGCATGGCCGTTGCCGATTTCAGCGATCGCGGCGCGCCGTTCCTCAATCTGAACACACCGGAAGAGCTGCAACACCTGGAGCAGCTTTGCACACTACACCATAAGGTCAATCATGAAGACTCACGCACAACCTGTATCCCAACCGCTACCGCTGGCACAGGCCGTTGCGCGGATCCGCGAAACCCTTGAACCGCTCTCTGACACCGAGCAATTGACCTTGCAGAGTGCTCTGGGGCGTGTGCTGGCCCATGAGGTGTGTTCGCCGCTGGATGTGCCGGCTCATCGTAATTCGGCGATGGATGGTTACGCCGTACGGTACAGTGACTTGTCAGCTGCCGGTGAAGCGGCGCTCGATGTAGTTGGCACTGCCTTGGCCGGAAGACCGTGGCAGGGGAGCGTGCAGCCGGGTCAGGCTGTGCGCATCATGACCGGCGCCGTCGTTCCGGAGGGAACCGATACCGTCGTCATGCAGGAGTGTGCACAGCGCGAGGGGGAGCGGGTTACCATCGGCGCCAGCCACACAGCGGGTGAGAATGTCCGTCACCCTGGCGAAGACCTCGCTCGCGGTCAGGTGGTGTTTTCCGCCGGCCACCGGCTGCGGCCGGCGGACCTCGGTGTGCTCGCCTCGCTGGGGATCCCGGAGGTGACGGTGCACCGGAGGCTGCGTGTCGCCTTTTTCTCCACCGGTGATGAGATTCAGTCCATCGGTGAGCCGCTGGTGGCGGGGCAGATCTACGACAGCAACCGCTATACCCTACACGGCATGCTCACCCGCATGGGTGCCGATTTGTTTGATATGGGAGTTATCCCCGACCGGCGTGAGCCGATCGCCGAGGCGTTCGAGCGTGCGGCGGCAGCCGCGGATGTCGTCATCACCAGCGGAGGGGTGTCGGTCGGCGAGGCGGACTACGTCAAGGAGACCCTGGAGCGTCTCGGCCGGGTCGATTTCTGGAAGATCGCCATCAAGCCGGGCAAGCCGCTCGCCTTCGGCAGGGTCGGCAACGCCTGGTTCTTTGGACTGCCCGGCAACCCGGTATCGGCTATGGTCACCTTTTGTCAGGTCGTTCGCCCGGCACTGGAACAACTGGCCGGCCAGGCGGCGACTGCTCCGCTGACATTGCCGATGCGCTGCAGCGAACGCCTGAAAAAAAGCCCCGGACGCATCGAGTTTCAACGCGGAACTATCGAGCGGGACGTGGAGGGGATGACCGTGGTTCGCCCCACCGGGCATCAGGGATCGCACGTTCTCAGCTCCATGAGCCAGGCCGATTGCTTTATCGTCCTGCCGGCCGAGCAGGGCGAGGTGCCGGCGGGTTCGGTGGTCGAGGTACAGCCATTCGATGCGCTATTGCGGTAGAACGGCCAGTATGACACTCGCCGATGCAACCGGCATGGCCCCGGCGCCATGCCGACAGGAGGGATAGCCGATGAATGAAGAGCCGACGTGTACCGCATGTCGCCCCAATGAAGCAGACCGGGAGGGGGACGACGGCCTGCGCCACGAAACCGATGGAACTTCGCTCAGCGACGCGCAGTGTTTGAGGTATGCCCGGCAGATCCTCCTCCCCGAAGTGGGAGAGGAGGGGCAGGCGCGGCTGTTGAAAGCGCGGGTGCTGGTGGTGGGGGCCGGTGGTCTTGGCGTACCCATCGCCAGTTATCTGGCCGCGGCGGGTATAGGTACCCTTGGGATTGCCGACAGTGATCGGGTGGATATCCGGAATCTGCATCGGCAGATTGCCTACATGGAGGGCGATGTCGGCGCTGTGAAGGTCGATCGCCTGGGGGCGCGCATCCACGCCAACAACAGCGAAATCGAGGTGCTGACCTTCCCGCACCTGACGCGGGAGAATGCGGATGCGGTGGTTGAGGGTTTCGATATCGTAGTCGATGGCTGCGATAACTACCCCACGCGTTACCTGGTCAACGAGGCGTGTGTGCGCCAGGGGAAGATACTGGTTTCCGGGGCTCTTTCCCATTCCGACGGACAGCTTGCGGTGTTCGTGCCGGGCGAGGCCTGTTACCACTGCATGGTGCCGCAGGCCCCCGACAGCTTTCTCGCCCAGGGGTGTGTCGAGGGCGGTATTCTCGGCCCGTTCGCCGGACTGTTCGGCTGTTGGCAGGCGCTGGAGACGGTTAGACAGCTGCTGGGTTCACCGCATCGCATGCGCAATGAACTCCTGCTGTTCGATGCACGGCGCTACGAAACCACCCGGATCCGGCTCAAGCGGCGGACCGGCTGCCCTACCTGCGGAGGTTAAGATGATTCAGTTAGTCTATTTTGCCCGTCTGCGCGATGTATTGGGCGTCGACCGGGAAGCTGTCGACCTTCCTTGCCCCATGCCGACGGTGGGCGACATCAGGGTATGGCTCGGACGACGCTGTGGCCCGTGGCGGCATGAACTGGTGGAAAATTCCGCGCTATGCATCGCTTTGAACCAGGAGTACGCCGGCGACAATGAAGCGGTCATGGATGGTGATGTCATTGCCTTCTTCCCCCCGGTAACCGGGGGGTGATGCCACTTTAAATGCGCTTGGTTCCGGTGCCATGCAATATCAATTTTCGGAACAGAGAGGGGTAACACAAATGGGCATCAGCGTCTGGCAGATCCTTATCGTGCTTGCAATTGTCTTGCTTCTGTTTGGAACCCGGAAGCTGCGCTCTGCCGGCACCGATCTGGGAGAGGCCGTACAGGGCTTTCGGCGTTCTATCAAAGAGGATGGCGATAAGGAAAGTGGACCTGCAACGCGTGCTGCGGTGAATGAGGCACTTACCGTGGAAAATGATCGCACTGCTACCTCCTAGCGCGTAGGGCAGGATAAGCGATAGCGCATCCGGCGGCTTTCCCAGTGCTTTGCCGGATGCGCTGTGCTTTTCCGGCTTGCACGACTCCTCATGGAAAGTGGGCGCCTGAAGGACCAGGTTTGCCTGGCCAGGTGGTACTGCAAGTCCGTCAGGAGAAATCTCATAACCTCACCTGGTCTTCGAATCGTTACTGAATGGTAACTCTTGCCGGATCGACAGAGAGGACAACCGTTACTTATCGGTAACTTTGATCAAACGTGGATGTCCATCTCACCCCCTTGGTAACTAAAAAACCCCAAATATTCAGATGGTTGCGCTTTGTGTAAAGCGGCCCTGAAAGTCTGGCTTGCTTCTTGCTCAAGCACATTTTGAGTTAAACCAAATAACAGGAGGAGTGGGGATGAGCGAAGAGCTGAGAATGTCGCCGCACGAGACCCGTGGAAAATCGGGTCTGCGGCGTTACGGGATGGTCATCGACCTGCGGCGTTGCATCGGTTGCGATGCTTGCATGGTCGCCTGCAAGGCTGAATACGATGTGCCACTGGGCGTGTTCCGCACCTGGGTGCCTTACCGTGTCGTGGGTAAATACCCAACGGTGAAGAAGCAGTTCCTGCCGCGTTTGTGCAACCACTGCGATGATCCACCATGTGTGCGTGCCTGCCCGGTCGGGGCGACCTACAAGGTGGAGGATGGCGGCTTCGTTCTGCAACACTACGATCGCTGCATTGGCTGCAAGGCCTGCATGGCCTCCTGCCCCTACAATGCCCGCTTCATGCTGCCCGAGCATCGTACCCGCAGCAACATCACCAGCGTCGTCGACAAGTGCACCTTCTGCTACCACCGGGTCATTCAGGGGCTGGTCCCTGCCTGTGTCCAGACCTGCGTTGGCCGCGCCCGCGTGTTCGGTGACATGAACGACCCCAAGAGCGAAGTTTCCCAACTGGTGGCACGCCATTCCACCCAAACCTTGCGCCCCGAGCAAGGTACCAAGCCGCATGTATTTTACATCGGCGCCGATCGCAACATGATTGAATATGGTCGCAATGTCTACGACTCCCGTGCGGAGCAGGACGATGAGCGCGCCGTATTCAACCGCAACCATACCATCTAGGGAGGGTCACCGATGTTTGATTTCAATGTTTTCCATACCATCGCCTGGCCCGGAGGCTATGCCTGGTACTTCTTCGTCATCGGCATCTCCGTGGCGCTGTTTTTCTTCTCGGCACTTTCCTGGTACCGCGAAGAGTTTCAGCCCCTGCGCCGCCCGGCTTTTTTCGGTTCGTTCGTGCTGTTGGTACTCGGCGGGTTGTTGCTGATCGGTGATCTGTCACAACCGATGCGCTTCCTCAATATGCTCAATCCGGCCTACCTGAAGTTCGATTCGCCGTTGGCCTGGGGCAGTCTCAACCTGGTTTCCTTCGGCCTTGTTTCGGTGGCCTACTTCTTCTTCATGAACAAGGGCGATGACAGTCTGGCGAAGAAGATGGCGGTGCTTGGTGCGCTGCTGGGCCTCGGCCTGCCGATCTATACCGGTTTTGATTTGACGGTTCACCAGCACCGCCCGGTGTGGAACACGCCGCTGATGCCGGTGCTGTTCGTCGCGCTTTCTCTGGTCTCCGGTGCGGCGGTTGCCTCATTCCTGGTCAAGGGCAATGAGAAGCTGATGGTGATGTTGCGTCGCTTCATGCTCTGGGCTGGCGGTGCTACTGCAGCGATGTTGATCTCTTTGCTCGGCACTACCGCCTACGGTGGGTCGGCGGCGGAGATCACCTTCATGTTTATGACCTCCGGCACCATGGGTCTGATCTTTATCGGTCTTGGCATGTTGATTGGCCTGGCGGCACCGATAGGGTTGCTGCTTGCTCCGGTCGGCCGTCAGCCAATGGGCGTCATGATTGCAGGGGTACTGTTGCTCGTCGGTGGCCTGGCGCTGCGCTACGCCATCCTTATCGGGCCGCAAATCGTTCATACCTATTACTA
>JAWOIT010000116.1:0-4350 GCA_046484535.1 Pseudomonadota bacterium | reverse complement strand
CGGAAATAGTCCTCGCTGTCGGCCGGGCCGGTGAACACCAGCGGAAAGGGCATCTCGCGATTGTCCGGATGCAGCAGGATCCCCAGCAGGTAGAGGATCTCCTCGGCGGTCCCGGCGCCGCCGGGAAAGACCACAAAACCGTGGCCGCTGCGCACAAAGGCCTCCAGCCGTTTCTCGATATCGGGCAGGATCACCAGCTCGTTGACGATGGGATTCGGCGACTCGGCGGCGATAATCCCCGGCTCGGTGATCCCCAGGTACTTGCCGTCGCTGATGCGCTGCTTGGAATGGCCGATGGTCGCCCCCTTCATCGGCCCTTTCATCGCCCCCGGCCCGCAACCGGTGCAGATATCCAGCCCGCGCAGTCCCATCTGGTAGCCCACCACCTTGCTGTAGTCGTACTCCTCGCGCGAGATCGAGTGGCCGCCCCAGCAGACCACCATATTCGGCTCGCAGCGCGCCTGCACCACCCCGGCGTTGCGCAGGATGTGAAACACCGCGTTGCTGATCCCCTCGGAAGTATCCAAGTCGAAGTTGGCGCTGGCGTTGATCTCATCGTTGATGTAGATCACATCGCGCAACACCGCAAACAGATGCTCATTGATACCGCGGATCATCCGGCCGTCGACAAAGGCGTGCGCCGGCGCCCCCTTCACCTCCAGCTTGATGCCGCGCTCCTGCTGCACCACCCGGATCTCGAACGATTTGTAGCGCTCCAGCAGCTCCTTGCCGTCATCCAGATTGCTGCCGCTGTTGAGCACCGCCAATGAACAGTTGCGAAACAGGTTGTAGAGCCCGCCTTTGGTGGTGTCCAGCAGTTTGTTCACCTCCACCTGCGACAACACCTCGAGATGTCCCACCGGCGCAATACGCGCATCAACCACATCATATTCCATATATTTTCGTCTCTTTCTTTGTATGTTCGGGTGCGGCATCATTCACCGCATCAAGCCTGTCCCGCGGGTATTCAATCATTAGATGCGGCACAACACCCCCCCGTTATTTAAAAAGGTATCCCGGCATGTAGGAGCGGCTTCCGGCCGCGATACCTAAGGGTACACCCTCTTCAGCCCTTTCTCCCCGGGGAAAGGTTAGGATGAAGGGAACACTCTGCCGATTTCAAAACGTCATCTAGTCAAACCGAAACACAACCCCACCCATCACCGAATACTGGCTTAACAAATCCCCGGACACCCGCATCTCACAGCCCCCACTGCAAAAGATGCTGGTACTGCTGTTAAACAAGGTCCCATACCAGCGCGCCTCGAGTCGCAGCCCCACCCGGCGGGTCGGCATCCAGCGGGTGCCTAGCCCAATACTCATCGAGGCGCGGGTCTCAGAGTCCACCCCGCTGGGCAGCGGACTGAAATGGGTAAACCCCAGCCCGCCGCTGATAAAACCCTGCCAGTCGGCAACCGGCTCGGAGAGCACCGTCCCGCCCAGGTGAAGATAGTGAACATCCAGCGACGACAAGCTCTCATCCGCCACGGCAGAGGAGTCGCGCAGCCGCGTCTTCTGCCGGCTGTATAAGAGTTCCAGCTCCTGATAATCGTTCAGCGGCGTGCCGAGAATCAGCGCCCGCACCGGCTCTTCGGCCATTTTCAGTGTGGCGTCGGTATCGACATGCTCAAGATTACCGCCACCCTGACTCCCGTAGAGCAGCGATACCTCGGCTGCGGTGACGAAAGTGGGAAACAAGCCGAGCAGCGGCAGGAGAAAAAACCGGCATTTCATTGTGGCACCTTTGATGTTACCCGCGGCTTGCCGTGTGGCGCGCCACAATAAAAGTCTAGAACACGCTCTGCACGCGTAACATCCCGCCCGATTCGAAATGCAATAAGGTTAGGCTGCCGTTGTTCTTCCCCTCTTCACCACAAAGAGGGTTAGAATCGAGCTCAGGCCTTCACCGGGGATCACGAACTGACCTGGCCATGTCCTGGCGCATGAGGCCGGGGAGAACCGGTCAGCCGCAGAATGGTCAGTGACAACAATCACTCATTTTCGCTCACGGTGTTGCGACGCCGGTGAGCCACAGAGAAAACCATCAACCCCACGCAAAAATACAGGAGATGATAATGAGAAAAAGCCTATCCACACTGCTCGCGGCGCTGGCGCTGCTGTCCGCCCCGCTCGCTGCCGGCGCCGCCGAGACCCGGGTGATCTGGCACGGCCACGCCACCGTGGAGATCGTCACCCCCAAGGGGGCGGTACTGATGATCGACCCCTGGCTCGGCAACCCCAAGAATCCGCACAAAGACGACAAACCGCTTGAATCCCTGGAGCGGGTCGATTACGTGCTCCTCACCCACGCCCACAACGACCACATCGCCGACGCCACCCCCATCGGCAGCAAGACCGGCGCGCGCCTGGTCGGCCAGCCGGAGCTGGGCAAGGTGATGGCCAAACTCAAGGGCTTTCCCGGCGATCAAATGGGCTTCGACACCCTGATGAACATGGGCGGCAGCATCGATGTGGCCGACGGTGAGGTAACCATCACCATGACCCCGGCAATGCACTCCAGCGGCCTGGACGACCCCTTCGCCAAGGATGACGATAAGCGCAGCCCGGTGGTCTACGCCGGCAACCCCGCCGGTTTTGTCGTAAGCATCCAGGACGGCCCCACCATCTACCACACCGGCGACACCGATTACTTCAGCGACATGGAACTCATCGGCGAGCGTTTCGCCCCCGATCTCGCCCTGCTCGCCGCCGGCGACCACTTCACTATGGGCCCCGAATGGTCGGCCCGCGCCGGCAAGGCGGTCAAGGCCGGCCTCGCCGTGCCGATCCACTGGGGCACCTTCGGCATCCTGGCCCAGAGCATGGACCCCTTCGTCAAAGAGGCCAAACGCCTTGGGGTGAAGAGCAAAATCATCGCCCCCGGCGACAAGCTGATCTACGAAGGGAAAAAACTGAAAAACTGAACCACAACCCGACGGCAGGGTTAGACATCAAGGCGCCTGCGGGTTAGTGCCGGTCAGTTAAGGACAACACAGCTTGTAGGAGCGGCTTCCAGCCGCGATTTTCGTATCAGTTCGCGGCAGCACCGTTCCTGCGCATCCTGCGCTCACGGTATTTGTCCATCCTTGGACATCGATGCCGCTCCTACATATGAACGTGACGCGTAACTGATTGGTATTAGCCTACGGGCGCCTTTTTCGTATGGTAAAAAAATCAGTGCAAAGCCCTATGCCGAGTTTAAAGGTTGATGGCTCCCAACGCCGTAGGGTGTGCTGAGCAAAGCGAAGCGCACCGTTTCGTGGCTGTGAAGGATTCAATGACATTGCCGCCCGTTTAAAACGTCGACCAGCCGCTCGCCTCCATGAAGCGGTAGAACCAGTAACGGCGGCGGGAGGGATCACGATACGCCTCATATTCCACCGTGAGCTGCCTCTCCGGCGTATTGTGCCAGTACTGCTCGAACCACTGCTGCGCCTGCGCCATCACCTCACTGTCCTGGCGGGCCAGCAGGCGCACACTGGTCTCCAGGTTATAATCATCGAGATTGCGGCGGGTAAAGTTCGCCGAACCCAGGATCAACTCCGCCTCGCCGTCGGCACGGCGCAGCATGAGAAATTTGCTGTGGCACTGCTCGCCATGGGTGTCGCACCAGCGCACCGGCACCCCGGCCTCGCTCAGCTCCAGCGCCACTTGGCGGTTGGGGATGCCGTTCTTCTTGCGGCCGAAGGCGTCCTCGTTCGGGTCGAGCAGCACTTGTAGCGCCACACCACGCTCCTGCGCCGCTCTGATCGCCTGCACAATGCCGCGGTGGGAGAGATAGAACACCGCAATATCGATCGCATCCCCGGGCTTTGCGCCGTCAATCGCCCGCAACAGCGCCTCGCGAATGCGCGACTCGGTAATGACCTGCAAACGCATCCCGTCCGGTTCCACCACTTCCGCCTGCGGTGCCTCAGGTTCGTCAGGAAAAGCGTTGCCGGAGAAGTGCGACACCGCCCGCTCCGTCTGCAGCAGATCCAGCGCCGCCGCACCGGAAAAACGCAGCGCCACATTGTCGTGCGCACTGCTGGCATCATGGGGATTACCCGAAGTGACCAGGCCCACCCAGCTATCGCCCTGATCGGCGACAAAGGTCTTGCGGTGGTTGGCGTTGAAATTGAGCAGCGTCAGATAGGTGCGCAGGCCGACCTTCTCCGGCCCCACCGGGCTCGGCAACCAGCCGCCGTCGGGGGAGTTACCCAACCAGCGGAAAACGATCCGCCACAGCGCCGACCAGCTCGGGTTGGAGTCGCGCAGCCGGGTCAGGTCGGTCAGCACCACCTTCACCCCCGCCGCCTTCAGCCGTTCAAGAAGCGACGACTCCACCCCATTGTAGAGGGTGTTGAAGGG
>JAWOIT010000023.1:0-19754 GCA_046484535.1 Pseudomonadota bacterium | reverse complement strand
TCATGCGGTCGGCCGAGATAGTCCATACCTTGGCGCTCAGGTCGATTTCTTCCCATGTTGCTAGCCGGACTTCCCCCGACCTTGCAGCCGTCAAAATAGCGAACTCCAGCGCCCTAGCGCCCATGCCTTCCATGTTCCGCAAGTTAGCCATAAAGCCGGGGATCTCCTGCCAGGGTAATGCGCGGTGGTGCCTCACCCTCGACGCCTTGCCGGGCTTGGCTAATGTTGCCTCAAGGTTGCCAGACCACCGGGCCGGATTGTCGCCGCTTCGGTACCTGGAGACAGTAGCCCACGCTAAAACGGCCTCGATACGTTGGCGCACACGGGTGGCGGTTTCGGTGCGAGTTTCCCAAATGGGTTGCAACGCTTTGAGGACGTGAGGCACGTCAACCTCTGCCACTGGGAGTGAGCCGAACACAGGGAAGGCGTAACGCTCAAGGGAGTTAATCCAGTCCTTTGAATGTTTGGCGCTGCGGAACTCAGCAGCTCTCACCTTATGGCATTGAATCGCCGCTTCCTTGAAGGACAGCTCCTTAGCTTGGGCGGCTATAAGCGCATCTCTCGCGGCCTTTCTCTGCTCTACCGGGTCAATGCCCTGCTTTATCTGCTCCTTCGTCTCCCTGGCCTTCACACGGGCTTGGGCAAGGGGTACGTCAGGGAAACCGCCTAACCCAATATCCCGGCGCTTGTTGCCCGCCATCACGCGCAATATCCAGCTTGCCGAACCGGTCTTTGTTACCCGCAACAGCAACCCGCTCACGCCCCCCACCGCATGAAGGCCCGGTGTGGTCAAACGGCGCACTTCGGTGGCGCTCAATTCTTTGGCTTTTTTGGGCATTATCTCAAATCCTCTGTATAACTCCGCAACGCCAACCCAAGCAGCTTCAGTAAGTTACTGTTCTGGCGACAAATTGCCCCACAACGATCTGTCAGATGCGGGAACATAACTGGGCATACCAACTACTTGCCCCACATAGAATATAGGATTTATTGCGACAATTTGCAACACAATAAAACACAGTAAAATGAATGGTTATTGATTAACCTGCTGTTTTTATTGCTTTTGTAGGACTATTTGCGACGGACTGCGACTTCTCAGCGGTGGACGCCGCCTCCACCAAATAAACAAAGGGCTGCCCGACAGGGCGGCCCTTTTTTATTTTTAGCTGCGGTGCGGATGAGAGCCCGCGTTACGGGTTCGACGCGGCCCGCAGGGCGAGGCCTAAGGATGCTCCGAAACCTCGCCCTCTTTGGTAAACAAAATCCAGCTAAAAGGCCTTGGTTGCTACAGGCGACCCTTGAAATCGAGAGGGTAACGCCCGCCACTACCAGGCCTTCCAAGGAGGCCAAGGCCCTGGCGCAATGTATCAGAGGCGCCGTCTGCTGCTGCCACGGTACCTTTTAAGGAGTAGCTGCCTTGAGGTTGCAACACAAATTGTGCATCGAGGGACAACGGCCCGCCCAGATCGCGAAGTTGCGCCTGAACACTCCCTTCCTCGTCCAGTTCGAGGTCGGCCTGCAGATCACCAAACGACAGTGCCTGAGGCGCCGACATTTCGGCGCCCAGCCAGTTGATGCGGCCACTTAGCGCTTTCACTTTTCCTTCCGCATCCAGTTCAACCTCAGTTATATTTAACGCTAAGGTTCCGTCAATACTTATAAAATTGTAGGGCAACATGCCCTGAATCCGGGATACCGGCAGCTGCCCCTTAACTTCACTTGCGTGAATGGCTGTCATATCGGCCGGAAGGGTCAGGTTAGCCTCAAGATAACCATCGGGGAGCTGCAACGAAAGCGGCATGGATAATTTTCCGAGCAGCAGCGACAGTGGCCTCAGCTGCCAGTTCAGAGTACCAACCTCACGCGCCTTGTACCGTACTGCCGCTACCTCGCCATCCCATATACGCCCCTTGACGCCGGTCAGTTGTACTTCGGGAAGCTTTTGCTCAAGGGGAGTTTCGAACAACGAATAAGCAAAGGAGGCAGGGAACATCATCAGTAAAAAAATGCCGTAAGCGGTTGCTCCCAGCAGGATATATGCAAGCCTGCGCTTCATCCTTGACCTCCCTGCCCCAACACCACAGTTGCATTCACTACTCCCGGCGCGGAGTGCCTCTCCAGAGTCAGTGAATCAACTCCGACGTCCGAACGCTGCTCCAGCATACCAAACCAATTTAACATGGTATCGAAGGAGGCCTCCTCCAGTCTTACACGAACCTTATCACCCACCGGGCTAAGCTGTTTAAGCGACTTACTTAGGCCTTGTTCCCTGGCACTGGTATCAAGGAGGCTGAGCAGTGACTGGTTGCTTTGTAAACCGGAGCGCTCGGGGTTTTCCGCGCGCAACTTCTCCACCTGTTCGGCCGCAGCCTGCATCCAAGCCAACTCCTCCTGCTGGGCGGCGACACTCTTTTCCAGCCTGTCCATCTCTTTGATAAACGGCTCAATCAACAACAGGTAGATCAGCAGCATGAATAGAATACCTCCACCCGCCATGACGATATAACGCTCTCGCGGCTGTAAGTTCATCAAGTACTGTTTCATGCGCTTGCCTCGCTCACAACTATGCTCGCCTCCACCTTTTCACCTCGTGCCGAGGCATTGCGTACTTCCACCGTTACATTTTGTCGTTCAAGCGCCGCTTTGAACCGGTCAAGTATCGGCAATGACTCAAGCTCCAGCTCAAGCTCCAGACTTCCCTGACGATAACGAAGCCTCTGCAGCGAGACACCGCTATTGTCGGTAAGTGCGTTACCCACTCCCCCCAGCAAAGTGGTGAAAGTGTTGACAGTCCCCCCTTCGCGAAGTGCTGCCAGGCGTCGTTCCATCTGGACACGGGGGTTGGTTACATTTTTCACCTCCGGAAAGGTGGTGCGGAAGAGTTGCTCGGTCTGCTGATAAAGCGTTTCGTCCTGAGTGCTGAGTTTCACAAAGTCATACACGGCCGTTATCAGGTGAACCCCCACCCATATCCCGAGTAGAACAGCGGTTGTGCGCCAAGGGGCCCAGAGACGGCTCATCTTTTCACGCCGGCTGTAGGGACCCTGCATCAAATCAACCGGGTTGTCGGCACAACCTTCATGTAAAAGACGAAGGGGGTGTTCGCAGGCCTCCCGTTCAATGGTCGCCCCCGACAGTTCGGGCAGCGACTCTGCAGCCTCATCACCACGGGCGTCATACACCCTGAGACTATGAACCATTCCCGCATCACGCTGCTCCCACGCCAGGGTGAGGAGCTCAGACCACTGCTCAGCAGCCAGGGCATAGCCACTTTCACGGCCGGTACGCAGCAAGCCTCCATCCGGCTCAAGCAGCAGAGTCCACTCACCTTCGCGCCACGGCAATGAGAGGGCCTCATGATAAATAGCCTGGGGCTTAATTTGGGCTTCCTCACACAGTGCAAGCCACTGCTGCATCAATGCATGCTCCACCGCCACAACCGGAACGGTGTTATCTTCCCTGCGCGGGCCATGAGCAAAGTGAATATGCTCTACATCACCGGCAAATTGTTCCTCCAGCGCATAGGGCAAGGCCTGGCGTAGACGTTGATTCTGCATTTGGGGAAGCGATGCACTGAGGGTCAATAACGCTTCTGCAGGCGCCAGCACCACAGCATGGGCGCCACTATTGACGCTCGCCAGATCTTGCGGCGCACCGCATACCTCTTTCGATTCATCTGCATTCCACCAGCAAAGCGGTGTTTCGGCTGACATGCCCAGTCGCAGGCAGATCCCTTTCTGCGTCACTACAATCTCCCCTGCGCGCGTCTAATCACACGTGTAATATTGTCTTCTCCACGCTCAATTAAAGTTTGATAATTCACGTTAACCCTTCCAAACTCCACCTGCGACGTTACCACAAAGTAACGGCTGCTTACGCCAAGCTCCTCTACAGGCAACTCAAGATTGTCCAGTTCGGGAAGAGCCAAAAAATCCTCAAGACTCTCATATCCCTCTTCTTCATCCCGCGCCTCAATAATCGCCTCAGCCCGTGCACTGTCGATATCGCCGGACAGGCTCATCAACACCGGCGCCGTAGCCGTATTGACATTCAATGAAGAAAGCACCGGCAGAGCGGACACATGGGGCGCCAGTTGCTCATAGCCCTCATTATCCAGCCCTTCGATCAAGCGTAACTCACTAATGCTGACCAACGGCCCGTTTGCCGTGCGATAGGGTTGTTCCTTCGACATATACAACCCATCCTCCGCCCCGCCGGGAAAACGCGGCTCAATGTCCTCATCCAACCAATCAAGCAGGGCGTTGACCAGGGTCGGCTCCAGTTCAAGCACTACGAGCAGACGTTGAAAACGCTCCATGGCCGCCGGGTCCGGTTCACCATCACGTATCAGGCTGTTCAGGTTGAAACGTCCCTGTCGATCTTCGATGTAACCGGCCAGCTGTCCACCCTCAACCGGGATCGGCGGAAGCTGTGTCGCCCACTCTTCGCTTGCGTGATCATACTTGTTATCCCTCTTGTCCTCACGCAGCACCCGTGCGGCCCACTGCTCCATGCCGTTGACGTAGAGATAGGCCTGATCGTACTGCAATCCGTTTCCTGTACGGCGGATATCCAGTTGCTGGCGTGCAATCATCGCCACAGCAGTCGTCGTAGCGAGAGCAACCACCAAAAGGGCAGTGATCAGAGCCACACCGCGCTCACGCCCCATCACTCTAGTTGCTCCTCCTGATCGTCCCGTTCTATCTCCGCCGCCGATTCCACTAATGGCAGCAGGCGCTGAAAACCGCCCCAGTGATCCAGCTCCAGGGTTATTTCAACGGCTAGCGGCAAAGGAGCCGACTCATCTCCCTGCGGCCAACTTTCCTGCCACTCTTTACGGCTATCGACGAATCGCACCTTAGCGCCTCTGACCGAGTCCAACAATACAACCGCATAAGGCTCCTGTCCCTGCGTACGATCCAGTACCGGCCAGAGATAACGTACAAGACGCCCCTCCCCGTCCAGTGAATAGCCCACGCGTTGCAAGGTACTTCGCGGCAAACCAAGCGGATTAACCCGCCCGGCGCGGGTAAAGACCAACAGGTTGCCGGCACCCTCCTGGACCAGCGCCGGTTGAAGATCCCCCAGTTGATCCCGTACCGGACGGTCTATCGCCTGGGAAAGATCCCGCTGTATCATCATCATCGCCTGCTGTAATGCCTGCAGGCGTTTTGCGTGCTGATCGGTTTGCTGGCGAGTCTGCAGCACACTGCTCAATCCGCCATAAGCCACGGCCGACACCACGGCGAAAACCGCTACCGCTACCAGCAGTTCCAGCAGACTAAAGCCCCGCTGCGGAGACACCGCTCCCCCCTTCTTCCTCCGGTTTGGGTAAAAACGCCACCACTTGGGCCATAACTGTCTCATCACCCTCGGCATCAGCGGGGCTTACCTCGACCTCAAGACGCCAAATTGCCTCATCGAAGGTCTCTTTAAGTTCCGCGGTCCAACGCCAGGAACGCCCGCCCATCTCAGCCTCGCCCCTTTCAGACTGACTGCTTTCACTCAAACCGAGCTGCCGCTCCGCCACCACATTCATCGCCACCCATTGGGCGAAGGTTTTGTCCCGCAAATAGGCAGTGTTTATCGCATTGCCACTTGCCCCCTTGAGGAGCGCGGCGAGCGCGACCGCCACCACTACCAGTGCGACCAGAACCTCCAACAGGGTAAACCCGTCTTGATCGCGGCAGGTGCGTTTCACGCAATGTTTCATTCTTCAGCCAAACTCTCTAACTGCAATGGGCCAAACGGTTCACCCGTGATGCGCTGACGCAACAGTGGCGGGTTGCGATAAGAAATCTCCAACTCAAACGGAGTGCGCTCACCTCCCGGGTAGAAGATCAAGGAAGGCACCGGCCCTTTCTCCTCCTCATCCTCATCGTTCTCCCCGTCCGGCTCGGCCAGGAGTCCATCGAGATAGAGCATCGCTTCGGTATCAGGCAGCCACTCACGCGGCCGCAATAACTCATCTCCTTTAAGAACCTGCCACTGCCCCTCACGGTGGCGCAAAAAACGATACCCATCGTCCCTCACTTCGAGTCCGTATGGTGTAGTGTTCAGCACCGCCTCCTCACCGGCCAACTCCATCAGTGCGGTCATGCGTCGTGCCTCCTCGCGGATTTGATCGCCTCGCCCACCATCACCAAGCGATAGCACAGCAATACTAAGTATCACCCCCATCAACACCAGCACCACCAGCAGCTCCAGCAGGGTAAACCCGTGCTGGCGTTGCGCTGGTGTTGCGTAAAGGCGAATAGAGATCCGAGGAGTAAATGGGTTCACTTTTCCCAATTGCCGATATCGGCATTTACTCCTTCGCCGCCGGTCCTGCCGTCGGCACCGAGACTGTAGATATCCACCTCAGTGTGCACACCGGGGTTGAGATACTGGTAGGGATTACCCCACGGGTCAGTGGGCAGTGTGTCCACATAACCACCTTGTTTCCAGTTTTTCGCCTCGGGTGAACCGGAAGGCTTCTCAACCAGTGCCTGCAAACCCTGTTCAGTGCTGGGGTAGTTGAAGTTATCCAGTTTGTAGAGATCCAGTGCGCTTTTTAGCGCCTGGACATCGCTGCGCGCCTTGACGATCCGTGCCTTGTCCGGATTGTCCATTACCCTGGGCACAACGACCGCGGCGAGAATGCCAAGGATCACCACCACCACCATAACCTCAATGAGGGTAAAGCCTTGCTGGGATGCTTTGGATGTTTGCATAAGTGGATGCGTCCTCATTGTATGACATACTCCTTAGATTAAAGCTGTACAAGTTGATTCATATCGAAAATCGGCAGCAGGATTGCCAGAACGATAAGCAATACGATAAAGCCCATAGTGAGGATGAGTAACGGCTCGAACACCCCCATCAACAGGGCGACGGTACTCTCCAGCTCCCGCTCCTGATCCTCGGCGGCACGTTCGAGCATACTGTCGAGGCGACCGCTCGACTCACCGCTGGCGATTAGATGCAGTGTCATCGGGGGAAAGTATCCGCTCTGCTCCAAGGCCCGGGCAATCGGTGTTCCTTCCCGCACCCGCTGCGCCGCCGAACGCACCCCTTCGCGCATGGGCAAACTGCCCAATACCTCGGCGGAGATGCGCATTCCTTCAAGTACCGGTACGCCGCTGGCGTTAAGAATGCTGAATGTACGGGCAAAACGGGCGCTGTTGAGCCCCCTGGTCAACCGACCGACCAAAGGCAGGCGCAATTGAATCCGGTGCCAACGACCACGCAATACCGGATTCTTCAGCAAGTAGCTTATCAATGTTGCTATGCCGATAAGCAGGATAAGCATGTATATCCCGTTCTCTCGCAAAAAATCGCTCAAACTGATTAGCCCCGACGTCAGCCCGGGCAGCTCCTGCCCTGTGTTTTCGAACACCTTGACCACCTCGGGCACCACATAGGTAAGCAGGCCGATCGTGACCAGTATTGCGATGGTCGTGAGAATGGCCGGATAGAAAAGCGCCAAAAGAATCTTCTGGCGCATCTGCTGACGCTTTTCGGTGTACTCGGCAAGCCGCTCCAGAACCATATCAAGATGACCGGCCTGTTCGCCTGCGGCGACGGTGGTGCGGTAGATTTCGGGAAAGACATGGGGAAATTCGGCAAGGCCGTCCGCCAGGGTATGCCCCTCCAGCACACGGGAACGTACGGCAAGCAGCAGACTCTTTGTTCTCGGTCGTTCGCTCTGCTGCGCCACGGTACGCAGCGCCTCCTCAAGGGGCAGCGCGGCACTGATGAGTGTCGCCAGCTGGCGGGTCATCAGCGCCAATTCCGATGCGCTGACACCCGGTCGCGGCATCATGCGAGTGCGGGTGCGACCTTTCTCCTTACCCGCCACTTCGTCAACTTCGAGCGGGATCAGCCCCTGTTCACGCAGCTGCTGGCGGATCTGCCGGGCGGTATCGCCCTCAAGCACCCCGCGCTTTTCACGGGAGCGGCTGTCGAGTGCGGTATATTCAAACGCCCCCATCGTTCCTCACCCTTTATTGCGCCTGACAGACACGCAGCACCTCTTCCAGCGAGGTTGCGCCGGCCAACACACGGCGAATGCCGTCATCAAGAATGCTGTTGCTGTGTTTGCGGGCGTAGCGCTCCATCTCGTGCTCCCCCTGGCCATCATGGATCATGCTGCGCAGGGTCTGATCGATGGTGATGAGTTCATAAACACCGGTTCGTCCCCGATAACCCAGGTGGTTGCAGTGATCGCATCCCTCCTCACTGGCGCGGTAAAGGGTGGGCACGGAACCGTCGGTGATGCCGAGCCGGGCCAAGTCATGCTCGTTCGCTTGATAGGGCTGCTTGCACTGCGGACAGAGCAGTCGCACCAGCCGCTGAGCCAGCACACCGATCAGCGAGGAGGAGAGCAGGAACGGCTCGACTCCCATATCGCGCAAGCGGGTGACGGCGCCGATGGCGGTATTGGTGTGCAAGGTGGAAAGTACCAAGTGACCGGTCAGACTGGCCTGGATGGCGATCTCCACCGTCTCCAAGTCGCGGATCTCACCGACCATCACCACATCAGGGTCCTGGCGCAGAATCGCCCGAAGGCCGCGGGCGAAGCTCATGTCCACCTTGCTGTTGACCTGGGTCTGGCCGATCCCGTCGAGGTAATATTCGATAGGGTCCTCGACAGTAAGAATATTTCGCTTACTGTCGTTAAGGCGTGTAATGGCGGCGTAGAGCGTGGTGGTCTTACCCGAGCCTGTGGGACCTGTGACGAGCAGAATGCCGTGAGGGTGGTGAATTAAATCATCCATTCTCGCCTGCGCCTCTGGCTCCATCCCCAGGTGAGAGAGGTCGAGCCGACCCGCCTGTTTATCCAGAAGGCGCAAAACCACCCGTTCACCATGACCGGCGGGAAGGGTGGAGACACGTACATCGACAGGGCGACCGGCAACCTTGAGGGAAATACGCCCGTCCTGGGGCAGGCGCTTCTCAGCGATATCAAGCCGCGCCATGACCTTAATCCTGGAAACGAGCAGCGGCGCCAGGGCACGTTTCGGCCGCAGGACTTCACGCAGGATGCCGTCGACACGCATGCGCACCACCATTGCATGCTCGAACGATTCGATATGGATATCGGAAGCGCCTTCCCGTACCGCCTCGGTCAGCAGGGCATTGATCAGACGAATGATGGGAGCGTCGTCCTGGCTCTCCATCAGATCTTCCGGCTCGGCGATCTGCTGGGCCACGTCGTTCAAGTCGAACTCATCGCCCATCTCTCCCATCGCCTGCATGCTGCCGTTTCCCTCCTGCTCGTAGACTCGCTGCAACAGCGCATCAAAGCGCTGTTCGTCAGCACGCTCCACGGGCAGGGTGCGTCCCAGATAGCGTGAAGCTTCGGCAATACTCTGCAACGTCGCCGCCTTGCCACAGACAAGGCGCTCCTCCTCCGGCATATAGATGAGCTGATGGCGCCTGGCAAAACCGAACGGCAACCGTAACGGCTGTTGTTGCTCTTCTTTGCTTGTGACGTCGTCCATCGTACTCAATCCAAACTGGCCGGGGTAGTCACAGGCTCAGGCGGTTCAGCAAGATCCGAGGTCTCTTCCGCCTCCTCCCCGTACGGCGGCGGCAACTCCAGAAAATCTTCCATCTCCGGCAACAACGGCATCACATCGTCCCGCATCAGGCGTACACCCGCTTCACGGCTTGCCAGCTGGCTGGCGCGTATGTAGCTGTATTTGCCGCTGGAGAGTGCGTTGCTGTGAACGCCGGTGCGTAGAATCCGGGGATGGAGAAAGACCATCAGGTCGCGCTTGACCTTTTTGGTATTCTGATAACGGAAAAGCCAGCCAAGTACAGGAATATCGCCCAGTAGCGGCACCTTCTGCTCCTCCTGCATCAGCTCATCGTTAAGCAAACCGCCTAGCACCAACACCTGACCATCATCGACCATAACGGTGGTCTCCAGGGCGCGTTTGTCGGTAATGAGGTCAGAGGCGGACGCAGAGCTGGTGGCGAGACTGGATACCTCCTGCTGTACCTTCATCCGTATGGAATTTCCCTCGTTAATCTGCGGAGTAATCTTAAGCGTAAGACCGACATCCTGGCGTTGGATGGTCTGAAAAGGATTGCTGGGTGTAGAGCCTCCGTCACTGGTTGAGGTATAGCTACCGGTCACGAAGGGCACATTCTGGCCCACGGTAATCTCGGCTTCCTCGTTATCCATGGTCATCAAACTGGGGGTGGCGAGTATGTTGTTTCTTGCATCTACGCCCAAAGCACGGATCAATGCCCCGAACTTGGCGCCGTCGCTTAGCGTATCAATGGCACCGAGGGTCAAACCCGGGAGTTCAGGCGGCACCCCTCCGCCTTCCACCGCACTGGCAATGCCGGCTGCAGTACCATTAAAGTCGACCAAACCGATCGGATTGTCCGAGGACCCTCCATAGCCCCACATCACACCCAACTGTCGGCTGACATCGGTGGATACTTCCGCGATGGCCGCCTTAACCATAACCTGAGCGCGGCGCACATCAAGCTTGCGCACCACCGCTTCCAGATCCCGCATCAACTCCGGCGGGGCATGTACGACTAATGAGTTGGTGCTTTCATCCGCCCTGATATTAAGTGTGCTGCCGGCTGCGGCACCGGTTGAAGCGCCTTTTCGGCCCCCCTGTTTCTCAGCAATAAGGCTTTCCCCCACACCGCTTAACACCTCAGCCAGATCGGCCGCCTTGGCGTAATGCAGATAAATGACACGGGTGTTTCCGCCGCTCTCTGTAGGGACATCGAGCCTTTGAATCACTCGCTTGAGGTTTTGTCGCGCCGCCTTTTCACCACTCAGGATAAGGCTGTTGGTGCGCTCATCGGCGATAACCTGCGCGGCGGGTGAACCACCACGCTGGTTCGCACCGCCCTGTGTCTGTTGCTGCAATGCGCCGAGAATACGTTCCAGCTCGGTGGCCGAGGCGTGTTCCAGCGGCACCAGTTCGATATCCGCGTCCTTGGCCTGGTCGATCTGGCGAACCATGCGCATTACTTTGTCCACATTCGCCGCTGAACTGGAGACGATAAGCACATTGGTAGGCGTATAGGCGGCCAGATGCCCCTCCTGCGGCAGCAGCGGCCTGAGCACCGGCACCAGTTGGGCAGCCTCGGTATTCTGTACCGATATCAACCTGGTAACGCTCTCGTCGCCCTTTCCACCGTAGAGCACCTGCGCATCCTGCTTGGCGTTTACCGCCGGCAGAATCTTTATCGCATCTCCTGCGGGAACGGCGGCAAATCCGTGAACATTGAGAATGGAGAGGAAGACCTGGTAGAGCTCATTCTCATCCATCGGCCTTGAAGAGATCACCGTCACCCGCCCCTTGACCCTGGGGTCAACGATAAAGTTCTTCCCGGTCATCTCTGAAACGGTTCCAATCACCTCGGAAATATCCGCATCACGCAAATTGAGTGTCATCGACTCGGCAGAGGCAGGTTGCCACAGGGTGCTCATTAAGGATAACAGCGCACCGATAATCAAAATCGCATCGACACGCCTGTTCCTGTTCATTCCATCCATTCTCCACTCAACCTTATTGATATTAGTGTCCGTTATATCCGGCCCCATCACTCGAGATCCACAGAAAGCGTAACAGGTTGGCCGTTCCGCTCCACGGTCACCTCAACTCGCCTGGTACTGCTCAGCTGCTGCATTACCTGACCGATTTGTTTGGGATCGGAAAGGGGAATACCGTTCACCTGTGTCACCACATCATTCGGCCTCAAGCCCGCACTGGCGAACATCTGCCGCTCAATTCCGGGCATGACTCTATACCCCTTCACGGTCCCGTTATCCATTACCGGGGAAGCCTTGATCAGGTTTAAGGCCTCTTGAGGATTGTCCTGAATACGCTGGCGCAGTCCCGGCAATCTGCGAACCTGTCCTTCGGGCTTTCTTGAGGCAGGTGTCTTAGTCCGAGCGCCCCCCCTATCCAGATCCTTCAACAGATCCTTGGGCAACATCAGGGCTTCGAACCGCTCCCCTCGCTTGAGAATGACCCTGTCAGGAAGGATTTGATGCACCGTAGCCGCCCCCGCCACATTGTCTCCGACATGGTAACTTCTTTCATCCCGTCCATCGGCTGCGATAATAGCCATCGCCGCTTCGGGTCGATTGACGGCAAAGAGCCCCTTCAGCTCAAGATTGAGGCGGGTTTCCGGAGCTTCGACAGGTTCGCTGTTTACAGGTTCAATGTCGGCATTCACCTCACCGAGCAAGTGCATTGCGGCAAGCTCGGACAAAGAGGGTGAATCCGCCCTCTTTTCTACCTCAAATGTTGGAAAAACCGCCGTATAGGAGGACGACGGTGTTGACACACCCGCCAGCTGCCAAGTAAGGCGCGCAAAGGTATGCGCCAACAACAGAATAATGGCGATATTCGCTAGCATCGTAAGCTTGGATAACGGAATTGTACGCAAATAACCCCGTACCCTGTAGGCTCCTTGTACCATCACACTTTGCATAATATACGTTCAGTCCCATCCCTAGTGCGGAAGCGGCAAACCCATTATTGAACCACATCGGCGCACGAGATTATACACACACTTGAAAGGGAATATAACCCTATGATATGAATAGACTTTTCAATCACTTCGTAAAAGGTGCGGATGAGCCAAATCAAAAAATATCGTGTCTTTTATCATACTCGTTCCACGCTACCCAATATCCTCAGGAGTCCAATAGGATTTCTCAGGGTATGTCATGTAATTTTGGGCCATTTGAGGCAATTTAGCCACAACTGAATGCTCTCATTTTTCACCGCACACCCAATACAGTCGGAAGCCGAGTGTCCGGGCACCCAATGGAAATATTCAATACCAAAGACGGCAGTCATCACCATGTCGCCGATAGGAGCGATTTCCTACTTTCAGTGCGGCGGTAGCAAAAACTGACCAATCGGCTCAGGACTCACTGAATCTCCGGTCTTAAGCCCGACAAAAAGAGTGGCTTTGGTCGGGCTCGGACCAAAACCGGGTGAACGGGATACCAGCTCCATACGGAAGGCGGTTTCCCCTTCCGTCAGTGTCAGCTGTACCTGTGTCTGTGCAAGGGATGATGAGTAGGGTTGTGAGAGTACCTTCTTGCCATCGAGGTAAATATCCACGGCCAGCTCTACATTACCCGCCCCACCGACCTCACGTGGCGGTGTAGGCTTCATGACTAGGGTATATTCCCCGGTATCAGGGAGTTTTAATACTCCATCAACCGAGAGCGAAGCGAACGGATAAAGCGAGGGGTCCAACTGCTTCGAAAAGAGGCTGCCGTCACCAATGGTTACACCATAATCCTGCGGACGCAGGTTAAAGTCCTGGTCCAGCTTCGTCTTGCCGGTTGCCAAAGGTTGCTCAGTCGATACCGGAAAGGGTGACTTTTTACCGAGCCAATAGCGTACCATTGCCTGACCAATGAGAGCATCCTCAGTTTCGATCTCGGGTCTCGAAACTGCATACTTCTTTTCAAGTAGCTCGACGCGCTGCTCCAGTAATTCGATTCGCTCCAGCAACACTGCATCTTCATGGGCTGGAAGTGAGTACGAAAAAGCGAACAGTAATATAAGTGAGATTTTTTTCATTCTGTAATCTGATACCGTTTCATCTTGCGCCATAAGGTGGATTTGTCGATACCCAGAATCTCCGCGGTAAGTGATCGATCCCAGTCCTGTTCCCTCAGGGTTTTTCTAATGAAATATGCCTCGACCTCCTCAAGACTTTGCGGTGATATGAAGTCAAGCGCACTACCTTCGCCACTCTCCTCGCTAACCAACTCCGGGGGCAACACATCTTCATCGATCTTTTTACCTTGCGTCATAATCACCATGCGCTGGATGACATTCTCCAACTCTCGCACATTACCGGGCCAATTGTGTCTCATCAACGCCCCAAGCACCTTGGTCGACAAACTTTCCACATCCTTATCCAACTTTTTTGCATGGCGATTAAGGAAAAAATTGGCCAGCAAGGGGATATCCTGCCGGCGTTCTCGAAGAGGTGGCAGTACGATATCGACAACCTTTAGCCTATAATAGAGATCCTGGCGAAACTCTCCCTCCTGGATCATCTTCTGAAGATTACGGTTCGAGGCGGCAATCACGCGAACATCAACGCTCTTAGGTTCGGTATCACCAAGCGCGTAGTAACTGCTATCCTGTAACACCCGCAACAGTTTGGCCTGCAAAGAAAGAGACGCGTTGTTAATTTCATCAAGAAAAAGTGTACCGCCATTAGCGCGGGAAAAAAGCCCTTCCTTGTTGCGGTCGGCCCCCGTAAACGCCCCTTTAACATAGCCGAACAATTCGCTTTCAATGATATTCTCCGGTATGGCGGCGCAGTTGATTGCGACAAAAGCCTCGTCGTGGCGATCGCTCAAGGCGTGTATACGACGTGCGATCAATTCCTTTCCGGAACCGCTTTCACCGGCGATTAAGACATTGCAATCATAGGCCGAGGCCGCATCGGTAAGTGACTCGACCTGCGACATCGCAGCTGTTTTACCAAACAACAGTTGGTGGCCCTGCTCATCATCGCAGGAAGAACGGAGTCGTTCGTTTTCCATACCTAGGCGATAGTGTTCCAGTGCCCGGCTGACGGTATGATAAAGTTCGGCATTATCGAAAGGTTTGCGTATATAGTCGAATGCACCGGCCTTGAGGGCCTCTACGGCAGACTCAACGGTGCCGTGGCCGGTAATCATCACCACCTGCGTGCGCGGGTTTACCTTACGGGCGAACTTGAGTACATCTACGCCATCGACGAACGGCATCTTCAGGTCGGTAACCACTACTGCAATGTTATTGCTTGACTCAATGAGGTCCAGAGCGTGCTGGGAGCTGTCGGCAGGAACCACCTCTACATCCAGGCCCTCAATGATAGTAGCCACGAGTTCACGCATCCGCTCGTCATCTTCAGCAATAATTATTTTCAGATTTTCATTCGCTTCAGCCATATTACCTATGCTCGCGTCATTACTCATTGCCTACAACTCCACGCAAGCGGATCACAAAACGTGCTCCGTCGGCATAATCCGAATCCAGCAATAGCTCACCCCCTCTTCGGCTCATCATCGCCTGGCTTATAGAAAGACCCAGGCCACTACCATCACCCGCCTCCTTGGTGGTATAAAATGGTTCAAATATTTTTCGCCTGAACTCGGTCGGAATACCCTTGCCATTGTCTTCTACGGCGATTTCGATACTTTTGGTGCCGATATTTCGAGATGTGATACGCACCACACCCCCATCCATCCCTTCGAGCTCATGCAGGGCATTGAGCAAAAGGTTGGAAAGGACGATATCCAGCTCCCCGCATGGCACCTCGACGGTTGGAAGCTGTGGCTGTAAGTCTAACTGAATCTCTACATCCTGGCGTTTCAGTCTGCAGGTGAGGAATGTGTCTACCATGTCCCTAACCAGGGCATTGACATCACACAACTCATCGCTGCAACTGTCCCGCCGTGCATAGTTCAATAGATCATTGACGATACGTGAACAGCGCCGCGCCTCATCAGCGATAAAACCTGTGTAGCGGTTCTTCTTTTCCTGCTCGATTCGTACGTCACAAACCAGCTGTGAATAGCCGAGAATATTTCCAAGAGGGGTATTGAGCTCATGTGCGATACCTGCGGCCATCTGGCCCATAGCAACGAGCTTTTCGCGATTATATACCGAGTCGAGCAACCGCTGATAATCGGTAATGTCCTGAAGGGTGATAACGGCATCGAGTTCTGCTTCGTGCTCAGAATAAAAAGCGATATTGACAGAAATATAATGCTTCACACCTGCAATATCTGTGTGAATAACAAAGTTCTTTACCTCTTGCTTGTAGAGAAACGCATCACGCAGAGCATCATGATCCGACTGGTCCAGCTCGATAACGTCGAACAACATCTTCCCCAGCAGCCACTCCGGTTCACAATCGAAAAGTTCCGCTGCAAGAGGATTAATATTGGTGATATTCAAATAGTCATCTACAGAGATCAATGCCCCCGGCATACTTCCCAGAAGCGCATCCATCTTGTTTCGTTCATTGACCACTCTGTTCTGACACTCCTCAACCGTAGAGAACATGGCGCTGAGGTTATTCATCATGGTGTTGTAGTCATGCACCAGTCTGCCCATCTGCGCATTACATATTCGGGTATTGGTAACATTGGACAGGGTACCCTCCTGTGCATCGAGTATCGCATCATGCAACCGCATGATAACCCGACGTTGCGAGAGCAGATGGATCGCAAAAGCATAGATACCCAGTGCGGAACTGAACAGAATCACCACTGTTTCCGTTTGAGGAACCGTTGTGGTGACCATAAAAAAGATGACCGCAGCGAGAGGGACGCTAGCGGCCATAAGGAGGAACACCCTCACAAGAGAGTTACAAAAGAATCGCATTATAATCTTGTACCACCTAAGTTATACGCCTCCAATGCCGGATCCCTCCGGTCTGTTGAGTTCCTTTATATCACAAAAAAGCAACAGGCATATAAACATCACTCACTTAGAAAATCATCTGCAAGCCAAGGGTGGTTTGATCATAGTCCTGCAAGGAAGCATTATCGGAATCCTGTTCATCAAACTTTGTGCTTGCATGCTCAAGGCTGATCTTCAGCGACTGTCCGTTAATATAGTAATGTGCGCCAAAGGAATTGAGGCTTCTGTCGGACAAGCCGGTATCTTCCCCATACTCCACTTCTTCGGTTCGTGCGAACACCTGCAGCCTGCCGATCCCCACCGGATCGGGCAACAGGTAACCGACTTTCGCATAGTAACCTTCACGCTCGGTCCATGTCGTCAGTGACGGGTCTGGGTCGACCGGATATCCGTCCAGCGTATACTCGAAAGCCGCTGCTGAAGCGGTGATGGTACCGAAGGAGAAAGGCTGCTCGTAGAAGATGTCGTAGGTCGTAGCCGAATAGTCCTTGCTACCCTCACGAGCACTGTAATCGTCATAGGCGACATCGTTTTGCATGTCCACCGCGGCGCCGATGGTCAGGACACTCTGTGTGCCAAGATAGGTGCCACGGTAACCGTAGGAGTATTCAGGATCCAACAGACTGACGTGGACACGTCCTGTAATGCGCGGTGAATCCTTGACCACCTCGTCTGCCTCCCGACCGTCATTAACAGCAATTCGGTATTGCAGCATCGCATCGGCAAGATTACCCCAGACAGCGAAGCCCGTATCACGGCTGGCGCCAAACGGCGTGAAGGGTAGTGATTCCCCCCGATCCAGGGTTAACGGCTCCAGACAGGCCTCCAGGTTCTCACGGCTGAATGTATTCTTGTAACGGCCGAGAATAAAACGCAACTCATCGCGATAATCCAGTGTCAGATAGGCATCGCGGTAAAAAACGGCTCGATCATCATTACCGCCTTTACTGTCATTGCCCGCCTCCAACTGAGCATAAAAGCCAACGTAGTCATTGTACTGGCCGTTCAGGGTGATGCGATTGCGGCGCAAGAATGTATCGGAGACATCACCATCATCATTGTCGGAAGTATAGCCACGGTTTTGCGCCCAGACCTGTAACGCATAGTTGAGTTCCATGTAGCCCTGCTCGCCGACCTGGAACGATGGACCGGCATGTGCGCTCATGCTGGAAACCGCCAGCGCGACGGCGCCCAGTCCTGTCCTCAGTGGAAACTTCTGCTTGTTATTCATACTCTCCCCCTTTACTCAATGCTCATGTACTGGTCGACCAGCGCCTTGGGATCGGCATCCTTGTGGCAGCTCATGCAGGTCTCACCAGACTTCATGCGCGGATCACCGATAAGATTGCGGTGCGCCATACCCTTCACCATCAACCGCTCATTACCGCTGTGGCATCCGACACAGGAGTGGTTAACCTTCTCATGCTCGGTATGCCACTTCTGCGGGCCGGGTGCGTCGGCACGCTTGCCGTTGTGGCACTTGAAACAGGATGAGGCACCGAGACCGCAGGCATTGGCCATGTTGATGGGCGAAGTAGTGATAATGCCCTCATGGATTTCAGCCAGAACATCGGAGCTCCAGCTGCCGTCCTCACCGCCGGGCACACCATTACTGATAACATAACCGGAGTAAGCCACCCAGCCGGCCATAACCGCCGGTATTACTAACAATGACAACCAAAATCCACGAGCGGAACGCTTCTTGGTTTGTCTCGTGTTTTCACTTTTCTTCATCTCTCCTCCTCTCTGCCTTTCGGCTGCTTTCGTTTTGAATAAACCCATTCAATACACCTTCTCGGCTTCTCTGCTCGCGCACTTCTTCGGCTGCCTGGATATCATTCTCATTCAGACCCTTGTCACACATACAGACCGGCCCCTTTTTGAACTTCAATCGGCCGGAGCCGGGAAACTCTTGTGCAAAAGCTGTGTTTGCAACCATTACCCCGAGGAGTAGCGGCATAATCGGTAACGCTCGCATTGTAAACCTCCTTCAGGTTTCGATTTACCATTGACACTCTTTAAAGCACATCCCGTGCCAATCACGCAAACCTATAATTTTCAATACGTTATAAGAGTCACGACCAAATCTCAGATTGCATCGACGGTAACGGAATGCTGCACGCTTCATTTTGCAATCAGTCCCAGCGATTGCTCGGCCGCGACAAAGTCATACTGTGAACTGCGCGCCTCCTGAATGGCCAATTGCAACAGGCCCAGTGTCTTTTCGTCCAGTGTATCGCCCTTGCGCGCCAGGTAATCCTCGTAGGTGACCAAGTACTGATGCTTTGGGGCGACGCTCACGCGCAGCCGCAAGTTACCCTCTGCTTGAGAGGTCGGCAGCCGACCCTGCAGCTTCACACTCTTACCGGCCGGCAGGCGTTGATCGAACTGCTCTTCGGTAAGCGCCAGATTGGCGCGCCAGGCGAGCGTATGACGCGCCAGTTCATTAACCTCCCCTGAGGGCATAAGGTACTCCAGCACCAGTTGCACATCCGGAACGAGGTAGGTGGGAAAGTGGTGACCGGCACCGCTGTTGCTGACCGTCGCGCTTACCCGTTGTGTTCCACTCTCCTCCCCGGATGATGTGAATTGCACGCTTAATGCCGAGCGGGTCATCTCCGGATCATGGATGCCCTTCCATTCATGGCGTCGCTCGGGCATGTGACATGACTGGCAACTCCGCCCTTCGGCGGCGAATCGGCTCTGGCGCCACTGGTTATAAGTATCTTCACGCAGCTTGCCGTTAAGCCTCGAGCCATCCTCCGGAAACTGATGGCAGGTAGCGCAGAAACGGCTGTCGCCGAATGCCTTATGTTCGGTAAAACCGCCGTGTACTGTACGGTTAACCGTCTCGCTTTTCGCCGGCGGGCCGAAACGCTGATGCCGGCGTACATGACAGGCGGCGCAGGCCAGTCCTTTACGGTGCAGATCCGCCGGAACATGTTCCGGGCGAGCCGCTTTGGACTTGCTCCAGCCGCGCTCCCGGGCGTGCAGTGCAAATTGTTCGGTGAGCGGCGCATGACACTTGAGGCACGAACGGGAGGCCTCAGGGTTCATCAGTTGCAACTGCCAACGGATCCCCGGGCCCATAGTGTGACTGTGCAGGCTTTCACGCCACTGCTTGTGCTGTTCACTATGGCACGCGGCGCACGACTCGGGCGCCAGCGATGCCTCCAAAGCGCTGAAGCCGGAAGGTGGTTCTCCCTGCGGCGCCATGGGGTAGCCCCAATGATTAGACAGAAACTCGTCCACTGATGACTGCTTTGCGTTTTCAAACCAGAACATGAGCAATGCGATTATGATCAATGCCGAAATCAAACCTGCGGCTGCTTTCAA
>JAWOIT010000153.1:0-15975 GCA_046484535.1 Pseudomonadota bacterium | reverse complement strand
ACAATCTCACGCCGCTTGCGGTTGCGGCGCATCACCATCGCCCCCAACCGGCGCGCCAGCGCGATACGCCACCGCTTGGGCGTGACGCTCATCAGCCAGAGAAAGGCGAAACCGAGCCAGGTGGGCCAGTAGCGTGGCCCCAGATAGGCCGCCCTGAACGGCGGGCAATAGCGATTCTGCGGTGGCGTCGGACGCCCGCGATTGTCCTTTGTCATTGTGCTTAGCCCAACTCAGCCAGCAAGCGGCCGATAATGCGGTCGGCCTGACCGGCGTATCCGCCGCCGAACAGGTTATAGTGATTGAGAATGTGGTAGAGATTATAAAAGTCGCGGCGCACTTTGTAACCGGGGTCCAGCGGCCAAGCCTCATTGTAGGCGGCGTAGAAGTCGCCGCCGAAGCCGCCGAAGAGCTCGGTCATGGCGATATCCGCTTCCCTGTCGCCAAAATAGACTGCCGGGTCGAAGATCACCGGCTCCCCCTTGCGGCTGAAGGCGTAGTTGCCCGACCAAAGGTCGCCGTGCAGCACCGAGGGCTGAGGACGATAGCCGTCGAACAGCCCGGAGAAGTTCTCCAGCAACGTCTCGCCGTTTTTCACCAATCCCCGCCCGGCGCCGTTACGCCCGGCCAGCTCCAGCTGGAAGCCGAGGCGGCGCTTCGCCCAGAACTGCTGCCAGTCGTCCATCCAGCCGTTGGGCTGGGGTGTGGAACCGATGGTGTTGTCCCGGTGCCAACCAAAACGCGAACCGGTGACTTTATGCATTGCCGCCATCCCCCAACCGAAACAGGCGCTGCTGCCGCTGCCGCCAAGATCGATATCTTCCATGACAATGTAGGCCTGCCCGCCCGCCACGCCGGTACAGAGCGGTTCGGGCACCTTGATCGCGCCGGTGGCGGCAAGCTCCCGAAGTCCGTCCGCCTCGGCCTCGAACATCTCGAGCTTGTCGGCGTTATTGAGTTTGACGAAATAGCTGCGTCTCTCATCACCGATGCGCCAGGCACTATTGATACAGCCGCCGCCGACACTCTGTTGCTGCTCGACGCTGAATCTCTTACCGCTTGCCTTTGCGATAGCATCAGCGATGTTCTCCCAAAGCCCCATTCCGGTTTCCCTGTCATCATTCGTAATAAAACCATGGTAAACCAGCGTGGCCGCGGCTGTCTTGTGGCGATACACTGGCTTTGTGAACAGCAACACACTGTTAAAAAAGAGTTCTACTCATGGGTCGCCTCACGGCGGAACGGCTCAAAAATCACCGCTAAGTGACTGAAATTGGCGTCACAGCGACAAACGATGGAGGGCGCAATGGCAAAGGTGTTACCGGAGATCGATAAGGAGCTGGCCGACTGGATCGCCGCCCAGCCGCTCTTTTTCAACGCCACCGCACCATTGAGCGAAGATGGCCACATCAACGTCTCACCAAGAGGACTCGACACCTTCCGGGTACTGGGTCCGCACGAAGTGGCCTATCTGGACTTCACCGGCAGCGGCAACGAGAGCGCCGCGCATATTGCCGAAAACGGCCGAATTACCCTGATGTTCTGCGCCTTCAGCGGTCCGCCGCGTATCCTGCGGCTTTACGGCAAAGGCGAGGTGGTAATGCCCGAAGGTAACGACTGGAACGACCTGCGGGGCTGTTTTCCCGCCGATTTGCCCCCGGCCAGGCAGATTGTCCGGGTAAAAGTGGAACGGGTCCAGACCTCCTGCGGTTACGGCGTGCCGTTGATGAAATTCGAGTCGCAGCGCCAACTGCTTTTGGATTGGGCCGAAAAAAAGGGGCCTGATGGACTGGCGGCGTACCAGTCGAAGAAGAACAGTATCAGTATCGACGGGTTGAAAGCACCGGGAATCGAAGCGGAAGAAAACGCGGCTGATGAGTGAGTAAAGAGATATCCGGTCGGCTTGAAGTGAGGTCACGCCACCGGCTTCTTATCCATTCACCCGGAGTGGAGATTTGACACTTTCCGGCGCAGGGGCATGTCCGGGAGCTTGATGTCCCTGCCGCACGGCGTGGATTGCGACAAATATCAAAATCCACAGACCCTTACAAGACCCTTTTTCATGCGTATTTGTCACGTTATTCACATTGCGTAGCACAAGCTTACCGCTTGTCAACAGGATGGTGAAAAAAATTTACAACAAACACGCAACACTATGTAACTAACTGATATTATTATATATTTTAGTGCCGTTTATTTTGTCGTCAATTTAACGGGAATCCAGTTCCCATGCGCCCTGGAAGCCCTTTACCCCAACTCATCCACAAAGTTATCCACAGCTTTTGTGGATAACTGTCTATCCCTAATTACGACAAGCAGTTAGCTCTTTTTCTGCAACAAAATCTCAAGATTAAACGCTAAGTCGGGAGGCGGTGCATGGTAAACTCGTCTCCATGTCAGGAACGATTTTACGCATCGCCATCCCCTCGCCGCTGCGACGGCTTTTCGACTACCTGCCCCCTCGTCAGGCGGTCGCCGACTTCGTGCCAGGACAGCGCTTCCTGGTCCCCTTCGGTCGCAGCAAACAGGTGGGCGTGCTGGTGGAGGTGGGCACCCACAGCGAGGTTCCCGCCGCCAAACTCAAACCTGCCCGGGAACAGCTCGATGCGGAGCCGCTGTTCGATAACAGCGTGATGGCGCTTTTGCGCTGGGCCTGTGATTACTACCACCACCCACCCGGTGAAGTCTTTACCACCGCCCTGCCTGTGTTGCTGCGCCAGGAACGCAAAGCGGTGATCCGCGGCATCGATTACTGGCGTCTTAGTCACCAGGGCCGCGCCCTGACTCCGGACACCCTCAAGCGCGCCCCCAAACAACAGGCACTGTTTCACCTGCTGGAGGCGTATCCGGAAGGTATCGATGCCGCGCGGCTTGACACAATGATGGAGAACTGGCGGCCGGTGATGAAGCGCCTGGTGGAGAAAGAGTGGGTGGACATCGAAGAGCGCCCCTGCCTCCCCTCGCCGCCGGAACAGATCGACACACCGCCACCGCTAAATACCCGGCAACAGCAGGCGGTGGCGGCGATCGGCGAACATTTGGACGCATTCCAGCCGCTGCTCATCGAAGGGGTGACAGGCAGCGGCAAGACCGAGGTCTACCTGCAAACGATAGATAAGGTGCTGGAAGCCGGGCGGCAAATATTGGTGTTGGTGCCGGAAATCGGGCTTACACCGCAACTGCTGGAGCGCTTTCGCCGCCGGTTCTCGCTGCCCATCGCCCTGCTCCACTCGGGTTTGAATGACAACGAACGGCTCTGCGCCTGGTTGATGGCCCGCAGCGGTCAGGCCCCCATCGTCATCGGTACCCGCTCAGCGGTGTTCACACCGATGCCGAACCTCGGTCTTATCATCGTCGATGAGGAGCACGATCCCTCTTTCAAGCAGCAGGACGGCTTTCGTTATTCGGGTCGCGATGCGGCCGTGGTGCGCGCCAAGCAACACAACATCCCGGTGATCCTCGGCACCGCCACCCCTTCGCTGGAGAGTCTCAACAACGCCCTTAGCGGCCGCTACCGTCACCTGGCGCTGCCCGAGCGGGCCGGTAGCGCGGTCCATCCGTCGATTTACCTGCTCGATGTGCGCCGACAGCCGATGGAGGAGGGGCTCTCCGAACCACTGCAAAAGGCGATGCACAAACACCTGGATTCAGGCGGCCAGGTGCTGCTGTTCCTCAACCGGCGCGGCTACGCCCCGACACTGCTGTGCCATGATTGCGGCTGGGTCAGTAATTGCCGACGCTGCGACGCCCACATGACCTACTATGCCCTCTCGGGGAGGCTGCGCTGCCACCACTGCGGCGCCGAACGTCCGGTGCCGCCCCAGTGTCCGGACTGCGGCAGTATCGACCTGCGCCCGCTCGGCCAGGGCACCGAGCGCATTGAGCAGGCACTGAAAAAGTCGTTTCCTGAGGTCGGCGTGGTGCGCATCGACCGGGACAGCACCCGGCGCAAAGGGGCGATGGACGCACTGCTGGAAGAGGTCCACGCAGGCACCGGGCGTATCCTCATCGGCACCCAGATGTTGGCCAAGGGCCACCACTTCCCCAACGTCACCCTGGTGGGGATCCTCGATGCGGACCAGGGGCTGTTCAGCGCCGACTTTCGCGCCGGTGAACGCATGGCCCAGCTGATCGTCCAGGTGGCGGGCCGGGCCGGACGCGCCGACAAGCCCGGCACGGTGTTGATTCAAACCCATGTGCCCGACCACCCCCTGCTGCGCCTGCTGGTGGAGAAGGACTACGCCCACTTCGCCCGCGCCGCGTTAAAAGAACGTGAGGAAGCGCAGATGCCGCCTTTCAGTCATCTCGCGTTGCTGCGCGCCGAGGCGGTGGACAAACAACCGCCGATGGACTTTCTCGAAGCGGCGAGACAACTGGCCGAACAACTACCCCATGAGGGGGTCTGGCTGCTGGGGCCGGTCCCGGCCCCGATGGAGCGACGCGCCGGGCGCAACCGCGCCCAACTGCTGCTGCAGGCCGACAGCCGTCAGGCGTTGCACAAGCTGCTGAATACCTGGGCGCCGCAGCTCGAAGGAGTCAAATCGGGGCGTAAAGTGCGCTGGTCTCTGGATGTCGATCCGGGGGAGTTATTCTAATGTCACACCGCAAAGACGCAAAGGGCGCAAAGGTTTTTTCTAGGGTGAACCGTGGGTATCCCTCGGTTCAGTAAATAGGTCGGGTTAGCCGCTTGCGGCGTATCCCGACAATCGGGATGTCGGATTACGGCTAAGCCCAACCCAACCTACATACTTCAACCCCAAACGCCCTTTTCCCTTTGCGCCCTCTGCGTCTTCGCCTGCATGGACGCAGGTGAGGAGCGTAAGCAGGACGCGGTAAACTTTGCGTTGAAAGCATTTTTGTCCCCTTGCACCCACACCACCCGAACGAGGATAATGTTCTGCTTAACTAAACGGGGAGCCCTCCCCTTCACCTGTATAGCCGAGACGCGATGAAACACCACCTTCAGGAACTCGTACAATCCGCCCTGCATGATCTCACCAGCTCCGGTGTGCTCGAATGCGAGCTGCCGGAGACCATCACCATCGAGCGCACCCGCGATAAAAGCCACGGTGATTTCGCCTGCAACATCGCCATGGTGCTGGCCAAACCGGCGCGCAGCAAACCCCGCGATCTGGCGGAGAAGATTGTCGCCCACCTGCCCGCCTCCGAGCAGGTGGCGAAGGTGGCGATCGCCGGTCCCGGCTTTATCAACATCACCATGGCTGAGAGCGCGTATCATGTGGTGGTGGGTGAGGTGCTGGAGGCGGGTGAAGCCTACGGCCGCTCCACCGTCGGCAACGGCAAGCGGGTGCAGGTGGAGTTCGTCTCGGCCAATCCCACCGGTCCGCTGCACGTGGGCCACGGTCGCGGCGCGGCCTATGGGGCCACCGTGGCAGACCTCTTGGCCGCCGCCGGTTTCGAGGTGCACCGCGAATATTACGTCAACGATGCGGGCCGGCAGATGGATATCCTCGGCACTTCCATCTGGCTGCGCTACCTGGAGCTGGCCGGTGAGACCTTGACCTTCCCCGCCAACGGCTACAAAGGCGATTATGTCTGGGACATCGCCGCCTCGCTGCACCGGGAAAACGGCGATGCCTACCGCTACCCGGCTGCCGATGTCTTCGCCGGCATCCCCGCCGATGAATCCGCCGGCGGCGACAAGGAGGTGCACATCGATGCACTCATCATGCGCGCCAAGGAGCTGCTCGGTGCTGAAGACTACCGCAAGGTGTTCGACCTGGGCCTTGACGCCATCCTCGGCGACATCCGCCAGGATCTGGAGGAGTTCGGCGTCGCCTACGAGCAGTGGTACTCGGAGCGCGAACTGGTGGAAAGCGGCAAGGTGGACGAGGCCATTGAGCAGTTGAAAAAGTCCGACCATATCTACGAGGAGAAGGGCGCGCTGTGGTTCCGCTCCACTGAATTCGGCGACGAGAAGGACCGTGTGGTGGTCCGCGACAACGGTGTGAAAACGTACTTCGCCTCCGATATCGCCTACCACTGGCACAAACTCGATCGCGGCTTCGACCGGGTCATCGACGTCTGGGGCGCCGACCATCATGGTTATGTACCACGGGTCAAGGCGGCGCTCACCGCCATGGGCGATAAGGAAGATGCGGACAAGCTCAATGTACTGCTGGTGCAGTTCGCCATCCTCTACCGCGGCGGCGAGCGGCTACAGATGTCGACCCGCTCCGGTTCCTTCGTCACCCTGCGCGAACTGCGCGAGGAGGTGGGCAACGATGCGGCGCGCTTCTTCTATGTCATGCGCAAGTGCGAGCAGCATATGGACTTCGACCTGGACCTGGCCAAATCCCAGTCCAACGACAACCCGCTCTACTATATCCAGTACGCACACGCCCGCGTTTGCAGCGTGCTGCGGCAAATGGAAGAGAAGGGCTACAGCCATGACACCGCCGCCGGGCTGAAAAATCTGCCGCTGCTTGGCGAGCAGCACGAGCAGGATCTGATGCGCAGCCTCTCGCGCTACCCCGAGGTGGTCGAGGGCGCGGCGCTCAGTCATGAACCGCACCAGTTGGTCCACTACCTGCGCGAGCTGGCCAACGACTTCCATACCTATTACAACGCCCATCAGTTCCTGGTCGAGGAGTCTGGGATCCGCGATGCCCGTCTGACCCTGATTCTGGCCGCACGCCAGGTGATCGCCAACGGCCTGGCGCTGCTGGGCGTCTCTGCCCCGGAGAGCATGTAAATCATGGCACAGCGCGACTACGCCAAACGCACCACTACCCGCAAGCAGAAGGGACAGGTGCCCGGCTGGATATGGATGTTTGCCGGACTGCTGGTCGGTTTGTTCATCGCCTTTCTGGTCTACCTGCAACAGATCGGCGGGACCGAGTCGCTGAAACAGAGATTCGCCGCCGAGCCCGGTACACCGGCCAGAACCGACGCCCGCTCGGTAAAGAAACAGCCTGAGGCGAAAGCACCCGAGAAAACGGGGATCAACTTCGATTTCTACAAAATCCTGCCCGAGATGGAGGTGATGATCCCGAAAGAAGAGTTGGACAAGGACACCAAACCGCTCGAGGAGGAGGCCACCTACTATCTTCAGGTCGGCTCATTCCAGACCGACAAAGACGCCGAGTCGCGCAAGGCCGAACTGTTACTGCTCAACTTCACCCCCTCGGTGCAAAAGGTGGAGATCAACGATCAGACTTGGCACCGGGTGCGTATCGGCCCGTTTACCGACCGGCGCAAAGCCGACCAGGCGCGGCGGCGCCTGCATGACAACGGTATCGACTTTATTATGCTTAAGGAAAAAAGCTGACCACCCGTAGGAGCGGCATCCTGCCGCGATTCATTGTCATACTGTTTTATCGCGGCTGGAAGCCGCTCCTACAGAGACATTAATCCATATGCCTTATGTGATCCTTATCGTCCTGCTCCTCGCCCTGATCTTCGGCCCTCAATGGTGGGCGCAGTGGACCTTCCGCCGCTACGCGGTGGAGCGTGACGACATCCCGGGCAATGGCGCGGAGCTGGCGCGCCATCTGCTTGAGAAGATGAATATCAGCGATGTCGGGGTGGAACAGACCGACAGGGGCGACCATTATGACCCGGAGGCGAAAATGGTGCGGCTCAGTGCCGATAACCACAACGGTCGCTCACTGACCGCCGTGGCGGTCGCCGCCCACGAGGTCGGCCACGCCATCCAGCACCACCGCCAGGACAGTATGCTTGAACGGCGCACCCGTCTGATCCGCTCGGCACAATGGGCACAGAAAATCGGCGCCGGTATGATGTTCGCCATTCCGGTCATCACCGCCATAACCCGTGTACCGCAAAGCGGCATCCTCATGTTCCTGGTGGGTCTGGGAAGCATGGGTATGGCCACACTGGTCCACCTGGTGACCCTACCGGTGGAGTGGGACGCCAGCTTCAACAAGGCGCTGCCGCTACTCAGCCACGGACGTTATGTCAGCGGGGATGATGAACAGGCCGTTAAAAGGATCTTACGGGCGGCGGCGTTGACCTACGTTGCCGCATCACTGGCCAGCCTGCTGAACCTGGCCCGTTGGTTCCGGTTCTTTAGACGTTAAGCCCAAAATCCGTGGCAATACAGCGAGTGCCTGACCTTTTCGCGGCTGGAAGCCGCTCCTACAACAATCCCGTGAGAACAGGACGACCACCGCCAAAGACCGGAATGATGTGGCCGAAAGCTCAGTGATCCGAAGTCTTAGCGTCTTTGCGCCTCTGCGGTTAACTTTATTTGGTGAGTAGTTACTCTTCAAGACGCTTAACAACACCCGCCTAAACCGGACAAGCAGGATTCTCCATCCCCGCTTGTGACCGCTGTCGCAGGAAACAGGAAGAGGCAGGGGATCGCATCATGTTATACTCCGGCCAAAATCCCGTCGACGCCCAGGCAATAGGTATTGAACGGCAGCTTGGATCGCCATCCGGCTTCATATCCACAGTAGCGGCGTTGATAGTAGTGGTAAGCCGGGAGGCAAGTTTTGATTCACATCGACAAACTGACAAAATTCTATCCGCGCCAGCAAACTGCGGCGCTGAACGATGTCACCCTGCACATCCCCCGTGGCAGTATCTTTGGCCTGTTGGGGCCTAATGGCGCCGGCAAGACCACCCTCATCTCCATTCTGGTTGGGCTGCAAAAACGCAGCAGCGGGGAGATCCGCTTTAACGGCAAACCGCTCGATCAGAGCCTGGATGAGGTGCGGGCAATCACCGGCTTTGTCCCCCAGGACCTGGCCTTTTATCCGATGCTTTCGGTGGCGGAGAACCTGCGCTTCTATACCGCCGCATTCGGCGTCAGCAAAGCACAACAGAGTGAGCGGGTGGAACGGGCCGTGACGGCCGCCAGGCTCGAGCAACACTTCAACAAGCCTGCCCACGCCCTCTCCGGGGGCCTCAAGCGCCGCCTTAATCTCGCCATCGGTCTGCTGAACAATCCGCAGGTACTCTTTCTCGACGAGCCCACGGTAGGCATCGACCCCCAGTCGCGCCACTTCATCCTCGAGACCATCGCCGGGCTTAACCGGGATAGCGGTATGACCATCATCTACACCTCCCATTACATGGAGGAGGTGCAGCAGATCTGCGATCACATCGGTATTATCGATGGGGGAAAGATCCTGCTCTCGGGCGAGCTGCAGGAACTGCTCAACGCCGAACAGCAAACCAGTGTCAGCTTTCGCCTGCGTCAGCCGGTGGATGCGAAACTCAGCGCCGAGATGCACCGGCGCTACCAGGCCCACTCTGCCGATAACATTAACTTTGAACTGCCCGCATCCGCCACCGCCCACTCACTCTATGACCTGCTCGCTTTTTTGCAGGAACAAGGGATGGAACTTGAAGGCATCCGTTACGGCTACCAAAGCCTCGAAGAGCTTTATATGAGGCAGACCATGAGCGCACCGAGGGAGTAAGACGATGCGGCTTCTTGCACTTATCAAAAAAGAGTTACTGGTGCTGAGCAAGGATCTGCACGGCCTGCTGGTGCTGTTCATCATGCCGGCGGTTTTCATCCTCATCATGTCGCTGGCGATGCGCGATAGCTTTAGCGAACGTCATCAGGTGGAGATCGACTACCTGCTGCACGATGCGGATCAAACTGAGGCCTCGGCGGCGCTCTCCGACGAACTCGCGGGGATTACAGGATTCACCCGGCGCAGTCCCGACGGAGTGGACGACCTCGTCGCGGTGAAGAAACTGGTCGCCACGGACCGGTACAAATTTGCCCTGGTGATCCCGCAGGGGTTTGCCGACAGGCTCGCCTCGCTGGATGAACAGGGCGATGGCGAGAACAGCCCCATGCTCGAGTTGATGGTGGCCCCGACGGTAACCCCGCAGATACAAAGCCTGTTCAGTCTGGCGCTCGAGGATATTCTCAAGACCATTCGGGTGGGTCTCTTGCTCAACCAGTTGCCTGCCGAGGTCCAATCCGCTATGCCCCGGCTCGATACGGTGTTGGGTGGAGTCCGGCTGGACAGTCATTATGTCTATCAGGGCAACCAGCCGCAAAAAGCCCCGACCTCGGTACAACAGAGCGTCCCGGCCTGGCTGGTCTTCGCCATGTTTTTTGTCATCATTCCGCTCTCCACCGCCTTTATCATCGAGCGCCAGCAGGGCAGTCTGCTGCGGCTGCGGATCATGAATATTTCCAGCTTCAGCCTTATCGCCGGCAAGATCCTGCCCTACTACGCCATTAATCAGATCCAGATGGTGTTAATGGTACTGGTCGGCATCTATCTGGTACCAAAATTCGGCGGCGACAGCCTTGAACTCGGCGGTTCGCTGGGTGGACTGTTTATCATCTCCTCCGCCTGCAGCCTCGCCGCGATCGCCTATGCCTTGCTCATTACCACCCTGGCCAACACCCACACCCAGGCGACCACCATGGGCGGGATCTCCAACATCATCTTCGGCGCCCTCGGTGGGGTGATGGTGCCGAAATTCGTCATGCCGCCGTTTATGCGCGAACTGGCGGATATCTCTCCCATGTCGTGGGGGCTGGAGGGGTTTCTCGATATTTTCCTGCGCCATGCCGACTGGCGGGAAGTGCTGCCCGAGGCCGGTGCGCTGCTGATCTTCGCCGCTATCTGCCTGGCCCTGGCGACACTGGCCTTTTCACGCAATTACTGAGTGAGTGAGGAAACACGACGAATGGACCGCAGACTGGAACTCAAACAATTGATTGTCGATGAGTGCGACAAGGATTTCGCTCCGGAGACGATCGAGGATAATGAACTGCTGTTCGGCGAAAGCTCGCGACTTCAGCTCGATTCACTGGATGCGCTGCAGCTCTCCATGGCGTTACAGCGACGCTTCGGCATCCGTCTGGCAGACAGCAAGGCGTTACGCCGCGCCTTTGCCACCGTCGCCACCCTCGATGAGTACCTGCAGCAACAGCAACCGTAGAGGTATTCCTTGAGCAAGGTCTCCATCATCGCCGGCGCGCTGCGCAGTAGTCTTGGCCAGGAGCTGCAGGCTGTCGGCCGGGCCCTGATCGCCGGGCAGGGTTCACCCTCAACGATCACCCTTGAGGACTTTCCCGACCGGCCACTTCCCTACTTTCCCATCAGCGGGCCGGCCGCCTCCGGCAACGGCGATGAGGAACAACGCCTGTTAACGGCACTCGAGGCCTGCGCCGGAGAGGCGCTTGCCGGCGCCGGGCTGGATAAAGAAGCGTGCACCCGGACCGGTCTCTTTCTCGGCAGCTCCTCTTTCGCCATCGGCGGGGCCGAGCAGCAGTATCGGCAGGCACTGGCCAGTGACGACAGAGCCCTGGCGCTCCCCTACCAACGCTATGGCGATCTGGCCCGTCACCTCAGCCGCCGCTTCGGCCTTGCCGCCGGCGAGTTCACCTTCAGCACCGCCTGTACCTCCAGTGCCAACGCCCTGCTCTATGCCACCCGGGCGATCCGCAGTGGTCGGATAAAGACGGCGCTGGTTGTAGGAGTTGAGGGTTTCAACCGCACTACGTTATTGGGTTTTGAGAGCCTGCAACTGCTTTCACACAGCGGTTACCGCCCCTTCGATAAAAACCGTTCCGGTCTTGTACTGGGAGAAGGGATCGCAGCGGTTGTCGTGGCATCGCAAGATCGACTCGCCCCGGCAAAGGGGTGGGAAGGGGTGCACTTTCTCGGCGGCGCCAATGGCTGCGATCCCTCCGGCCTCACCTGCTCCTCGGCGGAGAGTATGGCCCGCGTGATCCAACAGGCTCTGGATGAATCGGACACCGCCCCCGGAGAAGTAACCATGATCAAGGCCCATGCCACCGGCAGCGAAAGTAACGATGCCGCCGAGGCGGCCGCCATGCAGTGCATTTTCGACACAAACACGCCGCCCCCGGTGACCGCCCTCAAAGGGGCGCTCGGGCACGCCCTCGGCGCCAGCGGTATCCTGGAGCTCGCAGCACTCATTCCCTGCCTCAAAGCGGGTTACGTGCCGCCGACATCCGGTTTCTCCGAGGTCGACCCGGCCCTCGGCTGCGAACCGTTACTGCAGCCCACACCCTTTCGTGGCGGACGGGTACTGAGCAACTGTTTCGGTTTCGGCGGCAATAACACCTCCTTTGTCCTCGAGGTCGACTGAATATGGCCGGCACCCGTCTTCTCAGCGCCAGAAGCTACGCCGCAGCGGCAAGCGATCCGCCCGCCGATCTCAAACCCCTGCTGCGCGAGGTGCACCCCAACCGTATGCGCCGCAATAACCGGTTTACCGAACTGGCCCTGCTTGGTGCACTGCGCTGTGTCCAAGATATTGGCGGGCTTCCCGAGCAGTGCGCCCTCTATCTTGCGAGTGGCCAGGGCAATGTTAGCGATACGGTCTCCCTGCTGCATGAAACCGTCCGTGACCGACTCGAGCCGATGCCGCTTTCTTTTATCAATGTCTCCAGCAATATTGCCGGCTTTACGGTATCGCAGGTGCTGGGACTGCATGGGCACAATATCGCGGTTTCGCGCAACGGCGGCGCCTTCGACAGTGCGCTGGAACTGGCCCTCTTGGACCTGCAAAGCGGTGCCGTACCGATGGCGCTGGTCGGTGTCGTCGAGGAGTATGCCCTGCCGCCGGCCGAACACTGTCGGCGCCTCGGCCTGGCGGAGGGGGAACTGCCTGCCGAGCAGAGCAGCTGGCTATTGCTGACTGCGGAGTCCGGACACGGGAGGGAGGGTCCGGTTGCTACCTGTCAACGCTATCGCAGCCCAATGGATCTGCCGGATAACCCACACGCCCGCTGGATAGCGGGGGCCGATCTGCCTGTATCGGCAAGGGGGAAACGGCCCGCCACTGAATCGCCCGGGGAGCCGCTGCCAGGCTACAGCGAAAGCATCCGTTTGCACCCGTTGGTCGAGGCCCTTGACGGTCTCACAAAGGGCCGGTCGGAAAGGCCGGTTTATTATCTCAATGGTGATGGAACAGGCGGGCTTTTACTGTTTGAGTTCAATCCCGCCCATAGGGAGTAAGAGGTTGGACGGGAGCTGTGGCCGGCAAAGCAGCCACTAGCGATACTTCAGCAGTTTACGATAGACGTCGCCTTCATGCGCGGCAATATGCTCGAGTCGTTCGGCGATCTCCGGCAGTGCCCGGGTCGGCTTTTTACGCACGAAATTGGCGCTGTGCAGGGCAAAGTCGCGCCATTCATCCCCTACCGCCGTCATCGCCTGCGATGCCTCCTGCAACAGCTCACTGCCGGTCCGGTCCGCCGCTTCCTGCAAAAAGGAGGCATACATAAAGCGAAAACCGGCCCCACCGGTACCGATCTCCTCCTGCATCCGCACGATATTGCCGAGGAACAGACGGGCATAGCGCGGATCGGGGTTCTTCGCCTGGCCGCGGATCTGTTTGGCCATCAAGCGGATCCCGCTAACCCCCACAAACGGCAGGGGGGTCATCAGCATCTGATAGGCGGTCTTTCGCATCGCCCGCCGCAGCACCTTCTCGAAGGGATACGTCTGGGGAACCTTCTCCGGATAATAGAGCAGCCCTTTGGGGGCAAAGATCCCCTTGGTGAACCTGGATTTTTTTAGCGCCTCGGCCGGGCAGCGGACGGTGTGCTCAAACACCGGATCGCTGATCAGATACTCATCGCCCTCCTTACCGTAAACCACCAGGTTATGGGCGTTGAAGTGAAAGCGCATCTCCGGCGGGAAATACGGCAGCCAGTAAATCGAGCTCTGCAGCCCGACCACCTTGCCCTGTTCGAGCTTGGCGTCCAGGTCCGCCATGCCCGCCTCCGGCGTGCGGTAACGGTGCATCGCCATTTTCACCCCGAGCACTCCCTGCAGCCGCTTGATGATCGCCCCCGGCCACATCCGATACGCGGTTAACGGAAAACCGCCGACCTTTAACCAGCTCACATGCACAAAGGTCAGGCCGGAGGCCAGACCCAGCGCCATCGGCTCGGAGATCTCCAGGCCGTAGTGGCTCAGCAGCGAAGAGAGTGCGCCGGTCTCGCAGTGCGCTGCGTGCCGGTGTCGATAATCTTGATTGATCATTCCTCAGAGGCACCCTTGTCGGGAATTCTGGTCAGCGTTTCAGGCTCTACGCCGAGTGCATCCGCATAACGTGCCAGCAGGCTCGGGCGTAGACCGCGGAAGGGTTTTGGTTTGAGGTGTCGACGCACCCGCCAGGTGAAAAAGCCGGTTGTCTGCGCCAGGGTCTGCGGGTCCATGCGTTTATCGTACATGTGATATTCCAGCGGCGAGGCCCGGCCTGCGATGACCCGCTCACGGGCCTCATCGCGAAGGCGGACAAATTCCGCCAGCGCCTGGGTGGTTACCGTCTCCTCCACCTTGGAGCCGGCCGAGGGCACCAGGGTATAGTGTCCGTCCTCGCCCAGGGCATAGACCGCCTTGCGCTCTCCACGCAGCGTGACATTGCCTTCCTGAGGAACTTGCTCCTTCTCCATCTCACACCACGGTCAGCAGCATAAAGGAGGTGGAGAAACGTCCGCTCTCCGGAACGAAACAGAGGATACGCTCACCTTTTTGCAGGCGGCCGCTATGGAACAGCTCCTCCAGGATGATGTAGATGGAGGCCGAGCCGGTGTTACCTTTGTGTGTCAGATTGGTAAACCAGCGAGCCTGCGGGATGGCAAAGCCGATGCGCTCCAGCCCTTCGGCCAGCCGCGAGCGGAAATATTCGGAGGAGATGTGGGGCAGAAAATAGTCCACCGACTCCGCTTCAAGCCCATGCTTTTCAGCAATCCCCGGCAGCGCCTGCTCGACGGTGACACGGACGATCTCCTCGTTCAGCTGTTTCACATCCTGTTTGACCGTCAGTACCGAACGCTTGAGCACCTCCTCCATTGAGTCGAATTCACGCCAGCCGCGCAACGTGCCATCTTCGTTCTTCTCCGCACCGCCGTACATACAGGCCGGTTGGGTATGGGCATACGAGTGGAGCTCAATCCATTCGATGCGTAGGCTTAGGCCCTCGGCGGCGGGGCTACCCTGCAGCAGCATCGCGCCGGCCCCGTCGGAGAGCATCCAGCGAAGGAAGTCCTTCTCGAAGGCGACCTCCGGTCGCTGCTCCAGCTCCCGAACCCGGGCTTCGGACTCGCACTCAAAGTTCTTCGACTGCATAAAGGTGGAGGCCAGTTCCGAGCCTGTGGCCACCGCATTGTCGCAACCGCCGCTCATCACCGACAGCCAGGCATACTTGAGCGCCGCCATACCGGCGGTGCAGATCCCGGCACTGCTATGGACCTCACAGACGCCCGCATCCAGTTCGCCATGGACCATCACTCCGTGGTTGGGCATCAACTGATCGGGGGAGCTGGTACCGCAACTGAGAAGCTCGATCTTCGCCGGCTCCAGCTTGAGGCGGCGTATCGCCTCGGCGGTCAGACAGGCATTGTTGTAGCGCAGCTCGCCACTGTCTTTATCGATGGCGTAATAACGCTGCTTGATGCCGTTGTTGCGCAGCACCAGCGGACGGGCGCGCGAGCGGCGGCCGTTGACGGTGCCGAGTACCTGCTCCATCTCATCATTGCTCACCGGCCCGTTGGGCAAAAAGGCCGCAACATCGGTAATGTATACATCCCTAGTCATTGAGGTAGCTCGTCATCCTGGTGGTCTCGGAGCCGGAAGGCAGCTCGAAGTAGGCCTTCTGCTCAAGCAGGCGTTTTTTCATTAGCGGCCGCAGCAGGGTGCGCAGCAGCATGGTCACTGGCACCACAGAAATAATAAGGGTGATGAGAAAGACAACATAGATAAAAAGGACGGGCTTGCGCGCGGCACTGCCGGGTCCGCCGACCTTTCGCAGCAGCTTGCCCCAGATCATGAAGCTGCGGGTGCCGATCTTCTCGCTGGGGATGAGGCGTACATCCACATCCACCGCTTTGAGTCCCTGTAACATCGGCTCATCGCCACGCTCTTTATCTTGTGCCAGAGCCTCGGCCAGGGCGTGGCCGAAACGCGATGCCCGGTCGATCTCCTCCTGCGCGATTCCGGCACGGGGCAGCAGGCCTTCATCGCTCCCCTTGTT
>JAWOIT010000010.1:0-18567 GCA_046484535.1 Pseudomonadota bacterium | reverse complement strand
GAAACCCGTTACAGTTTGAGCGGGCCAAGCGGGCGGATTGGGCAAAGGGCCTTGGGGTTAAGCCCTTTACCGAGGATATGGAAGTTCTTTATTTTGTCGGCTGCTATCTCAGCTTTGACCCGAGGATGAAAAAGGTGGCCACGGCGACCGCCGGTATTTTGAACAAAGCGGGAGTTTCCTTCGGCATTCTGGGTGAAAAGGAGAACTGCTGCGGTGAGAGCATCCGAAAGACCGGCAGTGAAAATGTGTTTAAAAGTCTTGCCAAGGAAAACATCAAAACCTTTATTGATAACGGTGTAAGGAAAATCATCGTTTCTTCTCCCCACTGTTTCCATACCTTTAAAAACGAGTATCCCGAGTTCATGGTAAACTTTGAGGTGGTCCACATGTCTCAATATCTGCTCGAACTGATCAATGAAGGTCGGCTTGACATCACCGGGGAGTATGCAAAGAAGGTGACCTACCACGATCCTTGTTATATGGGCCGGCATAACGGCATTTATGACGAGCCGAGGGATCTGCTGAAGAAAGTGCCGGGGCTGCTGATGCTGGTCATTCTTTCAGCCTGGAGCATCTGGAGTAACCGGGTGCAACGGCTGCAGCGATTCTCCTGGCGGGAGGCGCGTGATGCAGTAAAGGAAGCGGCCTGGGAGATCCCGCTGCCGTTTATCGTACTGGGCGGCATCTACAGCGGTTATTTTGCCGTCTCCGAGGCGGCGGCGGTGACCGTGCTCTACGTGTTTATCGTCGAGGTCTTCATCCACCGGGAAGTTCCGCTGCCGCGCCTGCCGCAGGTGATCCGCGAGTCGATGGTGATGGTGGGGGCGATCCTGGTTATCCTCGGCGTCTCCCTCGCCTCAACCAACTACCTGGTGGATGCACAGATACCGACAAAGCTGTTCGAGTTCATTCGCGCCAATATCTCGGACAAGCTGACCTTCCTGATCCTGCTGAATATTTTCCTGCTGCTGCTGGGTACGATGTTGGATATCTTCTCCGCTCTGGTGATCATGATCCCGCTACTGCTGCCCATCGCCGTCGGCTACGGCATCGATCCGGTGCACCTTGGGATCATCTTCCTGGCCAATATGCAGATCGGCTACTTCACCCCGCCGGTGGGGATGAACCTGTTTATCGCCAGCTTCCGCTTCAACCGGCCGGTCACCCAGCTCTACCGCTCCACCCTGCCCTTTTTCTTCCTGCTGCTGTTCACCGTGCTGGTGATTACTTACTGGCCGGAACTTTCGCTCTGGTTACCCGGGCGCTTGTAAACACTATCTATGACTCTAGCCGTTGTGCAAAAAAGTGTTGCCATGTGGAAGCGTGGCTCAGCGAGTAAAGGCGGCGGTACCCGTAAAGCTTGATCCCCCGGTCGCACTCGTCTGCAGCCAGAACAGAGCAATGGCCCCGTCGGCATTGCCGCCGACAAAACGGCCATTGATATTTCCGGCCGCTCCCAAGACGGAGTTGTTTAAATCGATGCCCGATGCGCTGTAGAAATTACCGACCGACTGATTCGTCGCCGTCCACGCACCCTCGTAATTGACACCCTCAAGTGATACGTCCATGGTGGCGCTTGCGAAATCCACTGTCAGGGAGCTGTTCGTGGTGAGGGTCACACCACTTCCCCCTGCATAGTTATAGGTGAAGCTACCGGTGGTGGGCAAAGCATCAACCGTGTTCAATACCTGTGTGGCGGTGATGTACTGTACACGACCGAAATCACCGACCGGATCAGTCGGTCCCAGGATCACATCTGCACCGCTGTATGCCCCCCAACTAATCGTGCTGTCCCCCGCTGTGGTGCTTTCCGCCCAGTTCTCAAGTGCCGTTGCTTCGAGGGTTGAAAAATCACCCGTCCCCCCCTGAGCAGAGACAAGCTCGCCCAGACTTCCCAATGTAACCGGCTCACTCTCAAACACCGCCTGGTATACATTAATAGAATCCGAGTCAGACCCCACCGCCAAGGCGAGTGGACCGGCTGTCGGACCGGAGGGTTGCGGCGCGGTTGTCGCTTCGGTTTCAGTTGCCAAAGTCATGGCTATTTCTGTCAGCTCATCACCGATCCCTCCCGTTTCCGGATCGTGCCTCCCGGAAACCCGGCTGATAGTGTCGCTGTTAGAACTGTTGCCGCTCGAACCGAGACGAATTGAACCACCACTCCCCCCCTCCAGGGTGGTAAAACGCTCAAACAGCCAGGAAAAATCAGGGCGAAGTTCAGGTTCTGCACCGTCAGTGGCCACATAGCCGAGCTCGCCTACACCCAGAGTCAACTCACCGGCTGAAGTGGTGACCGACACCCGTCCCTTCAACACGAGGACATATTGCCCCGGAAGGGCATCGGGCAGGTTTGGCAGGCCTTCGGGGGGAATGTAAATGGTCTCGTAAACGGTGCCGCGGATCCCGATGGTGGCCAGGGGGCTGTTGAGCTCGACCGCCGCTGGACGTTCCTTGCCGATGGCGCCGGTAATCACCCGCAAGCCGCCGCGCAGGAGTTCTCCGGCCTGACTACTCCGCTCCGGGGACTCCTTATCGAAATTCTGCGCCTCGATTTTGTAAACGGTATCGGCGCGCAGGGCCACCATAGCGCCGTCGTTCAACCGTAGCTGGGCGCCGGCCCCTTCCCCGGTGCGCAGGGTATCGCCGACCTCAATCGTGTCGCCGCGTTTGACCATGCGCTGCGGCTCACCGTCGCGCAGCAACTGCACATCACCACGGGCAAACAGCAGACGCCCCGCCGGCTCCGCCATCGCGCTGAACGACATCAGCACTCCCAGCACAAGAATGAACCAGGCGTAACGCTGAACGGGATAAGGGTTTTGCATCCGTGTCATGACGGTCTCCTAGAAATAGCGCAGTACACTCAGTTGGGCAGTCCAGCGATCAAGCTCGTAAAAACGGACGCTGGAGTCCTGTTCATGATAGGTGTAATCGGTAGCGACCTCCCACGATTCGGCAGGTAGGTAGCGCCAGCCGAGGGTCAGGTCGAGACTCTCATCGACCCGGGTTTTATCGTCCTCGGTTGGGTTATAAAGGGTGTAGGCGTCATACTCTGTACTGTAACGGGTACGAGCCCACGAGAGCCGGACATCGGCTTGGTGTTGTGAATTGTAACGATAGCCGAGTTTGGCGCCGACTTTGGTACGCACCGCATCACCGCCGACACGCTCATCCATCGCCTCTTCGGACTCAAGATCGAGCAACAGGGCGGTGTTAACACGGGGAGACCACGCCTTTGCGAGTTCGCCGCTGATGGCGAACTGATTATAGTCATGACTCTCCTCATCAAAACGATAACCGTTGAACTTCACGCCAACCCGGCCACTGAGCCCGGCGTCGATACGCCAATCCCAAAACATATTTGCGCCCACATGGTCGCGGAATGAACTGTCATCCAGCCAAAGTTTGTTCATCTGCAGGCCCACACTGTACTTATTGACCGAATCCACTGTGTTATTGAGCAGCACGCCGCCGTGGACCAGGCCGAGGTCAAACTGCCTGGCATCCTCATCGCGATAGTTACGCATCTGGCCGTAGAAGGTGAAGTCGAGACGGCTCTGCTCATTCAGTCTGACCGGTTCCCACCAGGTACCGCGCAATAAGCTGTAGCTGCTTTCTATAGAATCGACTTCCAGCAAAAAGGGCCCGAGTTCCAGATCCATGGTGGGAAAACTGCCGGCATTGCTGTCGTAACCGGCGCTCAGCCCGATAAGCCGGACCGGCTCCGGGGTGCCGGTGAGACGGGGTCGCAGGATGTCCCGGTATTGGGACATCGCCTCACGCGCCGCTTCCGGTGGGCTTTGTGTCTCGAGTATTTCCAGCTGTTGCTGTGCCTGCCGGTCCAGCCCCAATTGCATGTAGGCCGAGACCAGCTCCATGCGTGCTGCGGCATAACCGGGTTTGACCTGCACCACACGCTCCAGCGCGAACACCGCCTGCTCGGGCTTACCGGCGCGCAGCGCCGCCACACCGAGCAGGTAGTCGTAATCCGGATCAGAGGCATTGTCGGCGCCGCCCTTATCGAGTAACCGATACGCCTCATCAAACCGCTCCTGTTCCATCAGACCCGCGGCTTGAGACATAATTTGGGTAGCGGAAGGCGAGTCCGCCATCGCCGGTGACATAGCGCAAACCAACGACAACGCAAATACAGCGCGTCGAGCAGCAGTGGCAAACGAAACAGATGGATGTGTTATCACTCTCCCTCCCCTGGATAAAATGCGTAGCCAATATACCTTATATTCTTAATGGTTATAGCGGTTTTATATCATAATCGGGATGCTTCTGAAATCACTTCTCCGTAAAGACATGTACCCCGCCCCAGTCGTCCCCGGGGTCGCATTGGCGCAGTTCGGCAATGCGTTCAACATAAAGCGAATAAATTTTGACATCCGGCCTTAATGAAACCAACCCCCCAAACAGGGGGGCGGCCTCGTCCCAGCGCCGCTTCCGGTAAGCCGCCAGCGCCTTTTCCAGTATTTCAAGCTCCTGCACCAGCTGCTCAGTCGCCTCCTCACGACGGCAGAGCGGCTCAAAGATGCGAATCGCCTGCGCCTTTCCCTTGACGCGAACCTTGTCGAGCTCCCGATAGATAAAGCGATCGCCGGCCAGCTCACGGGTTCGTTCCCCAATCACCAGACCGGTTCCGTAATACTTGGTTGTCCCCTCCAGGCGGGCCGCGAGGTTCACCGCATCACCGATGACGGTATAGGTGCGGCGATACTCCGACCCCATATCCCCGACGCTCATCATTCCGCTGTTGATACCTATGCCGATGCTCACCTCGGGCCGGCCTGCGCGGATGAACTCGGCATTGAGCCGCTGCGCCTCCCGTTGCATATCCAACGCCGCCTCGATGGCGTGAACCGCGTGCTCCTCATCTTTGACCGGAGCGCCCCAGAAGGCCATCACCATGTCTCCGACATATTTATCGATGGTACCCCGGCGCTGGAAGATCAGCCTTGTCATGGGGGTAAAAAACCGGTTGAGAAACCGCTTGAGTTCATCCGCGCTCAATGACTCTGAAATGGTGGTAAAACCGCGAATATCGGAAAAGAGCACAGAGAGTTCACGCGCCCGGCCCTCCACATCGAACTCATCCGGTCGTTCGCTCATCGCATCCACCAGTTCAGGCGGAACATACTGGCCGAACATTCCCTTCAATCGATGACGGGTAATCGATTCGAAGAAAAAGCCCCAAGTTAGATTGCCCACGGAAAGAATCGCAATGATCATCAAGGGGCCGGCAAGATCGAGAACCAGACCCTGCCGCCCCCAGAACCAGCCGGTGACGGCGATCACCGCGCCTACGGATGAAAAAGTGAACACCAGTAACCACAACAGGGTGAGCCTTGGCATGACCAAAGCGAGAATCAACCCGAGGATACTGCCCAATACCAAGTTAGCGCCTTCGGCCCATGAGGGCACGACAAGATATCGTTCATCCAGCATTGCCGCGACCATATTGGCATGGATCTCCACACCGGGATAAACGGCATCCACGGGAGTGGTCCGCATATCGTAAAGCCCGGCGGCAGTGGCTCCAACCAGCACGATCGCCCCGGCAAACAACTCCGGGTCGGCACGCCCCGCCAACACGTCATGGGCGGAGACATAAGGGAAGCTGCGGGCTTCTCCGCGAAACGGGATCAACATTCGCCCCTCACCATCGGTCGGCACGGTGACGGCTTTATCCATCTTCACAAACTCAATATGTTCGGAGTCGTTGATGGCGCCTGTGACCAATTCAACCTGTTGCAAAAACATATAGCGTTTGACCGTTTCCAAAGCGAGGGAGCCATACAGCTTGCCGTCATAGCGCGCGATGAGTGGAGCGCGCCTGATTACGCCATCAATATCCACGTTCGAATGCAGACTGAAAAAACCGGCCCCCGCAGCAGCGCGGGTGAGCACCGGCAGCGGGGCGGTATACCCGGCCTTTGCCGGCAGCACCAGCTCACCCACCACTTCCGGATTCGCCAGAGGCAAAGGCATCGGCAACTGCCCGGAAACGGCATTTCGGTGATTGTCGAAGGTGTAGCCGAGGATGACATCGACATTTGACAGATGCTCTGCCAGATAGGCATCGGCATCCATGGCGGGGGCCAGCTCATGCAGGCGTTGTTCAACGGTTTCAAGACGCGCCTTACCACGCAACCGGGATAGTATCGTCTCTATCGGGTTACGTTCGGCCTCCGCAAAGAGGATATCGAAAGCCACAACCACGGTCCCTGCCTCAGCGAGTCGCTCAACCAGGTTTGCGATACGGTGACGTGACCAGGGCCAGTGCCCCTCCTTGCGCAGCGAGTACTCGTCGATTTCGACGATTACAATACGCTGCTCCGGATCCACCTCTTGCGGCAGGTGCGCCTGCATCCGCAGGTTATAGACAAACAGCTCCAGCCGTTTATAGACGGTATCCAATACCGGCACCTTGCCGGTCTGCACCGCCAATATCAGGACCACCGACACCAGACCGATAAGGCCGGCGAGATGCTGTGACTTTTTGCTGCTAAGTGCCATCCATGAAACCCCGGCAAGCGATGGTGCTCGCCGATTATTGTTATTGGATAGCGAGAGTACGACCTAACGGGCCGTGCGTAAACCGAAAGGAGTAACGATTATGGGGATTCGCGTTGGTAGCGCTCGGCAAGAGTCCGTAAGCGCCCTACCATCTCCGGTGAAAGTTCGTGCCACTGAAAGCGCCAGCGCCAGTTACCCTGCTGGGTACCGGGGACATTCATGCGATGCTCCGTGCCCAATCCCAGTACATCCTGCATCGGCACAACCGCCTGTTTCGCCACCGAGGCATAGGCACATTCGATAAGTGCCCAGGGCATGGGGGTGTCGGGAAAACCGAGATACTCCTGCACCCTGTGTTTCTGCTCGTGAGACAGCGACCGGTACCAGCCAAGCGTGGTGTCATTATCGTGGGTGCCGGTGTAGACCACACTGTCCTCGGTATGGTTGTGCGGCAGGTAGGGATTATCCGGCCCGCTGTCGAAGGCGAACTGCAGGATCAACATCCCGGGCAGGTGATATTTTCGCCGAAGCGCGGTGACCTCCGGGGTGATCACGCCGAGGTCTTCCGCCACGATAGGAAGTTCACCGAATGTACGCTGCAAGGAAGCGAACAACGCATCACCCGGCACATTGACCCAGCGACCGTTGACCGCGGTCTCCTCCTGCGCCGGGATCTCCCAGCACGCCTCAAAACCACGAAAATGATCGACGCGGAAAAGATCGAAAAGCTCCATGTGCTGGGCCACCCGCTGCCGCCACCACTGAAAACCGTTCGCCTTCATCCACTCCCAGTCGTAGTGCGGATTGCCCCAGCGCTGACCGGTGTCGGAGAAATAATCCGGCGGAACTCCGGCAACCACCGTTGGCAGGCCCGCCTCATCCAGCAAAAAGGCTTGCCGATGGGCCCAGACATCGGTGCTGTCGTAGGCGACGAAGATCGGCATATCGCCAAGAATTCGAATACCCTTGTTGTTGGCGTACCGCCTGACCCTGTGCCACTGCTGATAAAAGAGGTATTGCTGATAGCGGTAAAATGCAAGCGGCTCGGAGGCATCGATCTCCAGCCTGGATAGCGCGTCCGGATGACGGTCACGAAACTCAACCGGCCACTCGTTCCAACCCCGTTGTTCAAAGCGATCCTTGAGTACGCGAAACATCGCATAGTCATCCAGCCAATGGGATTGCTGCCGACAAAAGTCCTCGAATTGCTCCCTGTTGAGCCCCGACCGGCGATACTCCCGATAGTGCAGTGCAATAAGCTCATGGCGGGAAAGCGCCGCCTTTGTCACGGCGTCCGTCGGCAGCGCATCGAGTAACCACTTACAGCCAATCAGCTCGGGATTACCGGCAAAGGCGGAGAGCGCCTGATACGGGGAGAGGTCCTCATGGACCGGCCCCAGGGGTAAGACCTGCCAAAGACGCTGTCCGGCATCCGCGAGAAAATCGAGGAACTGGAGGGCCTCGTTTCCCAACTCACCGAATTGACCGTTTCCGGGTAAGGATGTGGGATGCAGAATGATCCCCGCCTCACGCTTCTTTGCTACAGCGTTCGCGGGCTCAGTGGTCATGCTGTTCCTTGCCCCGGCGCATCACCCCCCCGGCCTCGGCGGCACCGCCCCCTTTGGAAATCACATGCTTGAGTGAGGCGGGAACCGGCAGGCCCAGATGCTGATAGAGCGACTGCAACTGGTGGCGATAGAGAAAATCAAAGTCCTTAACCGACTCCGACGGGTTATAACCGCCGAACCACCAGAACCAGTCAGAACCTTCGCAGATGGCAAGTTGGCGTTCGGCCAGACGCCGCTCCTCCTCGCTCAACCGCCCCTCCTGCATGACCTGATCGAAGACCGACTTGGCATCGGTCAGCAGCTCCCAGGCGCGGTTTTTTTCCGCATCGCCGATCCAGGTGGAAAAGGTGCCGTAAACCCAGCTTCCCGCCACCATATGCTTGATCGGCTTCGCCTCGATTCCCTCCTCCAGGCAACTGCCGAATGTGGTCAGCTGAATATCCGGATGCTCACTCAAACGCTGATAAAGCGTGGTCAGGAACGGATAGCCGTTTTCCGGGTAATACTCCCAGGCATTCTCCCCATCCAGGATAATCGACACGATGCGGTTCGGCTCATCGACACAGGCCTCGGCAATACTCTCCAGGTGGTGAATGAGATTGTTCAGTGCATCCTCGCTGTGCCAGTCGGAATAGCTAAAGCCAATCATGTCCGAGAGACCGTCATCACGGAAGAAGCAGGTAATGGGCAGCCCTTTCATTCGAAACGGACGATGGATACAGCCATTGTGACTGTCTTCCGAGCGGTGCAGACTGTTATGCAGCACCGACTCCCCGGTCGCCGTCCAGCGGAAACCGGCTTCGTCAAGCAGCTTTAGCGTCGCCTCACTGACGGCCCCCTCGGACGGCCAGCAGCCCTGCGGGCGGAAACCGAAATAGTTCTCAAAGACCCTGAGCCCCTCTTCAATATGCCAACGGGCGCGCTCATGGCCGCCGGGATAATTGCCGTTGGACGGTAACGGGGCCTCAGGCAGGGACTCGCGGGTGCTCTTCATGTCCAGTAATAGCGGGATGATCGGGTGACCATAGGGTGTTACCGATAATTCGATACGACCCTCCTCACAAAGACGGCAATAACGCTGCAGAACCCCGTCGATAAGCTCGCCGATAACCTCCAGCAGCGTCTCCCGCTCAGCCATGGAGAAGGTGCGTTTCTTTTTCAGCAACGCCTTAATCCGCGAATCCTGCGCCCGTACCGTCTCCCCAAGCCAGACCAGGTGATACCAGACCATCAGGTCGGCCAGGTACTGCTCACTCATGTAGCTCACCGAGAAGGGGTGTTTGCGCAGCAGACCGGCCAGTTCCGCCAGATGTTTATAGGCGGGAAAGCGGTGGATCATCCGCTTTTCATTGGCGCGCAGACAGTGCGAAATAAGTTCCAGCCTCTGCTCCTGGTCCGCCGCCGGTGTTTCTGCAACGAGTGCGGCCAGCAACGGGTCGCGAAGCGGTGTTTTATCCTTGCGATAGGCGCCGATTTGCTCGGCATAATCGCTGATCTGCTCCATCAACGTGGGAGTGAAATTCACCACCGCCCTCGCCTCCGGGTTCTCTTCGAGCAAGGCGGCCATGTCGACATAGTCCTTAATGGCGTGCAGATAGGTCCACGGCAGACGGTATTCACCACTGATCGCATCGCGGTAATAGGGCTGGTGCATATGCCAGCACAACACCACTTTGAGCGGGGCTTCAGCGGACATGGTGCAAATCCTGTCCGAGCATCTCCGGGTTCACCAACACCACCCCCTTCTCCGTTACATGAAAACGCTGTGCATCGGCTTCAGGGTCGAGACCTATCTCCATCCCATCCTCGATGGTACAGCCCTTATCGATCACCGCTTTGTGGATTCGGCAGTTTTCCCCAATGGTGACATTGGGAAGAACCACCGAGTCGGTGACTTCGCTGTAGGCATTGACCTCCACATTGGAGAAGAGCAGGGAGTGTCGAACCAGGGCGCCTGAAATGATGCACCCGCCGGAGACCATCGAGTCGACGGCCATGCCGCGGCGGTTATCGTCATCGAAGATGAACTTGGCCGGCGGCAACTGCTCCTGATACGTCCAGATGGGCCAGTCGCGGTTATAGAGGTTGAGATCGGGGGTGATACCGATAAGCTCCATATTCGCCGCCCAGTAGGCATCGACGGTGCCCACATCGCGCCAATAGGTTTTCTTGCCGCTCTCGGCCTCCAGCTCGGGATCGCGGAAGGGATAGGCGAACACACGGCTCTCACGGATGGCGGTGGGAATGATGTCCTTGCCGAAATCCCGGTTCGAGTTAATATCATCCGCATCCCGAATCAATGTCTCAAACAAAAATTCCGTGCTGAAGATATAGATACCCATCGACGCCAGCACGCTGGAGGCATCCCCCGGCATCGGCGTGGGGTTCTGCGGTTTCTCAAGAAAATCGGTCACCCGCCACTGCTCATCGACCTGCATCACACCGAAAGCGCTCGCCTCCTCCCGCGGCACCTCGAAACAGCCGATGGTCAGGTCCGCATTGTTCTCCACATGCGCGGCCAGCATCGGCCCGTAGTCCATTTGATAGATATGATCACCCGCCAGAATCAATACATACTCCGGACTGTGCAGGCGGATAATATCCAGATTCTGGTAGAGCGCATCGGCAGTCCCGGCATACCAGTGCTCACCCAGGCGCTGCTGAGCCGGCAGCAGCTCGATAAACTCACCCAGTTCCCCTCGCAAAAAGCTCCAGCCGTGCTGAATGTGGCGGATCAGTGAGTGCGCCTTGTATTGGGTCAATATACCGATACTACGGATCCCGGAATTTATACAATTGGACAACGGGAAGTCGATGATCCGGAACTTGCCGCCGAACGGGACGGCAGGTTTTGAACGCCAGCGGGTCAGTCCCTTCAGGCGCGTCCCGGCTCCGCCGGCAAGAATCAAGGCAAGCGTCTCCCTTGTCAGTCGGCTGACAAACCGCGGCGTATCCAAACTTGGCATAACTCTCCCCCGAAAGTATCAAAAAAAGGTTTCTGTCTCGTGATAGGCTTATTAACAGTCCATGCATCACATGTGGATAAGCATAGACTACCTTTATCAGAACGCAGAAAGATGAATTAATTTATGAGCCAACCCCAGGATGGAATCCGGCGTCTGCTTGAAGGACGCCATCACGACCCCTTTGAAGTGCTTGGACGCCACCAGGCGGAAACAGGAACAATCATACGCGCTTACCTCCCCGGCGCTGTCTCGGCAGCGGTGGTGTGTAACGGACAGGAACTTTCCATGGAGCGATTCGGCAAAAGCGAGCTTTTTATCTGGCAGGGGGAAGCGTGTCCCGCAGGGGACGACTACCACCTTCGCCGGCGTGATGCCGCCGGGCGGGAGCAGCTGCAACACGATGTGTACCGCTTTTTGCCGATACTCGACGAGAAGGCGTTGCAGCGATTCAGCGCCGGGCAGCACTTTCACGCCTACCGCCTCCTCGGCGCTCACTGTTGCCGCCATCAAGGTGTGGATGGGGTCCGGTTCGGCGTTTGGGCTCCCAATGCGGAGCGGGTCAGCGTAGTCGGGGATTTCAACCACTGGGACGGGCGCTGCCATCCGATGCGCAGCCGTGGCGCTTATGGGGTCTGGGAACTGTTCATTCCTGAACTGAAACCCGGCACCCTGTACAAATTCGAACTCCGCGACAGGCACGGAGGCATCCACATCAAGACCGACCCCTATGGCCGACACTTCGAGCGCCGACCGGCAACGGCGGCCCTTATCGAACAGTCGGACTATTCATGGGGCGACAGCGAGTGGATGCAACAGCGGAGCAGGCAAGACTGGCTGCACAGCCCGATGTCGATCTACGAGGTCCACCTCGGCTCCTGGCAGCGAAGCCCCAGCGGGGATTTTCTCAATTACCGGGAACTGGCCGAGGGGCTGATTCCCCATGTACTCGGACTGGGTTTCAGCCATATCGAACTGCTGCCGGTGACCGAGCACCCGCTGGATGCCTCCTGGGGCTATCAAACCACCGGTTATTTCGCCTCTACCAGTCGCTTCGGCGCGCCGGATGAACTGCGCTATTTTATCGATGAGTGCCACAAAAACGGCATTGGGGTGATACTTGACTGGGTCCCCGCCCACTTTCCCAAAGACAGCTTCGCGCTGGCCCGTTTCGACGGCACCACCCTCTACGAACACGAAGACCCCCGCCGTGGCGAACACCGCGACTGGGGGACGCTGATCTTTAACTACGGCCGCAACGAGGTGAAAAACTTCCTGCTCTCCAGCGCCCTCTACTGGCTGGAAGAGTTCCACATCGACGGTCTGCGCGTCGATGCGGTCGCCTCCATGCTCTATCTGGACTACTCCCGTCAGGGAGATGATTGGCTGCCCAACATTCATGGCGGCAATGAAAATATCGAGGCCATCGCGTTTCTGCGCGAAATGAATATGCTGCTGCACCGCGAGCATCCCGGCGCCCTTTCCATGGCCGAGGAGTCCACCTCCTGGCCGATGGTCTCGCGTCCGGTGGATATGGGGGGGCTGGGATTTTCCATGAAGTGGAACATGGGCTGGATGCACGACACCCTGGATTACATGCACAAGGACCCGCTCTATCGCAAATACCACCAGGATAAACTGACTTTCGGACTGCTCTACGCCTTCAGTGAAAACTTCGTTTTACCCTTCTCCCACGACGAGGTGGTGCATATGAAACGCTCCATGCTCGACAAAATGCCGGGGGACGACTGGCAGCGTTTCGCCAACCTGCGCCTGCTCTATACCTACATGTTTACCATGCCCGGAAAGAAGCTGCTGTTCATGGGCAGCGAGTTCGCCCAGGGCAGGGAGTGGAATTATGACACTGCACTGGAGTGGCACCTTTATCAATACGCACCGCACCACGGGATCCACAAACTGCTTGCCGGGCTGAACCGGCTCTATCGTGATACCGAGGCGCTGCACTATCACGACTTTGAGCAGGAGGGCTTTCAGTGGCTCGACTGCACCGACAGCGAACACTCGACCCTGCTCTATCTTCGACGAGGCCGGGCAAGCAATGCGGTTATCGCCCTTAACTTCACCCCTTCACCACACGATGGCTACCGCATCGGCGTACCGGAGGCCGGGCGTTATCGTCTCGTCTTCAACTCTGACAGCGATGAGTACGGCGGCTCCAACCTGGGACAAATCCCGTTTTTCGAGAGCGAGGCGCATCCCTGGATGGGCCAACCCTACTCGATTGTGGTAACGCTCCCCCCCCTGGCCGGCCTGGTTATCGAAGGTGAAGAATTTCCATGATTGATTGATCTATATCATATTAAGCACCCTGACCATGGGATAGGCTTCCCCGCGCCTGGAGAATGCGAGGAAACGGTTTCATGGGGCGAAAAAAGAGAGCCGAAAGGGGGGCGGACAACAGTGGCGCTGCCGGCACCATTCGGGTGACGGTCGATTGCCATAATAGCCCTAACAGGCTTCACTTTGATGTGGACCCGCATCTTCCCGTCCATGCCCTGGTGAAACAGGTGCTGGACCTGCTTGCCGAAGGGGAAAACGCGGAACACGTCAATATGATGCGCCGGTACTATTCACCCGTGCTTGAGCTGGTCCGGGAGGACAGCGCTATCCCGCTGAGCAGCAGCGACACAATCCGGCAGGCCGGTATCGCGGATCAGTCACTTTGCCGCATCGCCGCCGAGCCACGCAAGGATCGGTTCATGTTTTGCAGCAAACCCTAAGCGGCAGTCCTTACTCATGTCGGTTGCGCTTGTAGTAGTTGATCAGACCGTTGGTCGATGAGTCATGCGAACTTATCGGCTTATCATCATCCAGCTTTGAGAGAATCGTGTTGGCCAGCTTCTTTCCCAGCTCCACCCCCCACTGATCAAACGAGTTGATCCGCCAGATGATCCCCTGCACAAAGATCTTGTGTTCATAAAGGGCAATGATCGAACCCAGGGTATAGGGCGTCAGTTTGTGGAACATAATCGAGTTACTGGGCTTATTACCGGTGAAGATTTTGTGCGGCAGGATTTGCTCCAGCTCATCACCCGACAACCCCGTCGCCTCCAGCTCCGCGCGGGCCTCCTCCTCGGTGCGCCCCAGCATCAGCGCCTCACTCTGGGAGAAGAAGTTCGCCAGCAGAATCACATGATGGTCCCCGACCGGATTGTGCGTCTCCACCGGCGCCATAAAGTCGATCGGGATAAGGTGAGTCCCCTGGTGGATTAGCTGGTAGAAAGCGTGCTGACCGTTGGTGCCCGACTCGCCCCAAATGATCGGCCCGGTGTTGTAGTCCACCACCTGACCGTCGCGGTCGATGCGCTTGCCGTTACTCTCCATGTCCGCCTGTTGCAGGTAGGCGGTGAAGCGGTGCAGGTACTGATCATAGGGCAGAATCGCATGGGTTTCGGCGCCGAAGAAGGAGCTGTACCAGACCCCGAGCAGACCCATAATCACCGGCAGGTTCTTCTCCACCGGTGTGCGCATAAAGTGCTGGTCCATGGCGTGGGCGCCGGCCAGTAACTCCTCGAAATTATCCATCCCCAGGTAGAGTGCGATGGATAAGCCGATTGAAGACCAGAGCGAATAGCGCCCGCCGACCCAGTCCCAAAACTCAAACATGTTTTTGGGATCGATACCGAAGGCCTTCACCTCCTCGGTGTTGGTGGAGACCGCAACGAAGTGGCTGGCCACCGCCGACTCATCGCGCAGGTTTTCCACCAGCCAGCGCCGGGCGGTGCGGGCATTGGTCAGGGTCTCCTGAGTGGTAAAGGTCTTGGAGGCGACGATAAACAGGGTGGTCTCCGGATCCAGTTTCTTGATCTGTTCGGCCACATGGGTGCCGTCCACGTTCGAGACGAAGTGCACCTCGATGTCGTCTCGGGCGTAGGGTTTGAGCGCCTCGGTCACCATCTGCGGGCCGAGGTCCGAACCGCCGATACCGATATTCACCACATCGGTGATGCGTTTGCCGGTGTGCCCCTTCCAGATCCCGGTATGCACCTTGATACAGAACCGGCGCATGCGCTCCAGCACCCGGTTAACCTCGGGCATCACATCCTCGCCGTCGACATAGATCGGGGTGTTGCTGCGGTTGCGTAGCGCCATATGCAGTACGGCGCGATCCTCGGTGAAGTTGATGTGCTCGCCACCGAACATCCGGCGTGCCCAACCGGTCAGGTTGGCCTCACGGGCCAGATCGAACAACAAACGCATGGTCTCTTCGGTTACCCGGTTTTTCGAGTAGTCGAGCAGGATGTCATTGAATTGGACAGAGAAGTTTTCAAACCGCTGTGGGTCGGCGGCGAACAGCTCTCGCATATGAACGTCTGCAACCTTTTCATAGTGTCTGTTCAGGGCCTGCCAGGCCCGCGTCTTTCCCAGGCGGGTCTCTTCCATCGTCTCGGGGCTCTCCGCTGTTGCGTCCATAATGTTCCTGTTATGTTTTTCGTTCTTAAGCGTGCTCACGTCGCTTTCGGGGATCATAACGCGACTTGAGCGATTACTCACACTCGGTGTCACTGTCGTTCATGCTGTTTCGCCAGTGCTGGTCATCCCGGTCAAACAGACGGCTGGAGGTCTCCGGTCCCCAGCTCCCTGCGCTGTAGGTGTGGATATACTCACGCTCCGTGGACCAGACCTTGAGGATCGGGTCCACCACCCGCCAGGCCCACTCCACCTCGTCGTAGCGCAGGAACAGCGAGCTGTCGCCCTCCAGTACGTCCAATAGCAGCGCCTCATAGGCATCCAGCTTCAGTTGCGGGACACCGCAGGTGCCGGCATCCAGGGTGGTGGTCTGGGTGCGCATCTCCAGTCCCGGCACCTTTACCTGAAGCTCTGCGCGCAGACACTCATCGGGCTGGATCCCCAGCACCAGCCAGTTGGGTTTGATCTGCTCGAGCTGGGTTTCCCGAAACAACTGCTGGGGCGGGTGTTTGAAGCGGATGCATATCATCGAGGTATTGCGCGCCATCCGCTTGCCGGTACGGATATAGAAGGGGATATTACGCCAGCGCCAGTTATCGATATAAAGCTTCAGCGCCGCATAGGTCTCGGTGGTGCTGTTCGGCGCCACCCCCTCCTCTTCCAGGTACCCGGCTACGGGCTTACCGTCCACCTGGCCGCCTTTGTACTGGGCGCGGAAGGCCTGGGCGTAAACCGCATTGGGATGGATGGGGCGGATCGACTTGAGCACCTTCACCTTCTCATCGCGCAGGGACTCCGCATCCAGCCGGGCCGGCGGCTCCATGGCCACCAGGGTGAGCATCTGCAATAGGTGGCTTTGCACCATATCGCGCAGGGCACCGGCGCCATCGTAGTAGTCGGCGCGCTTTTCGATACCCTGGGATTCGGCGTGGGTGATCTGCACATGATCGATGAAATTGCGGTTCCACAGCGGCTCCATCATCAGGTTGGCGAAACGGAACACCAGCACGTTCTGCACCGTCCCCTTTCCCAAATAGTGATCGATGCGAAATAGCTGCTCCTCGCGAAAATTCTGATGCAGCTGCTGCTCCAGAATATGGGCGCTCTCCAGGTCATAACCGAAGGGCTTTTCAATCACCACCCGGCTCCAGCCTTTATCCTCACTATTCAAGCCGGCTCCGGCCAAATAACCGGAGACCTCGCCGAACTCGGCCGGGCGGATCGCCAGATAGAACACCCGGTTCTCGGGCAGCCCTCTCTCTTCCATAAACCGGGCCAGCCCCCCGTAGGATTCGGTATCATGCAGATCGCCCTGGAAAAAACAGAGTCGTTCGGCAAAGCGTCCGAAAACTTCAGGATCGAGCCCGTTTCGCGCATGGGGACTCAGGGAGTCGGCCACGGACTGGCGATACTCCTCATTGCTCCAATCCCGCCGGGAAAAGCCGACAATCGTCATTTGCTCGGGTAAACGGCCGTCAGACTCCAGGTGATACAGGGCCGGCAACAGCTTGTTGCGCGCCAGGTTACCGGTGGCACCGAAGATGACAAAGGTTGAGGGCTCCAACATCCGGCGGCTCCAGCGGTTACTTTTTGACCATCTCGTGACCGCCGAATGCGTTGCGCATCACCGACAGTAACCGGGCCTGGTAGCCCGCCTGATCCTGGCTGGCGAAACGCGCCTGCAGCGCCAGGGTGATCACCGGCAGCGAGACCCCCTGCTCCACCGACTCCAGCACGGTCCAGCGACCTTCTCCCGAGTCGGGCACAATCGGGGCGATTTGCTCCATGTCGGGTTCCTTGGCCAGGGCCTCGGCGACAAGATCCAGCAACCAGCTGCGTACCACCGAGCTGTGCCGCCAGGTCTCAGAGACCGTGGCAAGATCCAGGTCAAACTCTTTTTTGCTGCGCAGCAGGTCAAAGCCTTCGGCAAAGGCCTGCATCATGCCGTACTCGATACCGTTGTGGATCATCTTGGTATAGTGGCCGGCCCCCACCGGCCCCATGCGCGCCCAACCCCGATCCTCGGCCGGCGCCAGCGCCATGAGTACTGGCTCGAGGTGACCGACATCCTGTTCGCTGCCGCCGACCATCATGCAGTAGCCGTTATCCAGCCCCCAGACCCCTCCTGAGGTGCCCGCGTCGATAAATCCGATACCGTGGGGCTCCAGCTCCGTCGCCCGGCGCATGCTGTCATGATAATTGGCGTTGCCGCCATCGACGACAATGTCCCCTTCGCCAAGCATCGGGACGATCTCATGGAGGGTCTGCTCCGTGGCGGTTCCGGCCGGAAGCATCAGCCAGACGATGCGGGGTGTTGGCAACTGTTCCACCGCTTCGCGCAGGGAGGCGGCGGGCAATAACCCCTCTTCCTGTTGCAGTGTCTTGATGATCGCCGGCGAACGGTTATAGCCGACAACCTCAATCCCTTTGCGCAACAGCCGGCGGGCCATATTGCCGCCCATGCGCCCCAATCCGATTATGGCGATTCGCATAACTATCATCTCCCCCATTCATTGCAGCCGGAAAGGCCCTGCCGTTGAGCATAACAAGCCAAGGCCACCCTTGCCTGTATCAACAAGCAAATACCGGGCCTTTCGACCGACGTGTAATAGGCCGACACAGGAACCGGGCAACCTCGGCATACCGTTCTTAGCTAAATTAAGCGATCCGAATACCAGTACACTTGGGAGGTGCCCACACGCCTGACAGGACCGTCGGCCGCAGGGACGCGGCCGCCGAGCATACAAGGATGTATTCACTGCGTGTCCTGGCAGGCGTGTGGGCACCTCGTAACGGCAAAGTGTTCTGGCATTCGGAACTCCTATTTAGTAGACAAACAGCGCAGTTTCCGGGTTACATGTAGTAAATGTAGCTGTTTGTTACTAAGCTGCATGATTGTCATTAGTGTTCCTTTATAGCGAACACCCAATAACAACCAAACCAAGACAAGTTCAAATGTGTCGAATCCTTTTTGCCGGCAGTGAAGCGGCTCCCCTGGTCAAAACCGGCGGTCTTGGCGACATCGGCGGAAGTCTTCCCGCTGCGCTCAAGGCCCTGCGCCATAGCATTCGGCTGATATTGCC
>JAWOIT010000015.1:0-19309 GCA_046484535.1 Pseudomonadota bacterium | reverse complement strand
ACCGCCACCCAGTCAATCCAGCTTTTATCAACACTTTCTAGTATCTCTTGCATTGTATTACGCAAGGTGTCACCAAATTTCTTTACAGAATCAATTGCCAAGAACTCATCTTTACTGATTTCAACTTCATATTCGCCATTCCGCAGCACAATGACGACTGAGCCCTCGTTAAACAACGTTTCCTTGTAATCACGTATATTCTGCTCGATTTCCCACAGAATATTTGTCCAAAGTGGATGGGTGTGGTCAACACCGATCTCTCGCAAAACGACACCTTTCAGTAGGTTATCAAGGTGGTTACCAGCTTCAGTAACGCCACGAGACGAGCCTTCAATATCAAGGGCGGTATTTGTCCCGGTCTCGGAATTGACGTTTATTCTATACAAGCTGAAATCACTGGTTCCCGCACCCACATCGACGACCATAACAAGCATATCCACCTTTGCGTGCCATCCAAGCAGTGACCCTGCAACCCCCAGAGGTTCAGTAATATCTTCAGCAACAAATGAGTACTCGTGGGGCGTTTTGCGCAAATCCTCAACTGCACTAAGAAACTGCTCTAACGGGATACCGTCTCGTAAGGTACTAAAGAAACTATCCGCAAGAACCTGTGCTTCTCCAATGTATTGACGGAGACGACGCGAAACTTCCCTTGCTTCCGCCCTGGGCAAGCATGGCATAGCAAATCGACGCGTAAGATTGCGAGGATATCCGCCTGGAGGTGAATCAACATTTTCTAGTGCTTTATCGACGGCCCAGGTCAGGAATGTAATATACGCAAGGATAACATCGGCATAGGTAATAGCTATATTAGTTGGGTTATGCATCTTGGATACTGCCGTATCAAGGTTGCCCTCAGATAGCCATCTCTTGATATTGTCCATCCGCTGACGCGCTCCACTTTCGCCTTCCAGTCTGGCATAATCCTCAGCTTTCTTTCCAAACCAGATAAGGCCATCATCAGAAATGTAAACGGAAGAGATTAGCATGTGTTCACTAATTTCTTCCTGATCACCAGGAACACCAAGCTCAAGAACAACAATATCCTCTAGCTCATTATCCTCATCCTCCATCACAAGTGTAGCCTTGGACATTGCCGTACCAAAATCCAGACATAATCTTGCATCTTTCGGTGCTGGCGATAACGATAATGCACTCGTATCAATATCTATCTTTGGAAGTGTCGATTCTTGCGACAACACAGCTTTTTGTGTGTCATCGATAATGCTCTCTTCTGCGTGAGGTGCAGTAAAATCAGGAATCGGCGGAATTTCCGGTGAGGTTGGTACACTTGATATTGGTGTGACTGGTTGGCTATTTGGCGTACTTCCCGTATGCCCAGAAATCATGTCTAAAGCCATATTGAGTGCAGTCAACTCATCATCAGTGAGTCGACCAGCGATCCTCTTGGTTCCATCCTCCAGCACCTCCACCCTTTGAAGGAGGTTCTTTAACAGGATCTTTGCTTCAAGCTGCTCCATAACTTACTCCCTATTATTCTGGCTCAACCCAGGGCTTCACCAATGTCTTAATTTTCCCGTTAAATTCCTTTTTGATACCATCGCGAACAACCTTTACATGACGCACACCGGGTTTGTGTCCCCCCTGCATCTCGTGTTCTAGCGGGTTATATTCAAGTATTTCACCGATAAGGTCTGTCTTACTGAGTTTTCTCATTCTTGCCAATCGTCGTGCAATCTGGGCCATTTCCTGATAATTGGATGCTGCTTTATTTACCGTTGAAGCCAATACCGGATCCGATATTTCCAGAAATGGTACAACCGCACGACTCAGCTTTTCCATGATTTCACGGCTATTTTCCACCTCGATAAGAAGTGCACCGATCTGTTGGTCTTCCGTATTACCTACTTTCTGCTCAATATCTCTCCGTCCTTCACGAACCTCTCCAGCCGATGTCCACCAACTAGCAATCCCTGGATCAACGTCTTGAGCATCCTTGAAGTGCCTATATATGGATGAAGACACCTGCGGCCGTGATGTATAAGTTGACAGGAGCACATCCATGATTCCTTTATCTGTTCTATTCTGTCGTGCCAAAACAAGTGAGGATTCCAGAAGAGACACTCTGGTTCCAAGAATCTCCTTTGACTGGTCCAGATACCTGCCCCATGTTCCTGCACCAAGTAACTTCTTACCTTCTAATACGACAGAGTATGTCGAACCATAGAGCGCCGTAGAGAAACGTAGTTCTATCACCCTATTCAACAGCGAGATGACATTATCGAGAGCCGCATACAGGACATCACGATCAAGACCTGCTGTTTCTCGTTTGAACAGAGAGGTGAATAGCTCCGCCAGCCTATCACCGATATCAATACCTATATCACCACGCCAAGACTGCAACACATCACTCATTACGCCCGTAATTCTTCTAACCCGTCTCTGGAAGGTTTCTGGATTGTTAATCTGTTTGAGAAGTTCCGCGCTACTTGCAATCGCTTTCAACCACTCTGCAACCTCACTGTGCCGTTCCAAGCATGCTGAGAGCAACTCCTTTCGCGCTTGGTCTGCAGTATCTATTAGCATTGCCTCTCGCAAGCTGTAACTCTGTACCCAAGTCGGCGCTATCTGACGTAAAATCGCCGCGGCATAAACCTTCTCGTCACCATCAGCCAACGTTTCAATTGACAAGGGTTCCTGAGTAAACAGCTCACCTACCCTTTCAATAACTCTCGACTCTCTTCCCCTAGCAACTGCTGCGAGTCTGCCTAGCATTGCAGCTGCCAACAACTCCTGTTCTACCTCGCTAACACTTGCAAGGTTATATATTTCGTTAACAACAACATCCAGTCTGTCATCCTTTATAAGCGCCTGGATCTGCTGCTTTGCCATCGACCTTGTCAGCAACTGGTTAAGCTCCCGAAGGTCTTCCGCTCCTTGAATGTCTTCAAGTGTCACATTTGTATTTTTGCTTAACGTTATTCTTTTCGGTGCATCCTTCTCACTTCCATCACCGCCATTGGATGCACCGGGATTCTTCCTTAAGTAGCTAAGCAACATAAGCTTCTGTTGATCAGATATATAATCATCTTCACCACTTACAGGTACACCGGCGTCATTAAGCTGCTCAAGCAGACTTTCTATAGGAACACCAATTTCCTTTGCAAACCTTTTTACTAATGTTTGACTCATAATCTTCCTGAAAACAATTTTTGGCTTATTGACAAAAACAAATCACTAGCACCCTCAGCAGATGAACCTATACTTCCATATAGATCTCTAACCTTATTAAAAACAGTAACAAACTTCTCTTGTTCTAATTAGCGGGGTCAGATGGAACTTATCACAGAGTGTAGGGGTAAAGTTTGATCTGACACCACTTATTTGTTTGTTCTGACCCCAAACTATTATTCTTATCCCAAACTATTGAAAAATGCCATAGGGAGTCAAACTCGAAGTGCTTCGGAAAAAATCTGAGTCGTAGAAGTGCTCAATGTGAGGCTTCGCGAACTCATAATCTGCATCATTCAATGTGGCCATAAATCATCCATTGATAGCTAACGTTACCTTCAGCTACTGTATCCACTGGAAGCACTTGTTACGTATTTTGCTTGTATATGACTTTAAATCGCTTATATAGCTCATTGCTTAAGTCTCTATAACCTTCCTCATTGGGGTAATATTTTAAAGCACGGTGATGTCCTAGATCAGATGGTATGTCATCAAGTGATTGTGTAATTGGTACGACTGTTTTGCCAAGAGTATGCGCGATACCTGTCTCATACATGACATTTGGATTTTTCCCCGTAAAGTCGACAACCACAACCTTTGCACAGTAAATAATATCAAATATGTCCTGGATAAATGTGGTGTTATCCCAAATGTCGTCGGCTCTAAGGCATTCAAGATTCATGTATTCAGCAACGCGTGCTATAGCCGAATACGTACCAGCGAAGTTTGCACCGAATGGCATCATTACTGATATTAGTTTTTCATTCAGATTCTTTGACGGGACTCGGAATACACTTGGTTTAAACGTAATCAGTCTTTCAGCGGGAGTTTCATCGAAATCGGTAGAGATAAACTCACCATTAATAGGAAGGACCTTAACTGTGCCATTCGACTGAACTGATACGGTAAAGTCATTTGTCTTTAGTGCGGCCATTACAGCGTCTAGCGCTTTTTCTCTATCAACATTCTGATCAAATAAGAAATGGTCAGGATGAACAAGATATTCAATGACTTTCACCATTTCAGGAGAAGGCATGTTGTCTGGTGACTGACGGCGATTCAACTCATCCAACACCTCTCTGACCCACACTCTTCTGGTTGAACCATCATGAACATAATCAAGATCAAGATCGACGAAAAAACGCGTTAGATACGAAGAGCTTCGATAGGGGAAGAAGTTAAAAGGATCATCACCACATATCATTTCAGATAACTTAGTGATCGCTGCTGCACCAATCTTCATGCTTTTCTATTTCCTTGGTGTTTTACACGTAACAGTTTCCATACGGATACCTTCGGGTTCGTATATCAATCTAACGAGTCCTAATGCCACGAGGTAACTAATCCTTTTAGATGGCATTACACAGTTCCCTGCCTCATTATCAATATAAGCAAACCGGGACCCCGATTTACTGTCACCCCAGTATAACCCTTATATGTACTAGGTAAATAGGCAGCTGCCTGTCTAGCTTAGGACCGTTATGGGGTGAAAGCGGAAATGCGAAGCTATTGATCTTGAGGTCTGCTCCTGCCCGATAACCGACTGTATCACAACAACTCTGAAACTTTCACATCACGGTAAAAGCAGACAAAAAACTTATTCACCCCTGAAAACAGTAGAAAAACGCCGCGGCCTTGTCGAAAGTCTCCTGATATTCCGCCTCGCACTCTGAGTCCCTGACAATCCCTCCGCCGGCGGAGTAATAGAGCTTGTCCTCTTTGTGCAAAGCGGTACGGATAACGATATTGCTGTCCATATTGCCGTCATAACCGATGTAACCGATGCTGCCGCAGTAGATCCCGCGCCGACAAGGCTCCAGTTCTTCGATGATCTGCATCGCGCGCAGTTTGGGGGCGCCGGTGATCGAGCCGCCGGGAAAACAGTCTCGCAGTAGCTTGAGTGCATCGCTCCCCTCGCACAGCTGCCCTTCAATCACACTCACCAGATGGTGGACGGTGGCGAAGCTCTCCACGGCAAAGAGCTTTGGCACACGCACCGAACCGGTACAGCAGCTTTTGCCCAGGTCGTTGCGCAGCAGATCCACGATCATGAGATTCTCCGCGCGATCTTTATCGCTTTGTTGCAGCTCACCCATTAATCGTTTGTCGGTTTCCGTATCCTCGCTTCGAGGGCGTGTCCCCTTGATGGGGCGGGTTTCCACCTGTCTTCCTTTCAGCTTGAGGAAACGCTCCGGTGAGGTACAGAGGAGCTGGCCGAAAGGGGTATTCAGATAAGCGGAAAACGGTGCCGGGTTTTGGCGTCGGAGCTGCAAATAGCCCTGCCAGGGATCGCCGGTTACCTCGACGGAAAAACGCTGGGCGAAGTTCACCTGGTAGCAGTCACCTTCGAGCAAATAGTGCTGAATTCGTTCGAAGCCTCTGGCATAGCCCTCCTCGTCCATGTTCGCCTGAATCGCGGATGTCGCCCTGAACTCACCTTTTTGGAGTGTTTGTGCCTGGCTGAAACGCTCTACCAGCTGCGGCCAGTTCTCGCGGGTTTCACGCTGACGGCCGTGCGAGACCAACCAGCAGCGTTGTTTCTGGTGATCAAAAACCACGGCCCAGTCGTAGAGGCCTATCGCCATCTCCGGTACGCCGATATCGTCGTTCGCAATTTCTGGCAGCGACTCGATGCGTCTGGCCAGATCGTAACCGAAATAGCCTACAGCGCCCCCGGCGAAGGGGATATCTGGATCGCTCTCAGCATGAGGCTCGGGTTTGAGTGTGTCGCGAAGGAGTTCAAAGGGATCGGCTTCGGAAAGCCTGCTCTGTGCTGAAGAGGCGATCCGGGTTTCACCGCCTTGGGTAACCAGGGTGATGTAAGGATCGGCAACGAAAATATCGTAACGCCCGAGTTCTCCGCCACTGCCGCCGCTATCGAGCCACATCGACCACGGACGAGGAGCCACTGACGCAAACAGGCGCTGCGGTTCAGGGTCATAGGGAAGTTCGGTTTTCAGTAGTAATGACATGGGACACCGGAATCAGGAGCCCCGATCCTAGCTGATTTGCGGATCAGACAAAATGAGCAAATCGGAAGATTACATGTCGGGCATCGCCTGCTTGAGCGCAGGTTATGCGCGATAGAAGGACGCAACACGGCCTCAGTTACATAAGACTGAAGTCCAAGGAACGGCTTACAGCCGCTAGCAGAGAGGAGGTTCATTCAGGTTAATCGCGGCAAGGATGCCGCTCCTACAAAAAAGCCGACCAATGGTCGGCTTTCTCTTTGTTGGTCGGGGCGAGAGGATTCGAACCTCCGACCACCTGCACCCCATGCAGGTGCGCTACCAGGCTGCGCTACGCCCCGTTATGTGCTTCATTCGCTAACGAATGAGGCGCGCATAATACACCAGATCGGTGCGCTTGAGAATACACAATCCGATTAATTAGCGCTTGAGGATATCGAGGACTTCTTCGAGCTCGACACGCAGCTGCTTGATAATCTGCTGACTCTGATTGGCGTCGGATTTATTGTTTTCACCCTCCAGCTGCTGTCGTGCCCCACCGATGGTAAAGCCCTGCTCGTACAGCAGTGCACGAATCTGGCGGATGATGATGACATCCTGACGCTGGTAGTAACGGCGGTTACCCCGACGTTTGACCGGCTTGAGTTGCGGAAACTCCTGCTCCCAATAACGCAGAACATGCGGTTTCACACCACAAAGCTCACTCACCTCACCGATGGTGAAGTAACGTTTGCCGGGAATAGGCGGTAATTCGTTATTATTGCTGGGTTCCAGCATAGGCTTCTACCCTTGCCTTGAGTTTTTGTCCCGGGCGGAAGGTCACAACCCGTCGAGCGGTGATCGGGATTTCCTCACCGGTTTTGGGGTTTCTGCCCGGGCGTTCATTTTTATCGCGAAGGTCGAAATTACCAAACCCGGATAGCTTGACCTGGTAACCGTTTTCCAGCGCAACACGGATCTCTTCGAAAAATTGCTCTACCAGCTCCTTGGCTTCGCGCTTATTTAAACCAAGTTCTTCAAAAAGCTGCTCAGCAATTGCTGCTTTGGTTAACGCCATATTTATTCTCTTAATGTCGCCCCGAGTTCTTGGCTCAGGGTAGTCACTACTTTTTCGATTGCAGCATCAACTTCCTCATCAGTAAGAGTGCGTGATTGTGACTGTAAGGTCAAGCCCAAAGCGAGACTTTTTCTACCCGAATCAATATGTTCGCCTGCATAAAGGTCAAACAGCTTTAAGTTTGTCAGGCTATCCGGGGCACTGCGGTGGATGCACTCCAGCACCGTATCGGCACTGACACCCTCCTCAACGACAACGGCAAGATCGCGCCTAATCGCCGGAAATTTGGAAATTTCCGAGAATTTGGCGACAGATTTATCACAAAGCGCATCTGCTTTAATTTCAAAGAGATAGCTGTTTTCACGCAGATCCAGCTCCCGATGGAGGCTGGGATGGAGTGTGCCCAGCCAGCCGACCGGCTCATCTTTCATGTAGATTCGCGCACTCTGTCCGGGGTGCAGTGCCGGGTGGGTTTCCGCGACAAAACGGAAATCCTCAGGGCGGCGGGTCAGCGCCAGCAGCGCCTCGATATCCGCCTTTACGTCATAGAAGTCGACCTTACGGCTTTCCTGCGCCCACTGCTCCGGCATCAGGCTGCCGCAGGCGAGTCCTGAGATCATATTTTCCTGTCTAATTTCATCATCTTGTCTTACGAATCTCAGGCCGTATTCGAAAAGCCTGACACGGCTCTGCTGACGGTTCAGGTTATGCTGCAGCAGCGGCACCAATCCGGCCCAGAGGGTGGTGCGCATCACCGAGAGGTCACTGGAGATCGGGTTGGCCAGTGCGATGCCCTTCCCTTGCGGGTCGAAATGCTGCTGCATCTTCGGATCGACAAAGCTGTAGCTGATCGCCTCCTGGTAACCCCGCTCGACGAGCAGACGGGAGAGTTCACGCCGTCCGATACGCCCCTCCGGACGAGGTTGCATCAGCAGCGCCCCCTGGGGACGGCTGCTCGGCAGCTGCTCGTAACCGACAATCCGGCCGACCTCCTCGATCAGATCGACCTCGATGGCGATGTCGAAGCGGAACGCAGGCGCCTCCACGTGCCAGCCGTCCTCGACCCGATCAATCTTCATACCCAGTCGCTGCAGGATGTCCTCCACCTCGCTCCCGGCGATATCCGCCCCAAGGATACGATTGATGCGCTGCTGGCGCAGATGGATGCCGTGTCGGCTGGGCAGTTCGTTCTCGGTCAGCACCTCTTCCAGCGGTCCCGCCTCGCCACCGACGATGTCCAGCAACAGTGCAGTCGCGCGCTCCATCGCCTTCTCGGCCATATGCGGGTCCACGCCACGCTCGAAACGGTGGGAGGAGTCGGTATGCAGGCCGTAGCGTCGGGCGCGACCGACAATGCTCTCCGGCGAGAAGAAGGCGCTTTCGAGGAAGATATCCGTGGTCTCATCGCCGACAGAGGACGGCTCGCCACCCATAATTCCCGCCATGGCGAGCGGCCCTTTTTGGTCGGCGATAATCAGGGTGTCCTCGTCCAACTCCACCTCCTGCTCATTGAGCAGCATCAGCTTTTCGCCGGTCTTTGCCTTGCGCACAATGATACGCTCGCTGAGTTTTGCCAGATCAAAGGCGTGCATCGGCTGACCCAGCTCGAGCAGGACGTAGTTGGTCACATCCACCACCGGACTCAGGCTGCGAATGCCGCTGCGGCGCAGTCGCTCCTGCATCCACAGCGGGGTTTCCGCCTTGACGTCGATACCGCGGATGATGCGGCCGATATAGCGCGGGCAGTCGCTCGGATTATCGACATCGATGGCGAAGGTATCACTGGAGGTCGCGGTCACCGCCTCGATGGCGGGACCGGTCACCTCACACTGATTCAGCACCCCGGTCTCACGGGCAACGCCGGCAATGCTGAGGCAGTCGCCACGATTGGGGGTCAGCCCCAATTCGATAGTGACATCATCCAGTTCCAGATAGCGGCGAAGGTCCTCCCCGACCGGTGCATCGCCGGGCAGCTCCATCAGGCCGGAGGCGCTTTCGGACAGACCCAGTTCCGATGCCGAACAGAGCATACCGAACGAGGGCACGCCACGCAGCTTGGCCTTTTTGATCTTGAAATCACCGGGCAGTTTGGCGCCGACCACCGCGGTGGGGGCCTTCATCCCCTCACGCACGTTGGGCGCACCGCAAACGATATCGAGCAGCTCTTCCCCGCCCACATTCACCCGGGTCACGCGCAGCTTATCCGCATCCGGATGAGGCGTGACCTTAACCACCTTACCGACGACCACACCGGTAAACTCCCCGGCCACCGGCTCAATGGCATCGACCTCCAGACCGGCCATGGTCAGCTGATGACACAGCTCCCCGGAAGAGACCGAGAGATTAACCCACTCACGCAACCACTTTTCGCTGAATTTCATATCGTTTTAAACCTGATTCTGAAAATTATTTTTCACCGCAAAGGCGCAAAGTACGCAAAGGAAAAACAGGGCATAAATCGGCTGGCATGGCTTGCCTTATCCTGTCTCTTACACCCTTGTCGTCATCCCGGCGCAAGCCGGGCTCCAGGCATCCGTGACGCTTGCACATGGATTCCGGCCTTCGCCGGAATGACGGCATTTCTCTTACACGCTTTTGTCGTCATCCCGGCGCAGGTCGGGTTCCAGGCATCTGGGCCACTTCCTTATAGATTCCGGCCTTCACCGTAATGACGGCATTTCTCTTACACGCTTTTGTCGTCATCCCGGCACAGGCCGGGATCCAGGCATCTGCGACGCTTCCTTATGGGTTCCTGCCTATGCCGGAAGATGCATTAATCCCTTTGCGCCTTTGCGGTGAACCATTATTAGTTAAACTGCTGCAGGAAACGCAGGTCGTTCTCGAAGAACAGCCGCAGGTCGTTCACGCCGTAGCGCAGCATCGCCATGCGCTCGACCCCCAGGCCGAAGGCAAAGCCGCTGTATTTTTCACTATCGATGCCGACGTGGCGGAAGACTTCCGGATGGACCATGCCGCAGCCGAGGATCTCGATCCAGCCGGTGTGACTGCATACACGACAGCCCTCACCCCCGCACATCACGCATTGGATGTCGGCCTCGGCGGAGGGCTCGGTAAAGGGGAAATAGGAGGGTCGAAAACGCACCGCCAGTTCCTGCTCGAAGAAGTTTCGCAGGAAGTCATCCAGCAGGCCCTTGAGGTCGGCAAAACTGACCTGCTCGTCCACCAGCAGCCCCTCGATTTGGTGGAACATCGGGGTGTGGGTCAGGTCGGAGTCACAACGATAGACCCGCCCGGGCGCGATAACCCGCAGCGGCGGCTGTTCCTTCTCCATCACCCGCACCTGCACCGGTGAGGTGTGAGTGCGCAGCAAGGTGTGCGCGTCAAAATAGAAGGTGTCATGCATGGCGCGCGCCGGATGGCTCTTGGGGATATTCAGCGCCTCGAAGTTGTGAAAGTCATCCTCAATCTCCGGCCCTTCGGCCACCCTGAAACCGAGCTGGCTGAACAACGACTCGATCCGCTCCAGGGTCATGGTCACCGGATGCAGGCCGCCGCCGGCTTGCCCACGGCCCGGCAGGGTGACATCGATGGTCTCCGCCGCCAGGCGGGCATTCAATGCCGCCTCCTGCAGCGCCAGCTTGCGCGCCTCGATGGCCTGTTGCACCTGCCCCTTGGCCTTGTTGATCGCCTGACCGGCGGCCGGGCGCTCCTCGGCGGAGAGTTTGCCCAGGGATTTCATCTGCTCGGTCAGCACACCCTTTTTGCCCAGATACTGCACCCGAATCTGATCCAGTGCCTGCAGCTCATCGGCAGCGGCAATCGCCGCCTCGGCCTCACTTACGAGACTCGTCAAATCATCCACGCCATCTACTCCGGATTTTTTAATCATTCACCACAGAGACACAGAGCTCACAGAGTTGGTTGAATGCCTTAGGATCCTTCACAGGGTACCAGGCAGCAGCAACCACAACATCCTGCATGACTATCTCTGTGTTCTCCGTGTCTCTGTGGTGAATAATCGAATCAATAAACAAAAAGGGGGAAGACTGTTAGGCCTTCCCCCCTTTTTACGTGCTTTATACCAGCGGGTTATCGCCGGCTTTCGGCACTGTCGCTAATTAGGCCTGTGCGCTTTTCGCTTTTTCCGCCAGGGCGGCAAAACCCGCCTTGTCGGCAACTGCGATATCGGCCAGTACCTTGCGATCGATCTCAACACCGGCCTTTTTCAGACCGTCGATCATGCGGCTGTAGGACAGACCGCACTCACGGGCGGCAGCGTTGATACGCGCGATCCACAAGGTGCGGAACTGACGCTTACGCTGACGACGGTCACGGTAGGCATATTGACCGGCCTTGATGACCGCCTGTTTGGCGACGCGATAAACGTTCTTGCGACGACCGTAATAACCTTTCGCCTGGGCCAGAACCTTCTTGTGTTTGGCGCGGGCGGTTACACCACGTTTTACTCTTGGCATCGTTCCTTACTCCTCAGCTGTAGGGCAACATGCGACGCAGCATCGGCACGTCGGCAGCGGCAACCATTTCCGGCGAGCGCAGCTGACGCTTACGCTTGGTCGGCTTCTTGGTGAGGATGTGACGGCGGAACGACTGATTACGCTTATAGCCGCCGGCGCTCTTCTTGAAGCGCTTGGCAGCGCCTCGGTTGGTTTTCATCTTGGGCATTGCTTTTTACTCCGCATTGCAAGTTTAAGTAAAAACGCACGTTTGTGACTGCGGGCACCGTAATGGATGGGCAGTAGCGCGTCCGAAGTAAACCAGGTGTGAAAGGACCTGAATTTACTTCTTCTTTTTCGGGGCCATCAGCATCACCATTTGCCGACCTTCCATCTTAGGGAACTGTTCAACCGTTGCCAGTTCGGCAAGGTCGCCCTCGATCCGCTTGAGCAGATCGCGGCCAAGCTCCTGGTGTGCCATTTCACGGCCACGGAACCGTAAGGTTACCTTGACCCTGTCCCCGTCATTGAGGAAGCGTGTCAGGTTGCGTAGTTTGACCTGATAATCTCCCTCTTCCGTCCCGGGACGGAATTTAACCTCTTTAACCTGGACCTGTTTCTGCTTTTTCTTCGCCGCCTGCTGCTTTTTACGCTGTTCGAAGATGAACTTGCCGTGATCCATGATCCGGCAGACAGGGGGCGTGGCATCCGGAGAGACCTCGACCAGGTCGAGATCGGCCTCAGCAGCAATTTTCAGCGCCTCCTCAGTGGAAATGACACCGATTTGCTCACCATCGTGACCGATGAGACGTACTTCCGGGACCCGAATATCCTCGTTCAGACGGGTTTGTTTTTCTTTTGCAGCGATTGCTTCAATCCTCCAAAACAGTGCGGCCGCGGCTCGCGATTTCAGCGTTCAGGCGCTCGGCAAAGGCCTCAAGAGGCATGCTGCCGAGGTCTTCACCACCTCGCGTGCGCACGGCCACGGTCCGATTCTCGACTTCCCGATCCCCGATGACCAGCATATAGGGGATGCGGTGTAACGTGTGCTCGCGAATTTTAAATCCGATTTTCTCATTTCTCAAGTCGGATTTAACCCGAATACCCTGATTTCCGAGGAAATCTTCAATTTCACGGACAAAATCAGCCTGATTATCGGTAATATTCATCACCACAGCCTGGGTCGGGGCCAGCCACAGCGGGAAAGCGCCGGCATGGTGCTCGATGAGGATGCCGATAAAGCGCTCCATCGAACCAAGAATAGCCCGATGCAGCATGACCGGCACCTGTTTGCTGCCATCCTCGGCGACAAAGTGGGCATCGAGCCGCCCCGGCATGGAAAAATCGACCTGAATGGTGCCGCACTGCCAGACCCGCCCCAGACAGTCCTTCAGGGAGAACTCAATCTTGGGGCCGTAGAAGGCCCCCTCGCCCGGCTGCAGGTCCCACTCCAGGCCCTTGGCGTTGAGCGCGCGCTCCAGCGCATGCTCCGCCTTGTCCCAGATCTCATCCGAGCCGACCCGCTGCTCGGGGCGGGTGGAGAGCTTGATGATGATCTCCTCAAAGCCGAAGTCGGCGTAGACCTTATACAAAAGATCGATAAAGACCGACACCTCATTCTGGATCTGATCTTCAGTACAGAAAATGTGGGCGTCATCCTGGGTGAAATTGCGCACCCGCATGATGCCGTGCAGCGTACCGGAGGGCTCGTTGCGGTGGCAGGAGCCAAACTCGGCCAGGCGCAGCGGCAGGTCGCGGTAGGACTTCAGCCCCTGGTTGAACACCTGCACATGGCAGGGACAGTTCATCGGCTTGACCGCATAGTCGCGGTGCTCGGAGTGGGTGGTGAAGATCATGTCGCCGAACTTGTCCCAGTGGCCCGACTTCTCCCACAGGGTGCGGTCCACCACCTGCGGCGTGCGGATCTCCTGGTAGCCGTTGTGGCGGAAGACATCGCGCATATACTGCTCCACCGCCTGCCACAGGGTCCAGCCGTTGGGGTGCCAGAAGATCATCCCCGGCGCCTCCTCCTGGGTGTGGAACAGCTCCAGCTGGCGGCCGATTTTGCGGTGATCGCGCTTCTCCGCCTCTTCCAGACGGTGCAGGTACTGTTTCAGCGCCTTCTTGTCGGTCCAGGCGGTGCCGTAGACGCGGGTCAGCATCTCGTTGCGCGAGTCGCCGCGCCAGTAGGCGCCGGCCACCTTCATCAGCTTGAAGGCCTTGAGCTTGCCGGTGGACGGCACATGCGGGCCGCGGCAGAGGTCGATAAAATCCCCCTGTTTATAGAGTGAAAGCTCCTCGCCGTGGGGGATATCCTCGATGATCTCCGCCTTGTACACCTCGCCCATGTTGGCGAAGAAGTCGATCGCCTCCTCCCGCTTCATCACGGAACGCTCCACCGGGATATCGTCCTTGACGATCTTGGCCATCTCCTTTTCGATCTTCTCCAGGTCCTCGGTGGTAAACGGACGCTCGTAGGCGAAGTCGTAGTAGAAACCATCCTCAATCACCGGGCCGATAGTCACCTGGGCATCGGGATAGAGGCGCTTGACCGCCTGGGCCAGCAGGTGGGCGGTGGAGTGGCGGATGATATCCAGCCCCTCCTCGCTCTTGTCTGTGATGATCGCCAGCTCCGCATCCTCCTCGATGCGATAGGAGGCATCCACCAGTTTATCGCCGACCTTACCGGCGAGGGTGGCCTTGGCCAGGCCGGGACCGATATCGGCGGCTACATCGTGAACGCTAACAGGCTTGTCGAACTGGCGCTGGGAGCCGTCGGGAAGGGTAATCGTAGGCATTTCTTTTCCTTCTTCCTCAGTGGTGATCCATACGAGAGACCACGTGATAAATAAAAAAGCACCGTGCCCGGCACGATGCTTCGAATTTCAGTTTACAAGGGGAATCTGTAAATATCCCCTATCTCATTGATATATAATACTATCATAGCTTACAGAGGGAGGGAAGCACGTCCGCCTGTAGCTAACTCTAACTCCTCCTCTTTCCAGCTATCCCCGCCCTTTGCCGTACTCCCACTTCCTAAACGTGAAATCTGATCTATAAATAAATTAAATGTTTGATTTTGTTTTTCTCGCAACGACTTGGCGAAAGGAGCACAACCATGGCTTTGAAGCGAGGTGCACTCATCACGGGACTTGTCGCCGCGGCGGTCACAAGCACGGCAATTGCCCTCACCCAGCTGTCGGTTGAAGAGCCCATCGTCCTCTCCGTTGAAGATACTGCCGCATCCGGCGCAGCAGGTACCGGCGCCGGCAAGGGTAAACTGCTCCGCCATCGGGACGGCACGCTGGTGGCTGTATATGACGACCATGTCGCACCACCCGGCAGCATCTCAGCGGATAATTTCCTGGTCTATGACCTCAAAACCCAGGCCGAACGGCCGCCGCGTGATGTATTTACCCGATACTGCAAACCCGGTGAGGCGCGCGGTGACGGCAGCACCAAAAGCTGCATGGTAGAGAGCGACTGGAGCGCCCCGGTCAATCTCTCCCGCTCTGCTACCTTGTCGAGTATCAACAGCGACTGGCGGGGCGACCTTGACGCCGACAGCACCCGGACGGTCTGGGGGGATGCGGAAAAGCCCAACGGCTTCGTCAATCCCGGCGGTGTTACCGTGGTCACCTGGGTCAGCCACTACTGCCCGGACGGCGATCCGGCCACCACGGATGTGATCGAAGACCCGGTCCAGCGCGCCCGACTCTACCCGGAACGCGACAACCGCATCATCCCCTTCACCTGTACCTGGGTGAACTACTCGACCGACCTCGGCCAGACCTGGCTGCCGCAACCTATCCAACTCAGCTCCGGTATCAGGGCCGCCAAGCAGGATGTAAACCGGGGCAGCAACAGTTTCTGGATGATTACCTGGCAGGAGGACCCGACCGGGCTTGAGCTGGGTGAGGCCGAAGGCCCCGGCGACGGCGCCTCCGGCGCCAAGGTCAGCGGCGGCACCGATATCTGGTACGCCTGGGCGCCGGTCAGCAATGCCGGTACCACCCTGGGGGCCTGGAACCCGCCGGTGCGCCTCACCGACAACATGGATCCGGTAGGGGACCCTAAAGTTACCGATCCAACTGTCCCCTCTCCCATTGTCTATGGCATGGGCACCACGGCAGGTGTTGCGGAGACCCCGGTTGCCGCCGGCGATATCGAATGGGGCCAAACCGGGGCCTCGCGGGCCAACCTTGGCTCCAGCATGAGTACCGCCCTGGTCGCCTGGGAGGAGACCAAGAATGCGGGCATTCCCCACTCGGGCAAGTACATCCGTTATCTTGATTTTCCGGCGAAGACACCGCCGACAGGTGAAGCCGGCTGCATCCTCAGCAACCCGGCCAAGATCGCCCGCCGCGCCCGCTTCGTCACCCAAAACCCGGCCGATGCCGGAACCGCGGGGATCCATATCGCCCTGTTCTGGCGCGAGGGCGAGATAAGCCAGGGCGGCCCGGCGGACATCATGCTGCGGCGCGGTATCGGCGGCGTTACCCCGGAACACCTGCAACCTGCGGTGGATTTCGGCAGCAATAATACCGATACGATCGACTGCACCGCCTCGCTCTACAGCGAGGCCGTCCAGCTGGAGAGCGCCTCGGCGGAAAACATCTCCAGCCGCACCAAGCAGGTGGCCGCTACCGGCATCGACAACCTGAATGACGACACCGAGCTCCAGGCGACCGAAACGGGCCTCGCCCACCGCGCCCTGCTGCGCGGTGACACACTGTGGCTGGGCTATCTCTATACCAAGAACCTGCAGCTGCTCCTTGAGCAAAACCACGACAACTACAACTTCTGGATCCGCCAGTTCAACTGGGACAGTGTCGCTCAAACGGGAACCTGGGGGCGGCCCAAGCAGATCAGCAACGTAGCCGACACCGACATCATCGCGCGCGAACCGCGCCTGGTCGGCACCCCGCCGAGCGGCCCGGCCTGCGATGCGATCAACGCCCCCACCGGACCGGACTGTCGCAATACCGATATCTTCTATGTGGCCTGGGGCACCCAGACCAACACCCTCCCCTCGGCCACGGAGCCACCAAAGGACCTGGGGCTGTGGATCACCCGCACCACCGACGGCGGCGCAACCTTCGAGCCGATAGTACCGCTGTCGACGGCTCAGGGCGTGTTCAGCGGCAGCTTGCCGGACGATGAAGAAGCCGAAAGCGCCTTTGAGTCGCAGATCCGACTGCCGCCGGACGGCAGTATGTTCTATGCGGTGTGGAACCAAAAGGTCTCCGATACGGCGACTCACACCAAGTTCACCCGCGGATTCCCGGAAGAGGTATCGCCTGCGGATGAAAGTGATACCGCCACCGACGAGGATATAACGTCTACACAGTTCAGTTTGTTCCAGGGCGAAGGCGATGGCGGCGGTTGTACCCTAGCCACCGGTACGAGGGGCATAGACCCGTTACTGCCCGCTGTGGTGTTACTGGCGCTGGCCTACCTTGGGCTGCGGCGGCGTAGCGGAAAGTTACGGAAATAAACCTTCGTTTTCTGTTCAGATGAAAGCGCTGCCTGTGCTTGGGTGGCGCTTTTTTTTGTGTCATGGTCAAGGGTTATGGGGGAAGTCCAATAGAGTAATTAAGCGTTAAAAATGATCGTTAATCTGGGTAGGTTCTATAAGAGAAAACGGTCATGTAGAGAAGGCTGTCATACCCTCAAATTAGTCTTCTCCGGGATCCGTGCCAGGGGTCTGAAATGTGGAAAATCCCTTACCCACACCAAATACCATACTATTTTACTTGGTATTTTTTCCAGCAAAGACAACAACATAGCAAAAATTTTTTCCTTAAACCGGGGAATTCCATGCTGGTTTTGGGTACAATGTGTCGGCTTTAAGAAAGGAACCTAACCACTCAAAAAATAAGGTCTTTCAGGTGATTGGCAGCTAAACATGCCCCGCCAGACAGCCGATTTTGGGAACTCGAATGAGCACACAAACCGAGCAACTCGTTAACGTCGTCATCGACGGCAAGGCCATTCAGGCCCCCCCTTCCCTGTCGGTGATCCAGGCCCTGTGGCATGCCGGTTATCCCAGGGTGAAGGGGGTCGGTTGTCTCGAAGGGGTGTGCGGTTCCTGTCGGGTACTGGTGCGCCGGGAGGGCCAGGATAAGGTGAACATGGAGCTGGGTTGCCAGACCCTGGTCGAGGAAGGGATGCAGGTGCTGTTCCTGGTCTTCCCCAACCCCACCCATCATCACTATCAGCTCAACGCCATTCAGAACTCCTGGGATGTGCAGGCCGAGTTTCACCGCATCTTTCCCGAGGCCAACAGCTGCCGCCACTGCGGCGGTTGCTACAGCGCCTGCCCCAAGGACATTAACGTGGAACTCGGCGTCAAGCTGGCCGGCGAGGGACGTTTTCGCGAGGCCGGTGAGCTCTTCGTCGAGTGCATTATGTGCAACCTGTGCATGACCGGCTGCCCGGAGCAGATCGCGCCCAACCACGTGGGCCTGTTCGCCCGCCGCGTGACCGCCTATTTCCACACCCGTCCCTCCAACCTCATCCACCGCCTGGAGGCCCTGCGCAAGGGCGCCCTTGATGTGGACATCAACAGTCCCGGCAGCCAGCCGGTCGGCAAGGCCGAATAAGGGAAGTCGGATGAGTAAAGGTATCCCCTACAACGAAGCACTCTCGGCCTACCAGCCGCAGGCGGAACGACCACTGCCGCAAAGCACGGACGATGCCGCGGCCCTGCTCAGGCAATACCACCCGGACTACCGCGCCGATACCCTTGGTACGATCGAGGTCGGCCCTAACAGCGGCGATCAATGCCATCATCAATTAAAAGACCTGCTGCAGGCCGACGCCCGCATCGATGAAGCCAACCTGGCCGGCGCACCGGTGGTGAAGACCGATGTGCTGGTGATCGGCGGCGGCGGCGCAGGCTGTGCCGCTGCGCTTATGGCCGAGCAGGCCGGGGCCGATGTCATCCTCGCCACCAAGCTGCGCCTCGGCGACAGCAATACGGTGATGGCCGAAGGCGGTATCCAAGCCTCCATCGAAAAGGCCGACACGCCGCAGATGCATTTTGACGACACCATCAAGGCCGGGCACTTCAACGGCGAGCGCGAGCTGGTGGCGGCGATGGTGAAGGACGGGCCGGATGTGATCCGCTGGTTGATCCAGCAGGGAATGCAGTTCGACCTGGACGAGTTCGGCGACCTGCTCACCCGCCGCGCCGGCGGCACCTCCGCCAATCGAGTCTGCTACTACCGCGACTACACCGGCCTGGAGATGATGCGGGTGCTGCGCGAGGCGGTGCAGAACAGCGATATCGATGTCTGGGACTACAGTCCGGCGGTGGAGCTGCTGGAGAACGAGTCGGGCCACTGCGCCGGGGCGGTGCTCTCGAATCTTAAAAACTGCAGCTATGTGCAGGTGGTGGCCAAGTCGGTGATTATCGCCACCGGCGGCATCGGCCGCATGCACCTGAACGACTTCCCCACCTCCAACCACTTCGGCGCCACCGGCGACGGGCTGATCCTCGCCTACCGTCTGGGGGCGAAGCTGCGCGATCTGGACTCCTTCCAGTACCACCCCACCGGGCTGGCTTATCCGCAACACCTGGCCGGCACACTGATCACCGAAGGGGTCCGCTCCGCCGGCACCTGGCTGCTGAACGGTCACGGCGAGCGGTTTATCGACGAGCTCAAGCCGCG
>JAWOIT010000127.1:0-22897 GCA_046484535.1 Pseudomonadota bacterium | reverse complement strand
GGCCGTCTTTGCATCGACAACAACGCCGCCGAACGGGCCATCCGCCCCTTTGTTATCGGACGCAACAACTGGCTCTTCTCCGACACCACCGGCGGTGCGCAAAGCTCAGCCCGTCTCTACAGTCTCATCCTCACCGCCAAGGCCAATGGCCATGAGCCCTATCGTTACCTATGCCACGTTTTTAAAGAGCTACCCGCTGCAACCTCTGTCGAGGGCTTTGAAGCATTGCTGCCTTACAACATCGGCCCCGATGCCCTGAAGTAATTTCAGGTCCGTTTCAATACGGGGTTTATTGAGCGCTTACGAAACAAGGTCTGCATTTATTTTAATAAATCTTTGCGTATTTCTTTTTTAAGGGTGAGTAGTTATGTCGGATTTATTATTTAGAGCGCCTAAATAAGCGATCCGAATACCGGTACACTTGGGAGGTGCCCACACGCCTGACAGGACCGTCGACCGCAGGGACGCGGCCGCCGAGCATACAAGGATGTAAAAACGACACGGGCGTTAAAGCCCGTGCCTAAGAGGGGAGTCAACTAATCTTCCTGGTTTACTCTGATCTGATATGACGCATGGCAGGCGACACAACTGTTCAATTGCTCACCCAACTGACCCAAAATCATATCCGGCGGCAGCTCCTGCTGCACCGACACACTCAACTCATCAAAGCCTCGGTGCACCCCCATGCCCATTTGTTTAAACTCAAGCGGAAGTTTCCCCATCACTGACGGCGGAACATCACCGGCAATCGCCATACCGCTGGCCTTTGCCGCTTTGCTCACCTGCTCCATGTTTTCCTCTGAAAGGCCGGACACAATACCCTGCACTGAATCGAGCATGGTTCGCATTTCAGCAAGCACAAGATCCCTCTCCGCTTCCTCTAGCACTATGGCCGTTCTTCCATCACTACCGCCTGTGGTCTTCCCACCCACAAACATGGTCGCGGCAACACCCACTGTTACCAACCAAAGCACCAGGGCCGATATTGCCAATACACGTGTACTCATTGCTACCTCCGATCATTAGATAAAATTATTCGTTACTCGACACACATCATCTGACATAAGCGATACATGTGATAAATTTATTTTGGACTGGACGCAGTCCGCTATTCAGTTTCTATAACTAATTTGGAAATTGACGATATTCTGCTCCAACTCGATAGTGTTATAGGGAGCCACACTGGAGGTGATCTCGTTATGCATTGCCCGCACATAGGAGAAGGAGGTGGACACTCTTTTCCCTACCTGCTGCGTCAGGCCCAACGAATAGTGGGTCTCAGTGATCGCCAGCGATCCGATATTATTATTGACATCCTCTTCATCGATCGGTGATTCACCATAGTTGTAACCGAAACGTACTTGGGTTTTAGGGGTTAGCTGTTTCTGCGCGGCTATGGAAAAAACCGTTTGGTCGTCCCAACCGAACTCTATTTCACTGTCACCCATAGGCGTCTCCAGCGCCACCGTATCCAGCACTTCACTGAAGGCGATGTGCTTTACATCCGCCTCAATCAGCCAGCTCGAATCCGGTCGAAACGCCAACCCGATACTGGTCTGTGCCGGTGCATCCATCGTCATTCGATAGGTCCCATTGGTCGTATTCCATACAAACTCATCCATGGCCTGTTCGCTGATATAGGAAAAGCCGAACTGGAACTGCTCATTTATCTGATAGATAAAACCGACCGATGCGCCAAAACCGTAAACCTGGTTTTGCGGCAGGTGCAGATTCATCGCCCCGATATCCATCGCCAGGCTCTGGTAGTCGATATTCAATGCCGCACCCACTGACGCCTTGTCGTTCACGCGGTAGGCAAAACCAGGGGCGATTTTGAAGAACTGCTTGTTAGTAACTACATTCTGATTGCCGGGAACCTCTTCCATCGAGTCATCAAAATCCACCCCCATACCGGAAAGGCCTGACATCCCCATACCTACCGTCACTTTATCCGAGTTGCGAAACGCCATCGCTCCGGAGGGAAACATATATAGATTAGAGTCACTCTCCACTCCGTTGACTTCACGGGGCGGGTTCATGAACCCGAAGCCCATATCAATGCGCGCATCATCCATCTCCACAACGGCAAGACCGGCCGGGTTAGTCAGCACGGCCCCGGCATCCTGTGGGGCGGCGGCAACGGCTCCTGCCATCCCCCACTGGGTTGCGGTAACACCCAGCATCTGGTCTCCATTCGTGGCATAGGCGGCGGGCATGGATAAACCCAATGCGGCTATCATGCATGCTCTGACATATCTATCGTGCATCATCTCATCAACCCTCCTTTTAGCGTTTTTATGAGCCGGCCCTGTTACAGGAAGGAAAAATCGCCAACCTGTCGTGCCGTCTTGATCAAAATCAACGCAGCACACTCCCCGGATAGGTCACGCTAACCGCTGCCGGTAACAAGCCCGAATTCATGCCCCGTCCTGCCTGTTGTTTTTCTCGGGGCTTGGCACTGCTATCCGGCTCTTCAGAAAATGCAGGTACGGCCACCGTAAGGACGGAGTAATACCTATCTTGCACAAAAGGTGTTTCGCGGGGATTTCCGCACGGCGTGGAGGTGTAACAAAGTGTTACAAGATAATTCAGCAACAAGCGTGGAAGGTCAGGAGCATTCTGACTTACAACTGCTTGTGGTAGATGATGATGCTGCCTTGAGGAAGCTGCTTAAACGCTATCTAAGTGAGCACGGCTATCGGGTCGAGGCGGTGGCGGATGGTGCGGCAATGAGACGGTTTTTAGCCGGGGAAACTGCCGACCTGGTAATCCTGGATTTGATGCTGCCCGGTGAGAGTGGGCTGGAACTGGCCAAAGCGCTGCGCAGACAGGGCAACCTGCCCATCATTATCCTCTCGGCTCACGGCGAGGAGGTGGATCGCATCGTCGGCCTTGAACTCGGCGCCGATGACTACCTGCCCAAGCCGTTCAATCCGCGCGAATTGCTCGCCCGCATTCGCGCCGTTCTGCGAAGGACGAAAGCGCTAACGGCCGAAGCGAAAACAGCAGGCGACCAAGCGGAGATCTACCATTTCGGCGCGTTCAGCCTCAATCGCAACGCCCGTAAGCTGAATCTGCACGGCAGAGCAGTACACCTGACCAGCGGTGAGTTCACCCTACTGGTGATCTTTGTCAACCACCCCAACCGCGTACTTAGCCGCGACAGCCTGTTGCAACTGCTGAAGGGTTACGAACATCAGCCTTATGACCGAAGTATCGATGTTCGCGTCACCCGGCTTCGCCGAAAACTGGAACAAGACCCGGCAAACCCGCAACATATTCGTACAATCTGGGGCGAAGGCTACCTCTTCTGTCCTGATCCTGAAGAGACTTAAACGCCATGTGGCGACCGCGCACCCTGTTTGCCAAAACCATAATCACCATAGCCATCGTCTCGATTGGCTTTCTGCTCTTCACCCTGAGCATCATCGGCTATTTTATGCTGGTGCCGGTCGGACAACGCTCCGCTGATGATCTGGCGGCCTTGATGGTGCTCTCCAGCGAGAGCTGGGCGCGGTTGCCCGCCGAGCAGAGGCCCGCCTTCAGTCGCAAACTGGCCCGTGACTATCAGCTTCGCCTTACCTCCCCCCATGAGCCGCTGCCCAAGGCGGAGAAGTATCTCCCCTATTTCTTTTTTCTCGAAACCGCACTGAGCCGACGCTACGGAAGGGAGATCCAGCTCGTCGAATCCCGCACCTCTGGCGGTGAACACTGGTATTGGGCCGAGCTTGCAATAGGGAATGAGCGGATTCGTATAGGCCTTCCCCGCTCCCATGTCGCCGCCAGACCGCCGATGGCGTTGTTGTTGCTGCTCAGTGTCGGTTCGATGGCCATCCTGATGACCGCCTTGGCCCTGGTCCACCACTGGACCACCCCGCTGGAACGTCTCTCTCGTGCCGCTTACAGCATCGGCCAAGGAGTCTGGCCCGCCCGCCTCCCCGAGACCGGACCTGAGGAGTTGCGGACGCTGGCCCGCAGTTTCAACGATATGACGGTTCAGGTACAGGAATTGCTCGCCAACCGCACCACGCTCCTGGCGGGGATCTCCCATGACCTGCGCACCCCGCTGGCGCGCATCCAGCTGGCTTTGGAGATGCTGCCGGAGAACGCGGACCCGGCCCTGATCAACGGTATACGCGGTGATGTGGAGCAGATGAACTGCCTCATCGGCCAATTTCTGGAAGTAAGCCGGGGGCTGGATCAGGGAAGCACCCAATCTGTGGATATTCACGAAATCCTCGATGATCTGGCCAACTGCGCCCGCCGCGGCGGCGCCCTCATCGAGTGGGAGGGCGGACCGGTGTGCCATTACCACATCAATCCCCTCGCCCTGCGACGCATCGTCGTGAACCTGCTGGAAAATGCGGTCCGCTACAGTGGCGGCAATCCGGTCACCCTGCGTTATGACTGCGAGCCGAAACAAATCACTATCCGGATCCTGGACCGCGGTCCGGGTATCCCGCCCGACCAACGCGAGGCGGTATTCCGCCCCTTTCACCGGCTGGAGCGCTCCCGCAGCAGCGAAACCGGCGGCAGCGGGCTGGGGTTGAGCATCGCCCGCCAACTGGCAAAGAGTGCCGGTTTGAGTATCGGGCTACACGAGCGTGAAGGCGGCGGCACCGAGGCCGTGGTTACCCTTCCTTGCTGATGTTGCCGCTCTCTGTCGCACTCCTCCTCGGCCGTCTGCCGGGAAACACACTCCTGTCCGTCGGCGCATGGCGAAAGAAACCGCCCAAACCCAAGCGGTTTATCCGGTAATAAAGAAAACAGCCTATACACCAGCCGGCATACGACATCGCTGTGAGCAATACCAACACAACCACCACGGCCCAGCCGGCGGTGGTGTACCCGACCTCAACCAGCCCGACGGCCAGGACAACGGTCAGCGCACCGATGAGTTGACCGAATTTGTGAGGCTGGATATTGTCGAGGCGGTAGTCGGAACGCATCAGTCGTAGCGGGCGGACCACCCCGTGATAGAGCCATGTAAACGGACTCAGTACCCGGATACTCCCGGAGAGAAAAAACACCACCCCCAGCAGAATCATCGGCAGTGTATTCTGCAGAACCAGTGCCGCTATAGAGAGGACGATGGTTAACAACTGACCCATTTTTATCTCTGCATGATCAACATAATCGGTCATGTTCAAGTACCTTGTCTTTGAATTTAGATGCAGAGTAAGGTATTCAAGGAAATATCGTATATAGAAAATTACCCATATCCACCATACAAATATGAATACTATAAACTGGGATCGGTTGCGTTTCTTCCTGGCTGCCGCCGAAGGTGGCAGCCTGACTGCGGCGGCCAGGGAGCTGGGCTCAAATCAGCCGACCGTCGGCCGGCATATCGATGCACTGGAAAGTAGCCTGGGAATCCGGCTGTTTCAGCGTTCGGTCAAGGGGCTCATGCTAACGGAGGAAGGCATCCAACTGCTCGAACGCTGTCGGGCGATCCAGTCTCAGGTTGTGAAGATCGGCAGAACGCTCAGCGAGAAAAAGACGATCAGCGGAACGATCAGGCTCGCCCTCCCGGAAGGCCTTTGCCTGGAGGTTCTGGCTCCCTTGCTGCCTAAATTCTATAGTGAGTTTCCGCAGGTCAGGCTGATCCTGAATGTCTCGGCAAATACGGCGAACCTGACTCGGGGAGAGGCGGATATCGCCGTACGCCTGTTCCGCCCCACACAATCAAACCTGGTGGTCAGGGCCCTTGGCAATATGGGCATGGGCCTTTATGCCTCCCGTAGCTATATCGATCTGTTCGGCCGACCCGCCACAACGACCGAACTGTCACGGCATCGAGTTATCGCCTATGGCGATCAGCTCGCCACCCTGCCTGCGAATCAGTGGCTTATTAAACACTCACACCCGGAATTCCAGGTACTGAACAGCGACAGCACCGGCACGCGCCTGAAGGCGACACTGGCCGGTGTGGGGATCTCCGTTCAGCCCCACCTTTTTACCCGAAACAACCCCGAGCTGGTGCCGGTGCTCAAGGAAGTATCGCTGCCCGACCATGAGGTGTGGCTGGCCTATCACAGCGATCTGCGACAACACGCACGCGTGCAGGCCGTGACCGACTTTGTTAAGTCGGCGTTAATTCCTCTACTGTAACTCATCAGCAAAAACAGACGGCAACAACGGCGCAACACGAGTCCACAACAACTTGTCGCGGTGTAAGTGCAACAATTTATCTTTAACTTGGTTTATCATCACCAGCCGCCACACCGCGCCCACCAAGGCACTGTTCGATCTCCTCCCGGTGCAGCGTCTCCTTTTTTTCCAATAGGGTGATCAGTTTCTCCAGCCCTGCCTGATGCTTGTCGATCACCTCCAGCGCGCACTGCTCGGCCTCCAGCAACAAGCGTCGCACCGCCTCATCCACCGCCTGGGCGGAGTGTTCGGAGAAACGCCGCGGCTGGGCGATCTCCCTGCCCAGAAAGGGATGCTCCTCGCTCTCCCGCAGATCCACCGGGCCTATCTCATCGGACATCCCCCAACGCGCCACCATCGCCCGCGCCAGGGTGGTCGCCTTCCTGATGTCATCGTCCGCGCCGGAGCTGATCGAGTCGAGCAGGGTCTTTTCCGCGCAGCGCCCACCGAGTGTCACCGCCAAGCGTTCACGCAGATACTCTTCAGGCAGGGTGTGGCGCTCCTCTTCCGGAAGCTGCTGGGTGCCTCCCAAAGAGTGCCCCCTCGGGATAATCGTGACCTTGTAGAGGGGGTCGGAGTGCGGCAGGTAATAGGCGACCAGTGTATGGCCGGCCTCGTGAACAGCCAGCCTGTGACGCTCTTCGGGCTCAAGGGCAAGGCTGCGCACACTGCCCATCAGCAGCTTATCACGCGCCTCCTCAAAGTGATGCATGTGCACCACCTCGCTTTTATCCCGCGCCGCCAGCATGGCCGCCTCGTTGATCAGGTTCTTGAGATCGGCGCCGGAAAAGCCGGGGGTCCCGGCCGCCAACGCCTCCACATCCACATCGTCTGCCGCCTTTACCTTGCGCAGATGCACCCGCATCACTGCGACCCGATCTTTCCTGTCGGGCAGGTCGAGCGTGACATGGCGATCGAAACGCCCCGGCCGCAACAGCGCCGGATCGAGCACATCCGGGCGGTTGGTCGCGGCCAGCACGATCACCGCCTCATGGCCTTCAAAGCCATCGAGCTCGGCGAGGATCTGATTCAGGGTCTGCTCGCGCTCATCATGACCGCCGCCCAATCCAGTGCCGCGGGTGCGCCCCACACTGTCCAGCTCGTCGATAAAAACAATGCTCGGTGCATTGGCCTTGGCCTCCTTGAACAAGTTTCTCACCCGCGAGGCGCCGACACCGACAAACACCTCGATGAATTCGGAACCACTTATCGTGTAGAACGGTACTCCGGACTCTCCGGCCAGCGCGCGGGCCAACAAGGTCTTGCCGCTGCCCGGCGGCCCCATCAACAGTACCCCTCGTGGCACCTCCGCACCCAGCTGCAAGTATTGCTCGGGTCTTTTCAAAAACTCCACCAGTTCCTGCACGTCGCGTTTGGCGTTTTCCTGTCCTGCAACATCGTTAAAGGTCACATCGGGGACGACGGCCTTTTTTGACGCGTTCTTCAAAAAGCGTTGTAACTCCCCGCCGGCACCCAGACCACCGCTCAAACGCTTGGAGGTACGCTGCAAGATCCAGTAAAACAGGCCGATAAATATCAGCCAGGGTAGCAGCAGTATCATCAGCGTCGCCCACTGCCCCTCCTCCTGCTCCTTGCGCACCGTCACACTGACCCCCTGCGCCTCCAGCAACGGCAGCAGTGACGGATCCTCAATCACAGGCAAACGACTGCGAAAAAGCGTTGAATCTTCACCCTCCGGACCTATAGGCATGGACTGGGCCAGACGTCCCTGCGCTCGGTAACCACTAAGTTCCAGCTCAACTACACGCCCTTGCGACACCAACTGCTTGAACTGGGTATAGGGGATCTCGACCCGAGGCTCCGCCGTCGTGTCAGAGAGAATAAACACGGCATAGAGGAGCAGTGCGAAAAGGGCGAACAGCAGGGCCGGGCTCCAGTTGGGGACACGATATGTGGGCTTTTTCGGCATCGGTATCAAAGAGGACTTTTATTGGTGTACAGTCACCAATATAAGGGTAGGAGCCACACCGTGGGTTTGCCATGACAACCCTCACGCTGTTTCGGTGCGAATTGCCGGAGTGAGCTGGTAGGGAGTCCGAGAAGAAGGCGCGATGCCTTAAGGCGACGACCAAATGTTTCCCACTCTGCGCCCTGCATAATGTAGGTGGTCGGATTAGGCGCAGCCGTAATCGGACATCCCTGTTGTCGGGTTATGCCGCAAGCGGCTAACCCTCCTACAACGATGATCACCCCCCCCTGAGGGAGGAAGAACAAGAAAAACTTTACGCCTCTGCGGTGAGATCATTCTTACTCGGTGCGAGTAGTTACGACTTTTTGACAAACTCCGACTTCAACTGCATCGCACCGATTCCGGTTATTTTACAGTCGATATTGTGATCCCCCTCGACCAGGCGGATATTCTTCACCTTGGTGCCGACTTTCACGACCGATGAGCTGCCCTTTACCTTTAGGTCCTTGATCACCGTTATGCTATCACCGTCCTGAAGACGGTTCCCGTTGGCATCCTTTACCACCAGCTCATCGACATCGGCAACTGCCTCGCCACTCTGCGCCCACTCATGGCCACACTCGGGGCAGACATACATATCTCCGTCCTCGTAGGTATACGGTGAATCACATTTCGGGCAATTGGGAAGCTGGCTCATGATAGTAGTCTCGTCGATTCAAAAGCGCGGTATTTTATCACTGTTGTCCCATAAAGGCTTTTCCTGTATCAGGCGCAAAGCCGCGAAGTTGTGAGCGTGGGTCTCTTCACTACTTCGATGTCACCGCATCGATGGCGGCGACATGCCGCGGATGGAGCTAAAGCCAAGAGCGGCCATTTACACCTATGCCACCTGTTGCCGGTATCCACTGTGGATGCCGAAACAAGTCCGATATGACGTGTTGGAAAGCCTTTGCGCCTTCGCGCCTCAGCGGTGAGCTTCCAGGGGGTGAGTATACCGGTAACCAACACATGGAAAGTGACCGCGGGGGCCAAATAAGTGAGCACTGGAGGGCTGCGCCCCTCTCACCCTACTCCTCCTTATACATATGCAAATCCCGCTGCGGGAACGGAATTGAGATCCCTTCGGCATCAAAGGTCTTTTTCACCCGCTCCTGCATATCCCAGTAGAACGGCCAAAGGTCCGAGGCGCTGGTCCAGACACGCACCGACAAGTCGACGGAACTCTCGCCCAGCGCCCCGACCACAATAAGTGGCTGCGGCTCATCAAGCACGCGTTCATCCTCCTCAATCAAACGTCGGCACACCGCCTTGGCCTTGTCGATATCGTCACTGTAGCCGATACCGAAGGTCATATCACAGCGACGCGTATCATAAACACTCATGTTGACGAGGCTTGAGTTGGAGAGATTTCCATTTGGGATCACGACACGGCGATTATCGAAGGTGTTCATAATAGTGTAGAGAATCCGGGTTTCAACGACAGACCCTAGAAAGCCCTGCGCCTCGATTACATCTCCCACTTTAAACGGCTTGAAGAGCAGGATCAGAACACCACCGGCAAAGTTCGCCAAACTGCCCTGAAGGGCCAACCCCACGGCCAGGCCCGCCGCAGCCAGAACAGCAATGAACGAAGTGGTGGCAATCCCGACCATCGAGGCGACCGAGATCAACAGCAGGAGCTTCAAGGTCACCCCGGCCATGCTGCCGAGGAACTTGCCCAGAGTCGGGTCCCTGGCCGATAAGCGCCGGTCCATTGCACTCACAAGGCGTTTGATCAACCACAGACCCACTAACAGTGTGACAATCGCCAGCACCACCTTTGGTGCATAGACCATCAGCAGCTCACTCGCCCGGTCAAACAGGAGAGAAACCTTATCCCCATTACCCAGCTGTTCCGCCATTGGAGGACTCCTTATACCGTTTGCCTGCACTCCAAAAGCATAGCACTCATGCGGAACAGCACCGGTCTCCTCTTCTCACCTAAAAACGTGGACACCCACCCAAACTCTATGAAAAGAAGCCTGCCCCTCATCTAACCGTCAGTCGTTTGACTTTGCACCCACGAAAGCCGGGTAGGCTCACTCTTCTGCAAAACTCCGTTTGCCCAACAGGGGCATTATCCGGCTACCGATGGTTCGGAATGGCTGAGATTATCCGGGTTCATCGAATTTTTCAGTTCGATTTTCATGGGAATATAACGCAGGCCCTGTGTTTCCTCCTCCGCCCCGACCACCTCAAACCCGTATTTCTCGTATGCAATAACCGACGTAAGCGAGGCGCTTACCGTCACTGACTGAACACGCCGCCGAGACAACGCCTCTCGCACAAGTTCACGACCTATGCCACGCCCCTGACTCCCAGGAGCCACAAACAACATTGCCACGTGACGGCCTTCCTTTAGCTCGATCATTCCCACTATCCCGTCTTGTTCCTCATAGACCAACATGCAGTTATCTTCACTCATACGCTTTGCGAAAGCCTCGGGAGCAGACAGACCCATGAAGGTTGAAACGCCCTCCTGCGACAAACCACTAGCGACAGAATCAGAAAAAGCAGCCATAACGATCCGCGACACTTCCTGAACATCCCCTAGCTGCATTGCCCTGACCGTCATTTTCCATCCTCTGTTAGTAAATAATAAACGTAAACTCAGCCGGCCAAGGTCGGAACGCCGCCTGTTTCCTGGCTAGGCAACGGGTTATCTTGGCGCACTTTCTTGACTAAAAAACACCAATCGAACCCATGAATATAATTCGGGTTCACCATATACACCTCGTAGCCAAGGTGCTCATAAAACCGCACGGCTTTGGCATTCAACGTATCTACAACGACATCTTTACAGTCGCACTTTTCTGCGATCTTCTCAATTCGACCAACGAGCTCGGTTCCAACCCCCTTGGAACGGTGCCCTTCGGCAACCCATAGCTGCGTTAGATAGAACCGTTGCCGAATGGAATGACCTATAGCTCCGCCTATTACAGCACCGGCATTATCCTCACAGACGATGGCTATACGGGCAGGAGATTCCCCTCCGGTCTGTTCCAAGCCGAACGAATTCAGTCCATTTGCGATCTCAGTCACCTGTTCACTCTTTGGATCGACTATTTGCTTGTATGCCCTGTTTCCCATCTATCCCCTCCCAATCATACAGACGAGCTCACTCAGCGACGAGCTCCCTATCAATAACAGATATACGCCCCTGTAATTACCTGGACACCCACCCAAAAACTTGCCTGACGGCTATGTTTCTGCCAATCGTTCTAAGGTCTGTAGATATCAAGGAGCGATATCATGCCAAAACCAAGGTAAGCACCGGGTTCACTGGAAACCAGCACTAACTTCCACTGCGTTTCCCGCAGCGTACACCGCGCCAGCCCAACGGGGTGATGTTTCGTTCTGACCAGGGCACGCAATACACCAGTCTGTCATTCCGCCAGCAGCTGTGGCGTTACCAGATGGTACAGAGCATGAGTCGCAGGGGGAATTGCTGGGATAACAGCCCCGTGGAACGATTTTTCAGGAGCTTGAAAACCGAGTGGATGCCGAAGATTGGCTATGAATCCTTCGAGGAAGCCAAATCCGACATCACCAAATATATCATTGGGTATTACAGCCAATTCAGGCCGCATACCAACAATGATGGGTTGGCACCCAATGCCGCCGAGAAACAGTATTGGGATGCCTATAAAACCGTGGCCAAAAAGACTTGACCACTACAGTATCCTCAGTAGTGATAGCGACAGGATATGACAGTAAGCCTGCCGTCATCGATAACGTACACCAACCGGTTGGTTTCGTCGATGCGGCGGGACCAGAAGCCTGAGAGATTCTCTTTGAGTGGCTCGGGCTTGCCGATACCTTCAAACGGGGAGCGCTTGATGTCGAGGATGAGTTTATTGATTCGCTTTAAGGTCTTTCGATCCTGACTCTGCCAGTAGAGATAATCTTTCCACGCTTCGTCGGTCCAGCAGAGCAGGCGGTTACTCATCAAGCATTTCACGCTCGCTTGCCCGGCCCGCCTTGTACTGTTGGATGGAGCGATTCAGGTGGGCGGCGTTGGCCGGAGAACGCAGAAGGTGGACGGTTTCCATCAGGCTGTTGTAGTAGTCGAGCGACATAACCACCGAGTCCTCGGCATCACGTCGGGTGATGATGGTGGTGTCCGCGTCGTTGGCGACGCCGTCGAGCACCGCCTTGAGGCTGTTACGTGCCTCGGTAAAGGTGACGATTCGCATTGTCGGATCCTCAACATGTTCAAATAATGGTACAAGTATAGCGCCCAACGCCGACCTGTACAACATAAAGAACATGTCCGTTTCCGCAGCACGGCCCCGAGGACAATCCCGGCCCTTGATGACCTTTTCATAGAGTTAATGCCGCTTTACAGAATTGCCCATAGGCACGCAAAGTGGCCTAAATCCTAGATTCTTCTTTGCGTACTTCGCGCCTTCGCCTGCATGGACGCAGGTGAGGAGCGTGAGCAGGAAGCGGTAAACTTTGCGGTGAGCCCTGAGCTTATTTGCCTGAAAGCCAAAACCACCAAACAATCAGCCCAATCAGCACCACCCCCGCAATATTCACCCACATCATTTCTCACCTCCCTTGAAAAAGCGCAGGCGATTGGCGTTGCTCACCACGGTGAAAGAGGAGAGCGCCATGGCCGCGCCGGCGATCATCGGGTTAAGCAGTAAGCCCATGACAGGATAGAGCGCACCGGCAGCGACCGGGATGCCCAGGCTGTTGTAGACAAAGGCGCCGAAGAGGTTCTGTTTGATGTTGCGTACAGTGGCCTGTGAGATGGCGATGGCGTCGGCCACACCGTGGAGCGAGCCGCGCATGAGGGTGATGTCGGCGCTTTCTATCGCCACGTCGGTCCCGGTGCCGATGGCGAAGCCGACATCCGATCTGGCCAGCGCCGGGGCATCGTTGATGCCGTCGCCGACCATGCCGACGATCTTGCCCTGGCCTTGCAGGCGTTCGATGTGTTTGTCCTTGTCTTCCGGCAGCACTTCGGCGATCACCGCATCGATGCCGACCTGTTTGGCTACCGCCTCGGCGGTGGTCTTGTGGTCGCCGGTGAGCATGACTACCTGCATACCCTCCTTGTGCAGGCGGGCGATGGCGGCGGCGGAGTCCTCCTTGATCGGGTCGGCCACGGCAAATACACCGGCGCCGTTGTCGTTGAGGGCCATGTAGATCGGCGTCTTGCCCTCAGCGGCGAGGCGCTCGCCGTCCTCCTGCAGGTGGCCAAGATAAACCCCGTTCTGCTCCATCAGCTTGATGCTGCCGATAAAGACCGTCTGCCGGTTCATAGTGGCGATCACACCATGGCCGGTGATCGCCTTGAAATCCCTCATCTCCAGCCGCTCCAGTCCCTTTTCGTCCGCGGCGCCGACGATGGCCCGGGCCAGCGGGTGCTCGGAGTTGGTCTCCACGGTGGCGGCGATGGCCAGCAGCTGATTGGCGTCGGCGCCGCGAAAGGGAACCACATCGGTCAGCCTGGGCTTGCCCTCGGTGACGGTGCCGGTCTTATCCAGCACCACCAGATCCAGCTTGCCCGCCTGCTGCAACGCCTCGCCGTTGCGGATGAGGATGCCGTACTCGGCGGCCTTGCCCACCCCGACCATAATGGAGATGGGTGTGGCCAGCCCCAGCGCACAGGGGCAGGCGATGATGAGCACGGTCATAGTAGTGACAATGGCGAAACTCAGCGCAGGTGTCGGACCGAAGTTGAACCAGGCGAGGAAGGTGATCACGGCAATGATCAGCACCGAGGGGACGAACACTGCGGCGACCTTGTCCACCAGCCGGCCGATGGCCGGTTTGCTCGCCTGGGCGGTGCGCACCATCTCGATGATACTCGCCAGCACCGTGTCCTTGCCGATGCGTTTGGCCTGATAGAGGAAAGAGCCGGAGGTGTTCATGGTGCCGCCGATGACCTCATCGCCCTCGTGCTTGCCCACCGGCAGCGGCTCGCCGCTGATCATCGACTCGTCCACCCAGGAGTGGCCGTCGATAATCACCCCGTCCACCGGGATACGCTCGCCGGGGCGGACCCGAACCGTCTCGTCCAGCCCGACCTCAAGGATCGGCACATCCACCTCCCTGCCGTCACGCACCACCCGCGCAGTATCGGGCTGCAGGCCGACCAGGCGGCGGATCGCCTCGGAGGTTTTGCCGCGGGCGCGCATCTCCAGTGCCGAACCGAAGTTAATCAGCGCGATGATGATGGCCGCCGCCTCGAAATAGGCGTGCTGCGCCAGGGTGGGAACGCCTTCGGGGAAGAGGGTGATGGCCATGGAATAGATCCAGGCCGAGCCGGTGCCCATTGCGATGAGGGTGTCCATGTTGGCGTTGTGGTGCCTGAACTGCTTCCAGGCGCCGGTGAAGAAGTGGCCACCGGCATAGATCATGGCGATAAGGGTGAGCACACCGATGCCGAGCCACAGCGCCCGGGCCTCGGCCGGCGGCGGCAACAGACCCGCCATACCGACGGCCATCAACGGGAAACCGACCACCGCCGCGGCAGCGGACTTCCTGAACAGGGCGCGGACCTGTGCCTGCTCCTTCTGTTCGCGTTCGGCCTGCTCCTCCTCGAGACTTTTGAGCTCCGCCGCCTCGTAGCCGGCATCCACCACCGCCTTTATCAGCGTCTCACTGTCGACCTCGCCATGTACCTCGGCGGTGTGCTCGGCGAAGTTGACCGTGGCGGCATCCACGCCCGGCACCGCCTGCAGCGCCTTCTCTACCGCCGCCACACAACCGGCGCAGCTCATGCCGCCGATGGATAGTCGTACTGTTTCAGCCTCTGCCACGGAAACAAGCTCCTGTTCTTTGTTACGGCGCTATTGATGTGGGTTTTCCGAAACCTGCCCTCTACTGTCATTGCGAGGAGCGCAAGTGACGAAGCAATCTTCGGCTCACGGCAAGAACAAGATTGCTTCGCTTTGCTCGAAGACATGTTCCCTACGTTTTCTACCACCTGCATCCATGCAGGCTTCGCAATGACAAAAACCTTATTACTAGGGTGTCTTGAGGTCAGGAACCCCTGCTTAGGCTAAACGCTTGCCGCTGCAAACGCCAATCGCCTCTTAATTAAGACCCCAGACACCCGAGGTGATTCCCTGCCATTGACCTGGATCATTATCCCGTTTGCTGGGCTTTGCCATAATTCCCCAAAAGTAGAGGACACTGCCATGCAACCACCACTTAAACCCCTTTCGTTTTTTTTGCGCACCCTGCCGGGCTCGGTTCACAGCGAACTGTTGAGCCGCCTGTTCAACCACCTGCTCAAAGGGCAGTACATGCACGAGCAGCTGGATGATCTGGACGGGAAGCGGCTGGTGATCCGCATTAGCGACAGCAACACCGAGCTGGGCTTTCTGATCCGCGGGCGCAAACTGCAGCGCTGCCATACCGGCTCCTGGGACGTACGCATCAGCGGCAAGCTGGAGAGTTTCTGGCTGCTGGCGAGCCGCGCCGAGGACCCGGACACCCTCTTTTTCAACCGCACCCTGGCACTGGAGGGGGAGACCGAGGCGGGGCTCTATCTCAAGAACCTGCTCGACAGTTTCGACTTCGACAGTCAGGCGCATTTGGATGCGGTATTCGGCAAGCGCATCGGGGCGGTGTTGGAAAAGCTGGTCGAAACGGGTGGGCTGCGGAGGCTCCCGATCTCGCATTGAATCGCGACCGGGACGTTCGCTCCTACACCAAAATCCAGGCATCGTTGCAGCGATGGCCCCGTCACGATAATAACCCGGATTTACTTTTCGATTCGGACCATACCCGGCCGGCCGTGCCAGAACCCGTTACTCAGTTCGCCCATGGCCAGCTTTCCCAATTCACCCTGGCGGTCACCGCTGTCCGCACCCTCAGTCAAGGCTTCGGCAAACAGGGCAACGATTCTGTCCATCGCCTGTGACTGGGGTGAGAGGCGCAGCATAGCCACGCCCATTTCACTCAGTTGCGTCACCTCGCCCAGCAACGAGGCGGTGGTCGCCGACTGGGTCTGGATGCCGTTCATCGCCAGGAACTCCTTTTCATCCTGGGATTCGAGCAACAGACCGTCACTGTAGTCGATGCAGCGCAGCTGACAGTCATCCTTGGGCAGCCCTTCGGCGCGGGCGATAAAACAGCGGGCGGAGAAGGCCAACGGCAGGCGACCGAAGCCAAACACCTCGGTCTCCAGCTCATCGGGGATCGCCATCATGATCTGTTGCAGGGTCTCCTGCGAAAGCTCCACCGGCATCACCCAGCGCTTCGCCCCCAGCTCATGCATCAGGGTGAGGGTTTCATGGTTGTAGGCATTAAGGTGCGGGCCGACGACGAAGGGAACCTTTCCCGCGACGGCATTCACCGCCGCCATGTCGTTGGGCTCGACCATAAAACGGCCGTTATCCGCGATGCGTCGCATGCGCTTTAGCTCCGACTCGGCCTCCACCAAGGCCAGGGTGGAGAGCACCACCTCCTTGCCGGCCTCACTGAGCTCCTCTGCGATCTGCAACCAGTCATCCAACTTCAAGGCGTTGCGTTTGGAGCAAACCACCTCGCCAAGATAGATCGTATCCACCGGCCAGCCGGCGGTCTCGCGGTAAAAATCGAAGACCTGCTCACGCGGCCAGAAATAGAGAATCGGTCCAAGAGATAGTTTCATTATGAAAACCCTTTAACGCAGAGCTCGCAAAGACGCGGAGGACGCAGAGAAGAATTATTTCTGCACATTAATGTTCGCCCCTGTAGGAGCGGCTTCCAGCCGCGAACGGACGAAATCTCATAAGCAGAGTCGCGGCAAGATGCCGCTCTTACATTGACTTGCATATTCTTTGCGACCTTTGCGCCTCTGCGTCCTTTGCGTTTGATGTTTTATTGCCATTGCCTGTCGAGAGCACCCAAGGTATGGGTACTGCCTTCGGCGACCTTGTCCAGTTGCGCCACCCAGTCGCTGCGCGGGGTATAACCGGCCGGGTCGGCTTCGGCCGCATCGAGTGCCTGGCGCAGCACCTTGGTCACCTGGCCCACATACGCGGGGCTGCGCTGGCGGCCTTCGACTTTGATTGCCGAGACCCCGGCTTCGATTAGCTGCGGCAGGATATCCAGCACGGAAAGCGAGGTGGGCTCCTCGATGGCGTAGTCGAGCTTACCGTTGACCAGAAAGCGCCCCTTGCAGATCACCGGATAACCGGCACTTTCGCCCTCGTTGTAACGGTCGATGAGCACATCGCCGAGTCGCACGCTGCGCCCTTCAGAATTCTCCTCCCAGCGTACCGCCTTGGCCGGCGAGCAGGCGCCGCAGGTGTTGGGCGACTCGCCGGTGACATAGGAGGAGAGATAGCAACGACCCTCCACCATCACGCAGAGCGAGCCGAAGGCGAAGACTTCCACCTCCACGTCGGTGTCGTTGATCACGCGCTTTACCTGGGAGAGGGAGAGCACCCGCGGCAGGACCACACGTTGGATGTTGAACTGCTCGCGATAGAAATTGATCGCATCGCCGCTGGTGGCCGAGCCCTGTACCGAAAGATGCAGCCGCAGCTGGGGATGGGTTTTCGAGGCGTATTGCATCAGGCCGGTATCGGCGAGGATCAGGGCATCGACACCGAGCTCGGCCGCCTTGTCCACCGCCCGGGTCCAGAGCGGCCACTTGTCCGGCTGCGGATAGGTGTTGAGCGCGAGCAGCACTTTGCTGCCGCGGCTGTGGGCGTAGTCGATGCCCTGGCGCGCGGCGCGCTCATCGAAATTAAGGCCCGGAAAATTACGCGCATTGGTGGCGTCACGAAAGCCCATATAGACCGTATCGGCGCCGTTATCCACCGCCTGGCGCAGCGCCGGAAAACTGCCCGCCGGACAGACCAGTTCAACCTTTTTTGCCATCGTTAAAGCCTCTTAAAAACCTTTTCACCACAAAGGGCCGCTCATTGGCATCCTGCCTCCGCGGCACTTGCACATCCCTGTGCATCGCGCAGAGACACAAAGAGAACCAATGTTTTATTTACCTGTAGGAGCGGCATCTTGCCGCGATATATTTCATCGATTCGCGGCTGGAAGCCGCTCCTACAGAAACATTTCACACCTCTGCGACCTCTGCGTCTTTGCGCCTTTGCGTTGAGGTGTTTTTATCGATGCCATACCCCTGGCACGTACCGCGGCGGGCCAGTTCGCGTTCAATGGCGTTGAGTACACGCCACTTCCAGCTGCACCACCCGGGCGCCAGCAGGAGCCTTTCCTCCGCCGTGCCGGTCAGGCGGTGATAGATCACCTCGGGCGGGGTGCGCTCGACCATGTCCGCCACGACCTTGACGTACTCCTGCATCATCCACGGCGTGTATTCGTGCCGTCGCCACTGGTTGGCCAGCATGGTGCCCTTGACCACATGCAGCGGATGCAACTTGAGCCCCTCCACACCGAGATCGAGCACCCGCTCCAGCGAGAACAGGTTGTGAATAGGCTCCTCGCCGGGCAGGCCGACGATAAGATGGGTGCAGACCGGCAGTCCCCGCTCACGGGCCGCTGCCACCGCATCGCGGTATTCGGCAAAACCGTGGCCGCGATTGACCCGCTGCAGGGTGTGGTCGAAGGCCGATTGCAGACCCAGCTCCAGCCACACCTCATAGCCTTGATCGCGATAAGCGGCCAACAGGTCAAGCACCTTCGGCGGTACACAGTCGGGGCGGGTGCCGATGGCAAGGCCGAGCACATCCGGCTCGGCCAGGGCCGAGTCGTAGCGTGCCTTGAGTTTGAGCGGATCGTCATAGGTATTGGTATAGGCCTGGAAGTAGGCGAGAAATTTCTTCGCCCCGGTACGCTTGGCCAGCACCCGGCGGCCGGACTCGATCTGTTCGAGCACATCCGGCTCCTTTCCGGCATTAACCGGCACCGTCCCTTCGGGCCGCTTATCGCGCCCACGTTTCGTTCCCGACGAAACGTTTGGGCTGAAGGAGCTGTTGTTGCAGAAGGTGCAGCCGCCCCGGCCCTTGCTGCCGTCACGGTTGGGGCAGGTAAAGCCGGCATTGATGGCGAGTTTGTGCACCCGCTCGCCGTGTCGCTTGAGCAGGTGCCGGCCGAAGGTGTTGACGTAATCACTCAGTGCCATCGATTGTCTCTTAAATCTATCCCACCACATCCAGCACCCGGCGCCGGAAGCCGACGCCCAGTGACTGTGCTATCGCCTCGCAGGCGGCGATATCCACCCCTTCGAGACCGTCGATGGCGGTCAGGCTGACCTCCATCCCCCGCTCATGGGCCAGCCGGGCGAACTCCAGCATCGCCTTGAAGGCGCCGCGCAGCTTGGGGCGGGTGTGTTTGTTGTAGGTAGGTGCATCCTGGGCGTTCATGGAAATGGAGAGGCTGTCGACCACCTCTGCCAGCTCCGGGGTGACATCGCGGCGCTCGCGCAGATTGGCCAACCCGTCGGTATTGACCCGGATACGCGCCCCTTTCTCCTTCAACACGCGGGCGATGGCCAACAGGGCATCCAGACGCACGGTGGGCTCACCGAGACCACAGAAAACAATTTCCTTATACTGCCCGGGGTCGCCAACGGCCTCCAGCACCTCTTCCACGGTCGGCTCGCGATGCAGGCGCAAATCGTAGCTCTGTACCTCCCAGCTGCGGTTGTATTTCGGGCAAAAGGCACAACGTAAGGTACATTGACTCGTGATATTGAGATAACAATTGCCGTGCAGCGGATATGTTATTATTGAGTTGAACTCTTCTTTCGATGTTGCTTTGGACTGCATGGAGATTCCCGTCGCTATTGGCTGAACAAGTCTAGGTGAATTTATTCTGCTTCATAATGATGCAGATCAATGACTAAGCTTCCTGTATGATGCTTTCCTTTGCGTTTTATGAATCCGTAGGTGTTGAATGATCAAAACCCCGCTACCGCTGTTGAAACTCCGGGATCGTGAGTTGCTACCCATTATACAGGGAGGTATGGGGGTGGGTGTTTCCGCCCATAAACTGGCCGGTACGGTCGCCAGAGAAGGCGCCATCGGCACCATTGCCAGCATTGACCTGCGGGTCCACCATCCTGATTTGATGGAGCGTACCCACCGAGTCAAGGATCGCAAGATTATCGACGACGCCAACCTGGAGGCCCTGGATCGCGAGATTAAGGCCGCCCGTGAGATCGCCGGGCCGGACGGCTACCTGGCGGTGAACGTGATGCGCGCGGTGGACCGCTACCCGGAGCTGGTCAAACAGGCCTGCGAGAGCGGCGCCAACGCCATCATCATGGGGGCGGGGCTGCCCTTCGAGCTGCCCGAGCTGACCCAGGATTATCCCGATGTCCACCTGATCCCGATCCTCTCCGAGGAGCGCGGGGTGCGCGCCGTGCTCAAGCGCTGGATGCGCAAGGGGCGTCTGCCCGAGGCGATCGTACTGGAGCACCCCCGCTACGCGGGCGGCCACCTGGGCGCGCCCAAGCCGGAGGACATCGACAACCCGCGCTTCGACTTCAAGCGGGTGCTGGCCGAGATCCCCAAGGTGTTCGAGCAGCTCAAGATCGACCCGATCCCGCTGCTTCCCGCAGGCGGCGTCAACTCTTTCAGCAAGATCAAGGAGCTGTTCAGCCACGGCGCCGGCGGTGTGCAGATTGGCACCCCCTTCGCCGTCACCGAAGAGGGCGATGCCCACCCCAACTTCAAGAAGGTGCTGCTCGAAGCCAAGCCGGAGGATGTCGTCACCTTTATGAGTACCGCAGGGCTGCCGGCCCGTGCCGTGCTCACCCCGTGGCTGAAGAAGTATCTGCAGCGCGAGGAACGGGTCCGCTCGCGCGCCACCCCGGAAAAGGGTAAGTGCGCCGTGTGGTTCGAGTGCCTGACCCACTGCGGCCTGAAGGACGGCGACCCGGGCTCCGGGCAGTTCTGTATCGACACCCAGCTGGAAGCCGCCGTTATGGGTAACGTGGACAAGGGGCTATTCTTCCGCGGCTCCGAGCCGCTGCCCTTTGGCAATCAGTTACGCTCGGTGCACGACCTGCTGACCTACCTGCTGACCGGCACCGACCCCCGCGCCAAAAAAACGGCCTGACCCCCGCCGCCCGGGCCTGGCCCGGGCGATTACTGTCACCCCACAGAGTCCGCCTCCTGCTCCCCGGCAATACGCCGGTAAAGCCCCAGCGCCTGGAACAGATTCCACCATAAGGCCACTGTGCTGAGCAGCCAGGCAATCGCAGCCAACGGCAACGGAAACCACGGCAACAAAACCGCGCTCAACAGCAGGACCAGTGCTGTCAGGTGCAGGCGAAACTGCCGGCGCGCCAGGCGCTCCGGGATCACCTGTTTCATGTTGGGCACCTTTCCCTGCCTGCTTCCGGCCCGCTGCAGGTGGTTATTAAGGTGCAGCCAAACCAGGAAAGGGACGATTTTGTAGAGCATGCCGTTGACTGCCGAGAGGGCGAAGCCGACAAAAAAGAGCAGGCCGAGTGTCAGGTCCAGCCGCGGCAGCGGGTAGAACTCCCGCACCATCCAGCTGATTGCCGCCAGCAGCAGACAGCCCATCGCCACACGCCAGAAATCGAGGGTCACATCCGCCAGGCGGCGTCTGCGCCGCTGCTGCAACCGAAGCGTCTGCAGGGCGAAGAGGATAGTGCCTGCGGCCAGCAACCAGGCCAGCAAGGAAAATCCCGGCAGCCACAATTGCAGACTCCACAAAAGCAGTGCCACTACCGTTAACGGGGCCAGCCGGCGGCGCAGCGTGGCGGGGTACTCCGGGGTGATCTGAAACATCGGCACCACCTGATAGGCCACCCCGGCCAGCAATAGAAACAGCCAGCCCAGACTCCCCCAACCGATATGCAGGGCGGTCAGGGGGTGCGCCAGCGGCAGCCGGCCGTTGAAATGAAACAGCAGATAGACGGGAATGGCTGCGGTGACGGCAAGTCCCGCCACCGCCAACCCCATCGCCTTCACTGTGGCATGCCGGGAACTGGAGAGCCAGACACTCCGCATTATGAGCACGACGACCAGCGCCACAGCGACGGCCAATAGCGCACCGCCAACCCGCACCGTCAGCGCCATTTCTCCGGCCATGCCGGTAATAAGCAGAAGAGTCCCCGCCAGCCACAGCAAAAACAGGATATAGGCCACCGCGCGCTGCGCCGGTAGCGACACCCCGACCAGTACCGGCACCAGCTGCTGAATAGCCCCCAGCATGGTGGTGCCGAGAACCCCCAGGGTTAACATGTGAGTAAGCGCCAACATCTGCGACGACCAGCGTCCCGCAAGCAGTTGCGGACCTTCAAGCATCACGAGGATCGCCGCCGCCATGGCAAACAGCGGGGCGAGCAGGAAATAGGGAAGCGGAACGGAAAGAGGCGGCGTCTGACTTAACGACAGGGCGGTGTAATTCACATCGACTCCTTCGGCCAGGGCGGCAATTGCGCCGCCGCCGCTGCGGCGTGAGCGGCGGCCCGGCCATCCTGCTCCTGCCAGATAAACACTTCACATTCGCAACGCCTTCCCTGCCGTGTGTCGGCGCAATACCCGTTCTCATCCAGGTAGCGGTAGAGGTGGCAGGGCTTCATGCGGTGGCAAAAGCGCAGATAGTCCCCCTCGGGGAGCGCTTGCAGGGCATCGATGGCCTTAAGCAACGGCTCGGGCGCCTCCAGGTCGCTGACATCCAGCAACTGCTCGGCCATTAGAGCGCCTGCATCTTATCCAGCATTTCACTTTGTTCGCCCTGCAGCATGCGATCACTCATGGGATAGACGATCTGCTCCTCCTTGGCGTTGTGCTGTTGCATCAGGATTAGCAGGGTTTCGGCGGCGCCCAGGTAGGCCTCGGCATCGTGATCACTCACCGCCTCATTCAT
>JAWOIT010000003.1:0-17373 GCA_046484535.1 Pseudomonadota bacterium | reverse complement strand
ATCCGGCGGTCTTGCCGGTGCCGGTCTGGGCGCCGCCCATCAGGTCGCCGCCTTTGAGTACGACGGGGATCGCCTGGCGCTGGATCGGGGTCGGTTCGCTGTAGCCTTTTTCGCTGACCGCACGGAGGATATCGGCCGAGAGGCCGAGGGTATCAAATGACATATTGTGGATGACTCCTGGTTCGAAACTGCCGCAGCCCGCTTTGGGGAGGACCGGTCCTGACAGTATCGATGGGGTGTTCGAGGTTTACCGAGAGGTGTGGCCGCGAAGCAATAAGGACGCAGACCGGAGGCGTCGTATTTCAGACAGTATACGCGATCTTCCGCCCGACCGGGCAAATATCTTCTCGCCCGGGTTTTGATGCCATCCCCTGGATGAAAAAACTCAATTGAATCGCGACCGGGACGGTCGCTCCTACAAACAATCATCAGTTAGGCTCAGGTCGGCTTAGCCGCTTGTGGTGTATGCCGACGTCATTGTTGTCGGATTACGGCTTGCGCCTAATCCGACCTACGCCGGAGAAATGTAGCTGTTACAATCGCCATATGTTTAAGATATCCAACAACGTCTCACTCCCGGAGGAGGAGATCGAGCTTCACGCCATCCGCGCCCAGGGCGCCGGCGGCCAGAACGTCAACAAGGTGGCCACGGCGATCCACCTGCGCTTTGACATCCGCGCCTCCTCGCTGCCCGAGTTCTACAAAGAGCAACTGTTGAACCTTCGCGATTCGCGTATCAGCAGCGATGGGATAATCGTGATCAAGGCGCAGCGTTTTCGCACCCAGGAGAAAAACCGCGAGGATGCACTGCAGCGTTTGCAAACGCTGCTGCATACCGTGACGGTGGTAAAGAAGAAGCGAAAACCGACCAAACCGACAAAAAACTCACAACGCAAACGCATGGATACGAAGAGCAAGCGCGGCAAACAGAAATCGCTTCGCAAAAAGGTGAGGGACTACTCGTAGGAACGAATCGCGATCGGGACTGTAGCTATCTGTAAACTTTAATTGGAGTCCACGCCTTGGCGTGGCAAGTGGTTCTAGCCGGCATCGGCGTCGACAGCCCGAGGGCTGTGCTCCGAATCCGGGCCATCGGAACGACCGGGTTGCCTTGATGGATAAGGTCTTTAACGCTAACCGAAACCACCGAAGGTATCGCCGCAGTTTACGCAGGGCTTATTCATCTTCGCTGCGCGTCGTTGTGGCCACTCCTCCAGACCATGCTTCCAGGCCTCGACAAACTCCTCCAGCGACTCGACAAAATCCGCATCCTGGGTCGGGCGGTTGATGGTGCAGTGGACCATCACCCGGGCGCTGTTTTCCGGGTTGGGGCTTATCGTCCACTGCACCGCGTTTTTGCAGTTGGGCAGGGTAAACCTGACCCCGTCGTGGATCAGCTCCCGGTGGATGCGAAACTCCCCCCAGACACAATAGATGTCGCCGCGCTCTTCCTGGACATCAAGAATCGAATCGATGGAAGCGCACCACTCGGTAAGATTATCGATATTGATATGGCGCTGGATATCCGAGGCGGACATGCGCACATTAGCATAGGAAAAAAACTCCATCTGCTCCCCCTTCACTGTGTTACCCGAGCTTGCCACGCCCCACAAGGGTGCACCAGACAAAATAGGTTATTGAGGATAAACAGTATTTATGACAGTCAATGAGAATTTTGTTTACAGCGAAGAGAAATGGCGCACCATCCGCTGTCGCATCTCAGCCGTGGGCAGACGGCCGCGCAGCGCCCCCATGTTCTCACGCATGTGATCCACCCGGGTGGTCGCCGGAATGGCGCAGGTCACCGCCGGATGGGAGACGATGAACTTGAGGAAGAATTGCGCCCAGTTTTCACAATCGAACTCGGCGGCCCACGGCGGCAGCGGTTTACCGTTCACATAGCCGAACAGCCCACCGCCGCGAAACGGCCGGTTGATGATCACCGCCAGGCCCCGCTCCGCGGCCATCGGCAACAGACGTTGTTCCACCTCACGATCGATCAGGTTGTAGGTGAACTGAACAAAGTCGAAGGCGTCCTCCTTGGCCAGTACCCGCTCCAATTCGGCATGGCGCCGCCCGTGGGAGGTGGTAATGCCGATATAGCGTATCTTGCCCTGTGCCTTCATCTCCTTCAGGGTCTCCAGGTGGGTCTCCCAGTCGAGCATATTGTGGATCTGCATCAGATCGAACTGCGGAAGTCCCCACTGGCGACGCGAATACTCCATTTGGTTGACACCCAACCTCCGGCCCCTGGTCCATACCTTTGTCGCGGAGAAAAGGGTACTGTCATTATCCAACCTCTCCAGGCAGTGACCGACCACCGCCTCGGAACTGCCGTACATGGGCGAAGAGTCCACCAGTTCGCCACCCATCTCGAAAAAGGTCCTCAGCACGTCGCAACGGCGCTCACGAAAGATCGCATCTGTTCCCACATCGAAGGTCAGCCAAGTGCCCATGCCGATCGCCGGCAGCTTCTCTCCACTTGCCGGAATCGCCCGTTGCAGCACGCCGTTTTCGACAGCACCGACCATCGGCAGCATACCGGCCGCCCCTGTCGCCGCGAGCCACTGCAGTAACCTGCGTCGGGATATCATCCATTCATCTATGCCCATTACCCTCTCCTCGAGCGCGCGCCTCGATCCCAAGCATAAACCACTTGGACGCATTTTGAACCGCATGCCACATCGGCTACTATGGCCGAAACCGTATAGCACAGCTGACCTGGGGCAAACACGCCGGCTGCCCGGTTAGCCTGGCGATTCGGTGAAAACCGATCGTCACTGGGAGCGGACGTCCCGACCGCAAAAGGATTTCAACTCGAATCGCGATCGGGACGGTCGCTCCCACACCCCGTATAATGCTGGTACAGTCGACACTCCCTCCATTGAAGACAATAACCCTAGAACCCGCTCATGTTCGACAAAGAGGACCTTCTTAAACTGGCCAACCAGCCCATGCCCTTTGGCAAGTATCAGGGCAAGGTGCTCATCGACCTGCCCGAGGAGTATCTGCTCTGGTTCGCCAAAAAGGGCTTCCCAAAAGGGGAGCTCGGACGACTGATGCAACTGGCGCTGGAGATCCGCATAAACGGACTTGAAGGGGTGATCCGCCCGCTCAAAGGCAAGCGTGACGGCTAAACTGTGACGCCTTTCCGCAAAAAAGGGTCTACACCGTGGTAATTAGACTTTTACTTTTTTTTAAATGCGTTCATGCTTAGAGTTAAAGTCGTTTCGAGATAAAATTTCACGGGGAAGGGCAGGTGTTCGGAATCAAGCGCTTCGCAAATCTACAGCCGCATAGAGCGGTCGTCACCATCGGCGCTTTGCTGCTGTTTTCCGTGCTTGCACCGCAGCCGCTTCATGCCGAGAGCGACGCTTCCTCGTCTTTGCAGCAACAGCGGGAACGCTTCCTTGTCGCCCGGGAGGCCCTCGCAGCGGGAGAGAGCAAACGTTTCGCTGAAAACACCGCCTCACTCAAGGACTTTCCACTCTACCCCTACCTTGTATATTGGAATCTGCTGGATAACTTATCGGAGCAGGAAAACGCCACCGTTCGGGCCTTTATCGACAAGCAAAGCGACACCCCCCTCGCCTCGCGCCTGCGCGTGGCCTGGCTTCGTCATCTGGCGGCCGAAGAGCGTTGGCATGACTATCTTGCCTTTTACCGCGGCAGTAACAGCGCGGAGCTTCGCTGCAACGCCTTTCGGGCAAAACTGCACACCGGCAAGAAGGCCGAAGCCCGGGCGGGCGCCAAGCAAATGTGGCGGGTCGGTTACTCCCGTCATGAGGCCTGTGACCCCCTGTTTGCCGCCTGGGAGAAGGCGGGCGGGCTTACCGACGAACTTCGACACGAGCGTATCGAGCTGGCGCTGGAAAAGGGCAATTTCGGCCTCGCCTCCTATCTGGCCCGGGCGATGGACGAGCGGACGCAGCAGAGGGTGGCGCTATGGCGACGAGTGGCTGAGCAGCCCGAGCGTCTCCACGATGAAAAGGCCTTACAAGGGGATACGAAGGAAAACCGCGCCATCGTACTTGACGCCATGGTGCGATTGGCCCGGCGCGATGCGGCGGCAGCGGCGGAGCTTTGGCCCGGGATCGCCAAGCGTTACGACTTCATCCCCTCTCAACACAATCGCCTCAAGCGCACTGTCGCAATGAATTTCGCCTTCGACGGCGACCGCCGTGCGCTTGTTTGGTTCGGAAAACTCCCGCGCAGCAGTCTGGACGGCACCACTGTCGGCTGGGCCGTGCGCAGTGCACTGCGCCAGGGTGACTGGCGCAACACACTCAGATGGATGGCTAAAATGCCTGTTGATATGCGCCGTAGCGATCAATGGCGATATTGGCAGGCACGTGCTTACGAGGGGCTGGATCAAAACATTGAAGCCAATGCGATCTACAAGCGACTCAGCCGCTCTCGCAGCTATTACGGCTTCCTCGCCGCCGACCGTATCGGCACCGACTACAACCTGACTCACGAAAACCTCCAGGTGAGCGAACCGGCCGTCAATCGATTAATGCAAAACGCCGCCGTGCAGCGAGCCCGTGAACTCTATCTCCTGGGTATGACACGCGAGGCCCGCAGTGAATGGGAATATGCGGTTTCACGAATGAACAGGAACGAGCGGCTCGCCGCCGGCAAGCTGGCGGACGGATGGCGCTGGCATGACCGCGCCCTGCTGACCCTGGCCAAGGCCAACCACTTCGATGACCTGAATATCCGCTTTCCCCTCGCCCATCACCAAACGGTGACACGTGAGGCCGAGTCACACGGGCTCGACCCCTCATGGGTCTATGCGGTAGCCCGCCAGGAGAGCGCCTTTATCGAGGACGTGCGCTCATCGGCAGGCGCCATGGGACTGATGCAACTGATGCCCGGCACCGGCCGCACTATCGCCCGCGCCCTTGACGCCAGCCTGGATATCGAAGCGCTCATCGAGCCCGAGACCAATATCCGCTTCGGCAGCTACTACCTGCAGCAGGTCCTTAACCGTTTCAGCAACCCGGTAATGGCTACGGCAGCCTATAACGCCGGCCCCCACCGGGTCGAAAAATGGAAACCCAAAGAGGGCGGCATCGATGCGGACATCTGGATCGACACCATGCCGTTCCACGAAACCCGTCAGTATGTGCGCCGGGTAATGGCTTATGCGGTGTTCTATGACCAGCGCCTTGAACGGCCTGTCGTTCGGCTCAGCCAACGCATGCCCCGTATCGACGTCCAACCGGCCATCATCGGCTGTGACGACTGCAGTAGGGCCAAGGACGAGGAGGTCTGATCTTCGCCCGAACCGTCACGCCCCACCGCTTCGGCACACTTTTTCCAAGCCCAAAGCGCTATTCCCCCTCCTGAGCCGAAACCCGGCAGCAACGCCGCCGGCGTAACTTTTTTCACGATTTTCCCTGAATTCTTTGTCGTCTGCCGGATCCCTTTCTACACTTTTCCATTCAGGACATAGAAAAAAGGCAGACAAATGGAGATGACAGCCCCCCCCTTTGTTGCACATTTGCAGCACCGTGGGCAATCGCCCGCCCTCATGGCGGCTGCATGCGCAGTGCTGATGTGCACCTTGCTTCAGCCCTCCCCCATTGCGGCGGCGACGGATTCATACCGGCCCACAACAGAACAAAATCTGTTTTGGCAGGCGCGAAACGCCCTGAGAAGGGGGGATTACCAGAGCTTTTCCCGCTATGCGGCCAAGCTCCAGGATTATCCACTCTACCCTTATCTGCTCTACAGGCAACTGCAACAGCAGCTGCCACAGCAACTGCCGCTTACCATCGAGGCATTTCTGCAACGCTACCCCGACACTTTGATGGCGACAAGGTTGCGCGACAGCTGGCTGCAACATCTGGCCGAACAGGGACGCTGGAAGGAGTATCTCGATTTCTATGTACCGGTCGACGACACCGCACAGCAATGCCGCTACCACTACGCACAATACAAAACCGGCGATCAGCGAGGCGCCTGGGAGGGCGCCAAAAAGCTCTGGCTGGTCGGTTACTCTCAGGATGAAACCTGCGATCCCTTGTTCGTAGCCTGGGAAAAATCCGGAGGGATCAGCAACGAGCTACGCCGGCAACGTATCGGGTTGTTGCTGGAAAACGGCGAAATCGAACTGGCCCGCTACATCGCCCGGCCGCTGGATGTCCAAGACAAACGCCGTATCGACCTCTGGCACCGCGCCTACAGCCAACCAAACCTGCTGCACAGCAAACCATTGCAAACCGACACCGCGCTGAACCGCCGCATCATCACCAACACACTGCAATATCGCGCCCTTCGCGCCCCCCGGGGAACCACCGTTCTATGGCGTGATCTTGAACCCAAATACACATTTTCCGATACCCAGCGGAATAGGATCACCCGCGCCATTGCCATCGGTCACACCTATGCGAACAATCCTCAAGCGCTGGAGCTATTCAAGCAGCTGCCTAAGGAGATGCGTGATATGGAGGTCTGCGATCACGCCCTACGCATCGCCCTTCGAACCGGGCGATGGGGAGACGCCCTCGCCTGGTTGGAAGTGATGCCCGATGGCGAAAACCGCTCAACCCGCGCCATGTATTGGCGTGGACGGATCTTTGAGAAAATGGGTTTTCCTGATACCGCCAAGCACTTCTTTAAAACCGTCAGCAAGGAACGGGTCTACTATGGTTTCCTCGCTGCCGACAAACTGAACCTCCTTTATAACCTGAATAACGCCCCGCTTCAGGTCGACAAAGAGGTCATCACCCGGGTGGCTAATCGGCCCGACATGAAACGCGCCATTGAGTTCTACCTTCTCGGTCTTAGCGGATCGGCACGGAGTGAATGGCGTTATGCGGTTTCAACCATGAACCGAGAGGAAATGCTGGCGGCGGGAAAACTGGCTGACGCCTTCGGCTGGACGGATCGCGCTCTGCTCACCCTGGCCAAAGCCGATCATTTTGATGACCTCAACATCCGCTTCCCCCTCAGTTACAACGATACGGTGGAAGAGGAGGCGCACCGGCGAAATATCGACCCGGCCTGGATCTATGCCGTAGTGCGGCAAGAGAGCGCCATGATGCCGTTCGTACAATCCCATGTCGGCGCGCTCGGCCTTATGCAACTGATGCCGCAGACCAGCCGGGAGATCGCCCGCGACCTGCGCCTTGCCCAGCCCGACCGGCAACAGCTGCTTAAGCCGAAAACCAACATTCACTTCGGCAGCTATTACCTGCACAAAGTGCATAATGAGTTCGGTCGCAACCCGGTGCTCGCTACCGCCGCGTACAACGCCGGTCCGCATCGGATCAGAAAGTGGTATCCGAATGACGATGTCATGGACGCGGATATCTGGGCTGAAACCATCCCCTACGACGAAACCCGTCAGTATGTACGCCGGGTAATGGCCTATTCTGTATTTTACGAACACCGCCTCAACCAGCCGGTTAAACGCCTCAGTGAACGCATGCGGCCGGTGAGTAAAACGCCGGTTATCACCCACTGCGACAACTGCAATCAATCGAATCCATCTCTGGCACGGGCCGAGACCACGCGGGCCATTGATTGACTCACGGCGGCGACTACACTTATTCGGTAACAGGGTTCCAACCGGCGTCGTTTGGAGGGAAAATGACTACCGAAAACCAACTGCTGGAGCGGCACATCCGCGAATACCAATCCCGCATGCGTCACATCGATGAGTTGATGGAACGGGCGCAAAAGGGAATCGCCGAGCAGCCCGCCGCCGAGGAAGCCCATGCAGAGCTTGAGCACGCCCGCCGACAACAGGAAAAACTCGCCACCCTTTACGAGGAGCTGAAACTCCCTTCAACAAAAGATTGGCGCAGGGAAGAGATCCTCAAAAGCGGACCGATGGGCGCATGGGATGCCTTGGGTCAACAACTGGAACGTCTGGTAGAGCGGCTGGAGCGATAAGCGTTGTTGTCGGATTACGGCTTCGCTTAATCCATTCCACAAGCCTGTCAAAACACAAAGGGAAAGCCAACTATCCAATCAGGCGATCTGTTTCAGGCGCTCCAAAGCTACACCGTTGGCCGCGACCTCCTTCACCGCCCGCTTGAAAAAACCGCGCAGCGGCCCTTTCAGACTCGGCAGCACCTCACGGTTCGAAACCCCCTTGAGTACACAGAAGATCGCCAGCGCATAGGTGAGATCATACTGGGAGAGAAAACTCTTCCTGTCCGCCGGTTGCGGAGCGCAACTGCCGCAACGGGGGATACGCACGTTAAAGGCGCTGTTGGCAATCATCGGTCCGAAACCCAGGAATACTGCCAATACCTCCGTGGCCTGCGCCCAGTTTTCCTTACCGCCCGGCGGTGTGGTTTCGGCCTGTAGCGCCAAATAGTGCGCCAGCTGATGGGCGAGACCGGCGATCATCGCCTCGGGATTGTTTACCAACGCCGGGTCATAGAGTATCGGCAGGCGTTGCTCCTCCGCCACCGGGTCGGGACTCATGCCATCGCTCCGGCGAAGCGGACCGTCGATCACCGGTTTAACCGGCGCATTGAGGCTGCACCGGCTACCGTCCATCAGCCGTGTCGGCCAGTGCGCGACACCTGCATAACTTTTCACCTTGTCGAAGATGAGGTTCGCCATCCCATCGATGCTGTCCACCCTTCCCGGAAAAAAACGATCGTTGGGCAACACCAACTGCGTGGTATCGCGAAACACCTGCGCGTCGAACTGTTGCAGTGCCCAGGCGTAACAATCGGACAGCCACTGCACCGTTAAGTCATCCAATAGCGGGCGGCGTTTAAGCAGGGAGAACATTTATAAGTAGCATCCGTTACAGCACAGAAGGGAACCCCATTATAACGGTTATTACGCCGCTTGCGATCAGCCCGTGTTATGCCGTTATTCCTCCGTCGCCGGCAATTACCCGCAAGTGTGCGGCGTCATCGGACTTCGGTGCTGCAGACAGATCCTTGCGTACTACACTTATCCATATACTTAATCATTCAGGTGGTGATCATGGCGGAGCTGGGCCATGTGGTGTTTTACGTGCGGGATCTGAAAAAAAGCAGCGCCTTCTACCGCGATGTGGTCGGTCTGCATGAGATCGGTCGTATCTTTGAAGGCCGCGCCGCCCTGTTCAGCGGCGGGCGTACGCATCACGAGCTGCTGCTCATACAGGTCAACGACGCACCGGGGCCGCTCAGCGGTAACCGCATCGGCCTCTATCATGTGGGCTGGAAGGTCGGCGATACCCTCAATGCCCTGCGCGGCGCCCTGCAGCGGGCGGAAAATTTCGGCTGTCAGATCGACGGGTTATCCGATCACACCGTCAGCCAGAGCCTCTACCTGCACGACCCGGACGGCAATGAGGTGGAGCTCTATGTGGATGACCCCAACTATGATTGGGATGAAAGCGATGACTGGATGGAGGCGCCGGTGCAAAAACTGGAACTCTAATTGGTTCACTTTTCGATAACCCATGTTCAGCCTTAAGAACTAACCTATGAGGTCGGCTTGGCCGCTCGCGACGTAAACCGACATTCATTTCTACCCGCCTTATGTTTGGATATTTTGTGCAAACCTTTAACGCGGCCGGGTGTAGATCACCCCGTTTTCCACATCGCCGCCACCGATTACGTTCCGAGTTCCATTACCGCCAACGGCATAGAGATCGGTGAATGGCGGGAAAAACTCCCGGGTCCAGGTAATGCCGTCCGCACTGCTGAAAATCACACCATTGGCTCCCACCGCCAGATACAGGGCGCCTTCATGGAACACCGCCGACAGATCGGTAATAACTCCGGATACCCGGCGCGTCCAGGTGATCCCATCGGGGCTGGTGAGTATGATTCCATTATCCCCCACCACGACAAACCGGTCCGCTGCCCAGACCACCCCTCTTAAGGCATTGGCAACGATTCCCGAATCCTGTTCTACCCAGCTATCGCCATCGGTGCTGGTCATGATAAATCCATTCGCGCCGGTGGCCACATACCGTTCGCTGTTCCAGGCGATGGCGTAGAGCGGGTTGGCCGTACCGGGGACGGAAGAGGCCGCCGTCCACGAATCGGGATCACTTGGGGTCGTACTGTGCAGTATCAGCTCGTTATCACTGCCGGCGCGATCACCCACCGCGACAAATCCCCTTGCATCCCAGATGACATCATAGAGGGAATTGTCAGGGTCAATATTACTGCTGCTCCAATTCACACCATCACTACTCAGGAGGACAGTACCGCTATCACCGACAACGACAAACCGCCCCGCCCAAACAATGCCCCTTAAGGAGGCACCGGCTGGCGAAACACTGTCACCCCAGGTCATTCCGTCATCGCTCGGGGTCACAGAGCCGCTATCGTCTACCGCGACAAAGCGTATCCCACTCCAGCCAACATCATTGACCCTGCCCGCGGCCGCGATCGGATCCGACCAGGCGATGGGGGTGGCTGAAACCTCCTCGGATAGATCGCTCTGCTCACCCTCTACCGTTGCCGCTACGCGATAGTAAAAGGTGATGTCATTATTCAAAAAGGGATGCGTCGCCGTCGCGCCGGTAACCACCGGCAGGACATCATCCTGCGCCGTGACATCCGGTTCCGTGCTCCAGTAGACGGTATAACTCCCGGCATTCTCCACCTCGTCCCAAACCAGGGTGACCACCCCCGATCCGGGATAAGCCTGGAGGTTTTTCGGAATGTCCTCCATGGTCGTGCCGGCAGGGATGCTGCCGATAAAACTCCCGCTACTATCACATCCGGATAACAGCAGAGAACTTAGCAGGAGAGTAAAAGCGGTAAGCCCTCGCCAACGACAGGCAACAACATGAAGCACCGACATAATGCCACCATCTTTCCGTCCTTATACACCCCTCAAGTGTAGTCCAGCGGTAAACGGTCGCGATGATGCCGGTTAGGCCGGCCAGTGCTCCGTGGCGATCCCGCTGCCCAGATCCGCCTCAATCAAACGGCGGCGCACTTCGAGCAGTTTTTCAATCAGTGCCGGTTCGGCCTGCTCATAGACCTCGGCGTCCGGGGTACGGTTAACCACCACACCGAGCAGTTCGGTGATCGCATTGCCGATGGAGTTCTGGCTGATGGTGACGATGAGCTTGCCCTGCTCATTGCGGTAGATGAGCTGCTTGAATGCCGGCTGCCAGCGGATCGCATTGGCATAGGCGGGATCGGTGATGCAGCGATCGCGCACCATCTTCGCGGTCTTTAAAAAGTCGTTATTGAACAACAGCACACTTTCCACCTGATCGGGGAAGTAGAGATCGGGCAGCATCGGCGCGTTGCGGGTGGAGACCTGAGAGAAGAAGGTGCGATAAAAATCGAGAAAACCCTTCAGTACCAGATCATATTCGTGCCAGAAACGGACATCCTCCAACGTCGCCGCCCCACCCGGGATCTCCCAACTGGGCAAACCGTGGGGATACCCTGTGAGATCGAACCGGGCCGAATCATCACTAATGGGGCGCAGTACCTCCAGGTGCAACGCCTTGCAGATAAACTCGCGGTAAACATCGTGCATGTACTTCTCGAACAGAGAGTGCTGGCCGCCGTCGGTGAGGTTCGGGTTTTTCGGATCGGCCGGCTCCGCCTCGCGAAGCTGCTGCATGGGAAAGACGATAAAGTGGTTGTGCAGCATGCGGATACTCGGCACGCCGGGGGAGGTGAGCGGCCAGGTGGCATCCAGGCTCGCCTCACCGGCCAGCACCAGGTGTTCGTTCGGGTCGGGGAAGATCTCCAGCATGTACTCGATAATGATCTGGTTCATCCGGTTCCAGACATGCCGCACCTCATCGGGCACCTGGGTACGCCGCACCGGACGACCCAGCGGATTGAGGATGGTCTTGGAGGTGTTGTACATGATCGAGGTGTCGAAGGTGTTGGAGTGGCCCAACGCCTTGCGATAGAGCAGCAGGTTCTCCGGATTGATCAACAGCCCGTTGTTATTCACCAAATCGTTGAGGTTTTCGGTGCTGTTGAAAAACTCATTGGGTTTCATCCCCTCCGGCACCTCCAGTGGAATCGGGCGGAAGGGGGTGACGATTTCGCGCGGACCTGTCTGCATCGGTAATCCCTGTTTCTCTGCGGCGATAGCCGTCGCCGCCATTGTTGCGGATAAATACCTCTACAGATACACCGGTCATTATCCGATTGCACACAAAACCTCTTAATAGCGTCATAGAGGCGATAAGAGGCCTCTTTCGCACATTCGATCCCGACGAAACAATCTATGGATGTATCACAAGGGGGGGTTATGGAACTGCTGTATGTGCTGTTGGATCTGCTGGCGGCCACCCGCCTTTTCGGAGCGCTTGCCGAGCGACTCGGTCTACCGATGATCCTCGGTGAGCGTATTGCCGGTATCACCGATTGCGGCCAATCTCTTCTCCGCAGTGGTCAACCGATTCTGCTGCGGTCCATTCTTTCGCTCTGCAGCCGGGAAGGGTGCAGCCATGCCTGAGCAACATGGCTGCACGCGTACTGAAGGATCGGTAGACCTATTCGGCCTGTTCGACCATGTAGGCCACCGCCGCACGAACCTCCTCGTCACTCAGGTTCATAAAGCCACCTTTAGGAGGCATGACGCCTGCGTCGCCCTGAAACCCGTCGATCGCATGGCTGACCAGTGTCTCCATCCCTTTGGCGATGCGTGGCTCCCAAGCCGCTTTGTCATCTAACCTGGGTGCCCCGGCAATACCCTGCGCATGACAGGTAAAACAGGCATTGTCATAAACTTGTTTACCCTGGCTGGAATCACCGTCGGCACCATCCGTTTCGGCCTCCGCAGCAACTTCTTCTGACGTCGAGGAGCTCTCATCCAGCAACGCGTCTCCTTCCGTCTGATCTTCACCGTTGGTGGGTTCCACGTCGTTGTCCATGGCCTCACCCTCTTCTTCCGCCGTACCGGTCTCATCCTGCATGGAATCTGTCGCCATATCCGCTTCCTGCTGCACGGCGGTTTCCTCCGCGGCCTGCTCCTCCATCGGCTCTTCATCTTGACCGCATCCGCTCATCATCAACGCTAAAGCGGCAATTGCCATCAGATACTTGCTCATCACTGCACTCCTCTTTTTCCCGGTCCAATTGGTGATAGCATAGACGATACTCATCTAACCGCACCCTGACCCATGTCATGCGCAGTCAGGGCAAACCGCGTTTTCGCCAGGATCACCCCACGCAAGATGAAAGCAAAAACCGAATGTCACCGCTGTTTCCAGCGCCAGGCGAGCGATGCCGCACGTCTCGCAGGGATGGATGAAACCGGGCGGGAAGAGCTGCTCAGCCAGATCCGCGGTCAACTGTCGGCCACCCCGCTCGATACCAACCCGGCCATCACCGCCTCGGCGATTCACGCGCTTATCCGTCGTCAGGCCGATAACCCCGATCCCTTCCGGGATAAAAAACATGAAGCCACCGCCCAGGCCCTGTCGCTCTACCCCCAATTAAGATCGATGCTGCTGCAGGCAGTCGAACCCCTCGATACCGCTATTCGCCTCGCCATCGCCGGCAATATCATCGACCTGGGGGTGGCGGCGGAGTATGACCTTGAGGCAAGCATAGAACGGGTACTCTCCACCACTCCCGAGCTCAACCATATGGCACAACTCAAGACGGCCATTCAACAAGCCGAGTCGATCCTCTATCTGGGCGATAACGCCGGCGAGACCGTGATGGACCGGCTGCTGATCGAGACCCTCGACAAACCGGTCACCTACGCGGTCAAGGGTGGCCCGGCGGTCAACGACGCCACCCGGGAGGATGCGCTGGATGCCGGCCTTGACCGGGTGTGCGAAGTGATCGACAACGGCGCCGCGGCCATGGGCACCCTGCTCGATCAATGCAGTGATACATTCAGAAAACGCTTTGATGAAGCACCGCTGGTGATCGCCAAAGGCATGGCAAACTATGAAAGCCTCAGCGGTACGAGGGAAAACCTGTTTTTCTTATTACAGGCCAAATGCGCGGTGGTCGCCGCCGACCTGGGTGTTGAAGAGAAAAGTATCGTGATTCTTGAAAATCACCGTTAAGCGTTATGTCGGATTACGCTTCGCTACTCCGACCAACATAAACCCTTGCACCGCTGACAACTTCCTGACACAAAATCAGATTACTTCGTCACTACGCTCCTCGTAATGACAAGGTAGGTGTCTTTGCGAACGATGTGAAGCAATCTCGTCTGCATTCGTAACGGCGCTATCTGCGACGCCCCGGCCTAAAATAATCGGTGTTGTCGTAATAACTTTCGTCACTGTTTGCCGGATCCCAGCCGGGCATACCGAGGATCGGAAACGGCTGCAGGTCGCGCGGTTTTTGATACTGCTCACCGCTTTCAAAGATCGCGGCGAGCCTTTCATCGATCCAGGCCAGGCGACTTTCACGATCGCCGGCAAAATAGTTCCCATCCCCTTCCAGCAAAATGGTGTTGGCGGTCATGCCCAGATAGGGCGCCAGCGCCTTCTCATACATCGCATGGCCGAAAACGACACAATCGAACTGCTCTTTTAGCTCATCGCGACGCTGCCAGAACAGTTCCTTCCATTTGAACTCCCGCACCAGCTCCAGCAGTGACAGATCACCGGCCACCAGTACCGCCCCGCCCTCATCGAACAGAGAGAGCATATTCTCCACCGGCGTGCGACGGCCGATATCCACGCCCTTTTCCAGACGCTTTTTGGCCAGCGGGATATGGATGGCGTTGATCACCGCCTTGGTGCGGGGAAAGAGGAACCAGCTGAGCAGTTGAAAGAAGTCGTGCCAATTGTGGCGGCGGGTCTGGATCTCACCACTCAGATAGATGCGCGGTGCGTAGTGCCGGGAAAAGTGATCAGGACGCCCCTCCTGCGGCACGATCTTCAGCGCCGCACCATGGCGGGTGCGAAGCGGGGTTTCCCGCTCATCGAGCAGGCGCTGCAGGTCATCCAGTGTCGGCCATTCGGCACTTTCGGCAAAGCGTTCCACCAGCGGGACCAGCGGGGCAAAAAGCGCCGAGCGCTGATAAAAATCGGGCCGCCACGGGACCATGGCATCGATACGGGTATTGGTTTTCACGCAACAGGACCTTCAATGAAACAGGGCGCAAACATACCCCATCGACTCACCGCACGCCAAGCGCGAATACCCTGTGTTGCCGCTTCAGGTCAGCTTAAACTCCCTCTTCAGCGCATTCAGCACATCCTCGAGGCGACCCTGGTCCTCAAGCACCACCAGCGGCTCTTCATCTTTAAGGGCGGGATTGCGGGTATGCAGCCAGCGCACCATCTTCGCCTGATCGCCGCCCATGGCATCATCCAGCGACAGGTACAGCTCGACAAAGAGCATGGACCGATCCCAGGCCTCGCTGCCCGGCTCGATCAAGGCGCGCCCCGCGTAAAGCGCGCCGGCGCCTTCGCGGATGAAATGAATAATACCGGCCACATCGGCGCGTTCCAGGCCGAGCGTATCGCCGGCCTCCACCACCGCATGGCTGAGGTTGTGCGATGAGACAAAGGGATCATCCAGCCTTTGCATAACCCTACCCTCCATTGGCTAATCGTTCATGCCACAAGAGTAGTAGAAAATTATCAATGCAGAGGGCTATCCCCTAACGACGGGCGCGGGTGATGATGACCTCAATGTTAAGCGGGATCCCATCGCCCTTATCCAGTGCAGATGGTATCGAAGGTCTGGCGGACCTGTTGTTTGAGCTTCTCCTGCTCCATCCTGTCTCCTCCTTGCCTAAGGCGTTAAAATTACTGTGCACTATGACAGAGTGACGATAATTACATGCACCAAGCCGCCCCACAAGAGTCCCCATGAACAAACAGCATGAGATCGTGATCTGCGGCCTCGACGGCGTCCTGGCCCTGATCGAGCACCGCCTCCACCACCTCTATAATGACGAGGGGGTCAAGCACTGGGACCGTTTCCTCGAGGCCTGCGAGGAGGACATGCCCAACCTGCCGCTTATCGATCGTCTCAACCAGGCCCGCGATGAGGGGGTGCCGGTGGTGATCATCACCGGCCGCAACACCTCGGTTAAGGCCAAGACCGAACAGTGGCTGGCCCGCTGGCACATCGGCTATGACCAGCTGTGGATGCGCCCGGCCAGGGACTTCAGCAAAGCCGGTGCGTTCAAGGCGGCGATCATCGAGCAGCACTACCACGATATGAAGGTGCGCCGCCTCTACGAGACGGTGCAACATCTGGATGTGGCACGCTGGTGCGAGCAGAACATGATCCCCTGCACCCTGGTCGGCCACAACCAGGGCAACGGCGAGAGCCGTGAACAGCTCGACCTCAAAGTGGTCCGCCACAGCTGCGATCATGTGGTGCTGCACCCCTTCTATGGGGATGATGACTACACCTGGGACGAACGCGCCGGGCAACTGGCACAGGGCCCCTGCCGGATCTGTCAGGCCGGCGAGCAGGAACAGGAGCGTCGGCAGAAGGCCGCCCAGGCCCGGCTTTTCGCCGGCGAACGTGGCTTGCCGCCGCTGGAGGGTTCAGGCAAACAGGTAGCCTGGGCCGAGACCATACGCCTCAGCGCCTTCGGCGCGGTGGACAAGGTGCTCAAATGGATCGAGGAGGTGGATGCACAGGCCGCCGAGGAGGACCCGGACTACTGGGGCGATGTCAAAAGCAGTATTCACAAATCCATCGAATACCTCGAGGAGCAGATCGAGGCCAAATGGTGGATCGACCACCGCCACGGGATTATGAACAATCTCGACGGCGGGCGGATGTTACTCTCCTCCATCGCCCAGGAGATGGGCTACCTCTAAAGCTTTTGCCGGGCCGGACCCTTTATGTCCGGAGGTCTTCACTTTACAAAAATTTTACAACTCTCTGTGCATAGTCCCCAGATAAGTTACTATACTTAACAGGTCAACTCTACTCACAAGGAAAAGGAATACCATGTCTCAGCTATCCGCAGTCAGCGATCTCAAGAAACAATTTGAAGTGGTAGAGGTGGTCAAGACCACCGCCCCGGAAGGAATGGACGGCAAGAACTGGCACAGCTACACCATCAAACGCGGGGCCACCGAGATCAACGGTCAAAAACCCGGCAGCATGAAAATCGTCACCGAGCATGCCAAACGCATGGCCGAAGACCTCAATGCCCGCAGGGGCGGCAAGGCCGGCTCACTCTACGCCGCGCGACGCAAAAACTGATACGACACTAGTCCCGGCGGGATACCCCCATACCCCAGTTCCAGACACTGGATATTCCACCGCCCAGGGAGTGCCATTCGACCTCCAGCTCGGGCAGGCGGAGAATAGCGCAACTGTGATTGAACACCGTGCTGCCGGGGTTGATCACCAGGGTTTCGCCGAGCCGCTCGGCAAACACCTGATGGGTATGCCCGACCACCAGCGCGTCGTGGCCGAAACCCTCGAGGCGAAGACGCCAGTGGGCGAGCGCCTCGGGGATCGGTTCCCC